>JAZNMQ010000038.1:0-12248 GCA_045579745.1 Candidatus Flemingiibacterium sp. | reverse complement strand
CACCGTCGCCGAGGTTGGAACTCACGATGAGCTTATGCGAAAGAAGGGCATATACTACGGACTTGTTATGGCACAGCGTCAGATGTCGAAAATGACATCCAAAAACAGCTCCGCATCGTAAAATAATAACCAGGAGCCGTTGCACTTAGGTGCAACAGCTCCCATAAAATACAGCTTGTCACCCACCAGGGGTTCCATTTTTGTGTGCTTTGCACACAAAAACCGCAGTATATGCGATGCACAGCATCGCAAGGGCGCATTCGCGCCCGAGGCTGTTGCAAATCCGATTTTTTTATTGTATAATAAAACAAACCGCATTATTTGGAGTATGTTTATGATAAAGGTCGTTTCGGTCGCTAACATGCAAAAAAGCGATGCACATACTATTGAAACAAAAATTTCATCCACCGAGCTTATGGCGCGTGCAGGCAATGCAATATTTTCCTCAGTTGAGTGGCGTGAGCCTGTAGCGATAGTATGCGGCTCGGGTAATAACGCAGGCGACGGCTTCGTAGTTGCAAGCCTTTTAACCAAAGCATCTGTCAAGTGCGAGATCTTTCTGCTCTCGGAAAAATTTTCAAGTGACGGCAAGCATTTTTATGATGAATGCTCAGCGCTGAAAATACCGACGCACCGCGGTATTGATGAGCTAAAGCTTGACGGCTTTCAAACCGTGCTCGACTGCCTTCTCGGAACGGGCTTCAAGGGCGAAATAAGCGAGCCTTACAAAACAGCGATTGAACGCATAAACCAAAGCGATGCTTATATCGTATCTGCCGATATCAACAGCGGTCTTGGTGGGGACAGCGGACTTTTCGACACTTGTGTCAGGTCGGATATCACCGTTTCAATCGGGATGTACAAAAGCGGACTGTTTCTAAATGCAGCTAAGGATGTTATCAAGCATAAAATCAACTGCGATATAGGAATAGAGCCGGTGGAAACTCCGGCGTATCTGATTGAGCGCTCCGACATTCGCCATCTGTTCCCAAAGCGAAAAAATTTCTCAAACAAGGGCGATTACGGTTACGTGGCGCTTATTGGCGGTTCGCTTGAATACAGCGGTGCCGTAAAGCTGTCGAATCTGTCGCTGTCTGCTCTTCGTTCGGGTGCAGGAGTTGCCAAGCTTGCCGTCCCGAAAAACATTGCGCATGCAGTCCTTCCCTATCTTCTTGAAAGCACGCTGTTTTTGCTCGACGATGAGGATGGGGCGTATCACTTTAATGAAAACACAGCGAAACGGCTTATTAACAACACAGCGGTCGTTGCGCTCGGCATGGGAATGGGACGCTCCGAGGAGGTCGGCAAGCTAATATCGTATCTTCTTTCAAACTACAGCGGAAAGCTGATAATTGATGCCGACGGGCTCAACATGCTTTCACAGCTTGATAAAGCGCAAATAAAAAACGCCGCCTGCAAGCTCGTTCTGACACCTCATTTAAAGGAGTTCGAGCGGCTGAGCGGTGAAAAAATAGAAGATTTTCGCGACAAATTAATTGAAGCTGCCAAGCGTTATGCGTCAGATATGGGAGTAATTCTCCTTTTAAAGGGTCCGACAACGGTAATCACTGACGGCTCTACAGTCTATCTCGTTGACAAGGGCTGTGCTGGCATGGCAACCGCAGGAAGCGGCGATGTTCTCAGCGGAATCCTCGCAGGAATAATCCCGAGCTCTGCGGACGATTCTCTTTTGCTTGCCGTAGCGGCGGGAGCGTATGTCAACGGACTTGCAGGCGAGCTTGCAGCTCTTGAAACTCCCGAAATATCAATGCTCGCAGGCGATACGACCCGAGCAATTCCAAATGCTATAAAGGCGATTACCGAGTAAACGCCTCGTGGCTGCCGCATTATTTCTTTTGCGGCAGCCACGTCATTTTTATTTTTCATTTTGTGAAAAGCTTCCGAGGAAGAATGTCGTCGGCGAGATCCCCGTATACTTTTTAAAGATCTGTGCGAAATAGCCGTAATCCTGAAATCCAACCGCAGCTGCAATTTCATTAATCATCAAAGTGCTGTAGCGATAGTTGTTTATCGCCTGAGTCAGGCGAAACTCGGCTAAATACTTTGTAAAGCTCGTGCCGAAATTGGCGCGGAACACCCGGCAAAAATGATTGAGATTATACGATAAGTTCTCGCTGACTCCGCTTGTCGAAAGCGGCTCCTTGTAATGATTATACAGATAATCTATAACCACTCGGATAAAATGAAGATCGCGCTTTACTCTGCCCGAGATCGGTGCATTGACATAAAACTCGCTAATCATATCCGCAAGCAGCTCATATACCGCCGCAAGCTGCAAGCAATCATTCTGCGGTGAAATTTCGCTTCCCTTCCAACGTTCATTGATAAGGTCGATCGATTTTTTAACATTTGTCATTTCAAGTCTTGATGCCTGAATGTGCTCTTTAAAATGTCCGTTGCCGTTGAGAAGCCCTAAAATGCACGACTGCAATTTACTGCTCATCGGGGGATTGAATGCACTCAGTTCAAACTGAATGACGCGGTATCGCATATTTTTGCCCGTTATCTGACAATCCGCGACATGGTCAATAAACGGATTGACCACAAGAAGGTCGCCCTCCTTAACCGTATATGCTCTGTCGTCAAGTCTTGCGATAATCTCGCCCTCTTGAACGTAAATAAACTCGATTGCCTCATGCCTGTGCGAGGAAAAGCAATTGTATGTATCAGAATCCGGACTTTTTATAAAATAGCTCGAGTATTTATCGTTTTTTGCATCAACAAATGCGTGATCAATATTTATCGGAAGCATGCGATATCTATTCACATGGTCGTTCGTATACAACTAAATCGCCTCCCAAAATAGATTATAGCAAAACAACCACTGTTTGTCAAGGCAAAAATGCTAAAATTACTATGTAAAAAATCAAACAATAAAGATGTCAATCTCCCATAAAGAATATTTTGTTACCAACTATCTTTAATCGCAGAGAGCCGACCTTTCATTATAAAAAGTGCACAATTATTTCAGGAAGCATATGCGTTTTTTTATTTCTGCAAAAATAACCACACTAAAAGTCAATATACTACCTTTACATTTTTGTGAAAATATGATAAAATGAGTATACTTCTAAATGAAAGGGGCAATATCATTATGAGACGTAAACAATTTATTTCCATGCTTTTGTTGGCAGCTATGCTCGCTACAGTATCATGCGGCGGAAATGCGTCAAGCGGCAACGATGATTCAGGCGATATCACAACCGAACCTCCTGTTGAGGCAGGCTACGATTTCCAAGGAAAAAATTTCAATGACTATGAATTCAACGTAATCAACCTTGATTACCAGTGGGGTTCATATATCAGCCTCGACTTCGCAGAAGATTCCTCAGAGATGCTCGATAGTGAAGTTTGGAAGCGTAATCGCTATATCGAGGGTCAGCTCGGATTCAAGCTCAATGAAATCATTCTTGAACGCGGTTATGAATGGCAGACCGGTCAGGAAGCAATCTGCGACGCTATTTATCAGCAGGTAATGGCTGACGGCGATGAGTATGATGCAGGATTTTTACCTGTATCATTCAAGCCTGATTTAGTTACAGACAGCTATCTTATGAACCTCGCGGATATTCCCGAAATGCACGTTTACGATGATTATTGGGATTCCTCTATCAACGAGGCACTGACCATCAACGGCAAGCTCTATACAGCCGGCGGTCCTCTTAATATGATGACCACTCACACGTCATGGATCCTCGTATTCAATCAGAATATGATGACCGACCTTGGACTTGACTATCCTTATCAGCTTGTACGCGATAAGAAATGGACGCTTGATAAGCTTTACGAATACACGACCGCAGGCGCAAATCTCAACGGCGACGACACATTCACCTATACGGAAGGTGCAAACGCTATTTACGGTATTGCGGCACATACGTCAGTTCCGGCAAAGATGCTCTTCTCAGCAGACGTTGATATGTACACCCGCGATTCCGAGGGCAACTTCGAGTTTACATATGGCGGCGAAAAGGTTTACGACGCGCTCCAGAAGATCATGGACGCAACAAACATTGTAAACGGAAACGGAACATTCGAAAACTATAACACCAATTTCAGCATAGGACGCTGCATGCTGCTCGGATGTGAGCTCAAGGACGTTCAGTGGTTCAGAGAGGTTGAGGAATTTTCATTCGGCATCCTCCCCTATCCGCTCTATGACGAAAAGCAAGAGGATTACCGTACGTCAATGGGCGAAACCTCGGTATTCCTTGTTATCCCGAGCACTCAGGACGATCCCGCACGCGCAGGTCTTATTCTCGATGCTCTGACCTATGAAAGTAAAGAGAGCGTTCTCCCTGTATTCTATGATGTAACTCTCTCTCAAAAGAATCTCCGCGACGAGGAATCGCTTGAGATGCTTGAAATCATTTGGGAAAGCCGCGAAATCAACGTGCTTTCATTCTACGGAGTTGATAAGCTCAGCGACAAGCTTGGCAAACTTATTTCAAGCTCCTTTAATATTACAAGCGCAGCTTCTACAATTGAATCAGATAAGTCCTCGATGGAACAGAAGCTTCTCGAGCTCATGGAAAAGATGGCCTCCTGACCTTTCCATTAATGAGTTGCTGAACCTTATACATACTCTTTATCCTTGTGCGGCATACCTGCCGCACAAGGTTTTTTCATGCTGAATCGTCAAGCGCCAATTTGTCTGTTTACGCTTTTTTTATGACTTTTTGGCTTTCGCTTGCAATCAAAATCCTTTATTTTTATAAAGTCTTGCTCACATTTTTTATCATTTAGCTAAAATTACACGGTCATATGCTAATTTTGCGCTTGCAATTATTAAAAGTTTATGATAAAATATGTTTGTACCATATTTGTTATTTTATCAATATGTTTGTAATTTTTGAAAGGAGTATATCTTATGAAACGCAAACAGTCAATTGCATTATTGTTGCTTGCTGCCATGCTCGCTACTACCGCATGCGGCGGAAGTTCAGGCAACAGCGGCAACGACACAGACACACAGCCCAGCGACGATACAGTTGTAGAAGATCAGGGCTACGATTTCCAAGGTAAGGATTTCAATGAATACGAATTCAACATCCTCAACCTCGACGTACAGTACGGTTGCTATGTACGTGTAGATTTCGAGGAGCAGACCGGCGAGCAGCTTGACGAAGCAGTTTATAAGCGCAACCGCTTTGTTGAAGAACAGCTCAACTTTAACTTCAACGAGATCATTCTCGAGCGCGGATCCGAGTGGAACACAGGTCAGCAGGCTATCTGTGACGCCGTTATGCAGGAAGTTATGTCAGATTCCGATGATTACGATGCAGCGTACCTCCCGATTTTCTTCAAGCCTGAGGTTGTAACCGGCGGCTATCTCGTAGACCTTCTTACCGTTCCGGAAATGAAGGTAATGGATGAATATTGGGATGTTACCGTAAACGATGAGCTCGTTATGGACAACAAGCTTTTTGTTGCATCCGGTCCTTTAAACTTCATGACCCTCGACCTTTGCTGGCTCTATCTCTTTAACGAAACCATGATGGACAATCTCAAGCTTGAGTATCCCTACGACCTCGTTCGCGAGGGCAAGTGGACTCTCGATAAGTTAAACGAGTATATCTCCGCTGCAGCAAACCTCAACGGTGACGAAAACTTCACATTCACAGAAGAAGGCAGCTGTGTATACGGTATGTCTGCACACACCGCACTTTACATCACACAGGCATACGCAGCAAACAACCGTTTGTACTACAAAGACGCTGACGACAACATGGTTCTGACCCTTGAATCAGACCGTTTCTACACAACTCTTGAAAAGATTGCTAAGATGTTTACCATCGCTGATGGCAAGGTTTACTACAAGAATGAAGACCTTCCCGACATCTCCGGTTATGTTGGCGTATTCTCTATCGACCGCGCACTCTTCCTTGACTGCCAGCTTAAGGCAGCTCAGGCCATCCGTCATATGGAGTCCTCCTACGGTATGGTTCCGCAGGCAAAGCTTGACGAAACTCAGGAAGACTACAGTGTTAACGTTGGTGACTCCGCAGGTCTTCTCGCAATCGATGTAACTCAGGATGACATTTCGCGCGCAGGCTTTATTCTTGATGCACTCACATATGAGAGCCACAAGAGCGTTCTCCCCGTTTACATGGATGTAACCGTTTCTCAGAAGGGTATGCGTAACGATGATTCTATCGAAATGCTCCAGTACATCTGGGAAAAGCGTACTATTGACGTTTCCGGTCTTTACAAGATTACAAAAGACTTCAATAATGCAATCGGTGCTCTCGTAACTGCAGGCACAGGTGATGTAAGCACAGCATCCTCGCTCGTTGCTACACATCAGGTATCAGCTGAGCAGAAGCTTGTTGAGTTCCTCGATGCACTCTCCTACGGTTCAATCGAGCCATAAAACTTTCATCTTCTATACTCCCGCTCATAACTTGAGTGGGAGTTTTTTATATGCCCACAGCCAAATTAACATATTTTTTAAGTGTTTTTAGCAAAACGAACAAAATCACCAGCCCTTTTTTGAGCAAAATCACGCTTTACACATAATTGAGTTTGTGATATAATTAATTATGTCAATTGGTATATCGATTGGTATATCCCACATGATATACTTCTGATAAAAAGTTTTAAAGGAGAAAAACACTATGAAGCGCAAGCAACTCATTTCATTGCTTCTTCTTGCCGGCATGCTTGCAACCGTATCTTGCGGCGGCGGCGCAGGAAACGGTGGCAATGACGACACCACTCCTTCGGGCGGCGGAGACGATACTAATCCCCCCGTTGCAGAGGGCTACGACTATCAGGGCAAGGACTTCAATGACTACGAATTCACAATGCTCAACCTCGATACTCAGTATGACTCTTTCATTCGTTTTGACTTTGAAGAGTCGAGCAGCGACCAGCTTGAGGAATCTGTTTACAAACGCAACCGCTTTGTTGAAGATCAGCTTAATATTACTCTTCACGAAGCAATTATCCCGCGTGGTGCTGAATGGCAGACCGGTCAGGCTGCAATCTGCGAAGCTTTGCAGAACCAGGTAATGGCTGATGACGATGACTACGATGCAGCATACCTCCCGCTTATGTACAAGCAGGATATCATTTCCACACAGTATCTTGTAGACCTTGCTGCAGTTCCGGAAATGCACGTATATGAGGAATATTGGGACAAGGGTATCAACGAGCAGCTGTCTATCAGAAACAAGCTCCTATTCGCTTCCGGTCCTCTTAACATGATGACCTTCGATACCGCTTGGATCTACCTCTTCAACGAAAGACTCATGGACGACTTGAAGCTCGACTATCCCTATGATCTTGTTCGTGAGGGCAAGTGGACTATCGACAGACTCGGCGAATATACCGCAGCAGGTGCAAACCTCAACGGTGCTGAAACATTCCAGTTCAACCCTGACGCAGCTACAACTTACGGTATGGTAACTCATACCAACACTCCGAACCCGATGTTCAACTCTATGGGCATCTTCGGTTACACCAAGGACAGCAACGACGAGATCGTTCTTGACTTCTCCGATGAGCGTTACTTCACCGCTCTCGAAAAAATGGCAGATTACATGAGCATTGTAGACGGAAACGCTTACTACAATAACGGTGCTATTGACGCGCCTGAAGGATATATGGGAGCTTTCAATGCAGGACGCGGTCTCTTCCTTGGTGCACAGCTTAAGGATACATCGCCTCTCCGCTCTATGGAAGATTCCTTCGGTCTTGTTCCTTATCCTAAGTATGATGAGGTTCAGGAAAACTACATCACCATTATCGGTGGCGGTTCTGAGTTCCTCGCTATCCCGACAACTCAGGATGATGTTTCCCGTACAGGTTTCATCCTCGATGCACTCACCTATGAGAGCTGGGAAGATGTTCTCCCCATATTCTATAACGTAACCCTTTCTCAGAAGGACCTTCGTAACGATGACTCTCTTGAAATGCTTGAGATCATTTGGGGAAGCCGCAGCATCAGTGCTCCCGGCGTATTCGGTATTCCGATTCCTAACGGCGAACTCGGCAAGCTTGTTTCCGGCGGAACTGGTATCACAACCGCTTCCTCTGTAATTGCAACCGTTGAAACAAACGCGCAGACAAAGCTCGAAGCATTCTACGAGAACTTCGAATAATTCACAATTTTGACTCAATTGCATGGCAGCTTATTTTAAGCTGCCATGCATCTTTTTTTGCAAATAGCACGCATTTCTTTAGATTTTCGTCGTTTTTTCAAATACAGCACATAGCATTTTGTTAATTGTATGCATGTTAGGGTCTGTTAAAAATTAGTATAAATTGTTAGCATTGTCCAAACAATTCGAAAAAAGATTGTAAATTTATCATCTTTATTTCGTTGAATAATTGTGATATAATATTCATGTAAAAACCGAAAGGAGAATTATTATGACACGCAAACAATTAATTTCGGCACTTCTTCTTGCCGGCATGCTTGCAACCGTATCCTGCGGCGGCGGCGCAGGTACCGGTGAGGGTAGCGACACCACTCCCGGCGGCGGCAACGATACTACTCCCCCGGCTGCAGAGGGCTACGACTATCAGGGCAAGGATTTCGGAGAATACGATTTCACAATGCTCAACCTCGACGTACAGTATGATTCTTTCATTCGTTTTGACTTTGAAGAGTCGAGCAGCGACCAGCTTGAAGAAGCTGTTTACAGACGCAACCGCTATGTTGAAGATCAGCTTAACATCACTCTTCACGAAGCAATTATTCCGCGCGGTGCTGAATGGCAGACCGGTCAGGCTGCAGTCTGCGAAGCTTTGCAGAATCAGGTAATGGCTGACGACGACGATTATGATGCAGCATTCCTTCCGCTTATGTATAAGCGAGACATTATTTCCACCGAATACCTCATTGACCTCGCTACAGTTCCGGAAATGCACGTGTTTGAGGAATATTGGGACAAGGGCATCAACGAGCAGTTAACAATCAAGAACAAGATTCTCTTCGCTTCCGGTCCTCTTAACATGATGACCTTCGATACCGCATGGATTTGCCTCTTCAACGAAAGACTTATGGACGACTTGAAGCTCGACTACCCATACGACCTTGTTCGTGAGGGCAAGTGGACTGTCGACAAGTTCGGCGAATATACCGCAGCAGGTGCAAACCTCAACGGTGCTGAAACCTTCCAATTCAACCCTGACGGAGATACAACATACGGCATTGTTGCTCACACCAGCACTCCAGGTGCCATGTTCTCCTCTATGGGAATCTCCGGTTATTCCAAGAACAGCGACGGTGAAATCGTTCTTGACTTCTCCGATGAGCGTTATTTCACCGCTCTCGAAAAACTCGCTGATTACATGAGCATTGTAAACGGAAACGCATACTTCAACAACGGAGATATCAACTCTACTAACGGCTACATATCCTCTTTCAACGCTGGACGCGGTCTCTTCCTCGGCGCACAGCTTAAGGATACATCGCCTCTCCGTGCAATGGAAGATTCCTTCGGTATTCTTCCTTATCCTAAGTATGATGAAGCTCAGGAAAATCACATCACAGTCATCGGTACCGGTTCTGAGTTCCTCGCTATCCCGACAACTCAGGATGATGTTTCCCGTACAGGTTTCATTCTCGATGCGCTCACCTATGAGAGCTGGGAAGATGTTCTTCCAATATTCTATAACGTAACCCTTTCTCAGAAGGACCTTCGTAATGATAACTCTCTTGATATGCTTGAGGTCATTTGGGAAAGCCGTACCATCAATGCCAACGGAGTATTCGGTATTCCGACTCCCACCTCAAAGCTCGGTGAGCTTATTTCCGGTGGAACCGGTATCACAACCGCTTCCTCTATAATTGCAACCGTTGAAACAAGCGCGCAGACAACGCTCGAAACATTCCTCGAGAATTTCGATTAATTCACAATTCAGACTTATTTGCATGGTAGCTTATTTTAAGCTGCCATGCATCTTTTTTTGCAAATAGCACGCGTTTCTTTAGATTTTTCGTCATTTTCGCTAACACATAGTCAGCTATTTTGTTGAACATGCACATCATCAATCCAACGATAATGTCGTATGATTTGTTGAAACCTTCCAAACGATTTGTGATAAGTTTGTTAATTTCTTATATTTATTTTGTTAAATAATTGTGATATAATATTAAATGTAAAAAACCGAAAGGAGCAATATTATGACACGCAAACAGTTAATTTCCGCACTTCTTCTTGCCGGCATGCTTGCAACCGTATCTTGCGGCGGCGGTGGCGGTACCGGTGACGGAGGCGACACTACTCCCGGCGGCGGCGACGATACTAATCCACCCGTTGCAGACGGATACGACTATCAGGGCAAGCGCTTTGACGGTTATGAGCTTACCATGCTTAACCTCGACGTTCAGTACGGTTGTTACATTCGCTTAGATTTCACTGAGCAGACTGGTGAACAGCTCGACGAGGCGATTTATGCCCGTAACCGTAAGGTCGAGGACCAGCTCGGCATTACAATCTCGGAGATCATTCTTCCCCGCGGTTCCGAATGGCTGACAGGTCAGCAGGCAGTATGCGAAGCCGTTATGAATCAGGTTATGGCAGACGATGATGACTATGAAATGGCTTACCTCCCGACATTCTATAAGAGAGAGGTTCTTACCGGCGAATATCTGCTCAATCTCTGCGATATCCCCGAGCTTAATCTTTATTCCGAGTATTGGGATAGAGCTATGAACGAGGAGCTTACAGTTAAGGGCAGACTTCTTACCGCATCCAGCCCTCTGAGCGTTATGTCAATGGATCTGTCTTGGGTACTTCTTTTCAACGAGCGTATTTTTGAGGACCTCAACCTCGACTTCCCGTACCAGCTCGTTCGCGATGGCGAGTGGACTCTCGACAAAATGAACGAGTATGTTACTGCAGGTGCTAACCTGAACGGCGATGAAACCTTCCAGTTCAATGTAGACGGAAATGCGACCTACGGACACGGTGCACATGCTTCAGTTCTGACTCCTATGCTCTTCTCTGCTGGAGTTGAACAGTATACACGCGACAAGGACGGCAACATTGAGCTCACTTACGGCGGCGACCGCATCTTCACAGCCCTCGAAAAGCTTGAGCCTATGTCAACCCAGCTTGACGGTAAACTTTACCTTAACAGCGGCGGACTTGATTCCGGCAACGGTTATCTCGCAATGTTCAACAACGACCGCGCATTGTTCTTCGGCGGTCAGCTTAAATCCGCAATGGAGCTTCGCGCAATGGAATCCACATTCGGTCTGCTTCCTTTCCCCAAGCTCGACGCTAATCAGGAAAATTATAAGACGATGGTTGGCGGTGGCTCATGCCTCCTCACCATTCCTACAACTCAGGACGACCCGTCCCGCATTGGCTTTATCCTTGATGCGCTTTCTTATGAGAGCTACAAGTCAGTTCGTCCCGTATACAATGAGGTTACCGTATCTCAAAAGGGTCTCAGAAACGACGATTCCATTGAGATGCTCGACTACATTTGGGATAACCGCGCAATCAGCTTGCTTCAGTTCTACGGTATTGACGGAATCACAAGCGCAGTTACTACCCTCGTTACAGAAGGTAATGTCGGCAGCGCTGCTTCCACTATCGAATCCAAGAAATCCGAAGCAGATCAAAAGCTCGCAGAATTCCTCGAGTCCATCGAATAATTTAACATTTTTCAAAAATGCGTTGTGGAAACACAACGCATTTTTGTCATTCAGCTACAATTATTGAACATTCTAGTTGTAGCAAATAGACAAAGTTTGTTCTTTTCTGAATAATCGTTTAAATTGGCTATTTACAATTCCAAAATTGTGTGCTATACTAAGGTGAATACATTTTGAAAGGAGCTTTTATTATGAAGCACAATAGAATCATATCTTTGGCACTATTGGCAGCAATGCTCGCAACCGTATCCTGCGGTGGCAGCTCCGGTAATGGTGGAAATAATGACACTACTCCCGGCGGTGACAACAGCGACACCACGCCCGTAGAACAAGGCTACGATTATCAGGGCAAAGACTTTGGCGAGTATGAATTCAAGGTACTCAACACCGACGTTCAGTATGGCTGCTACATTCGTGTAGACCATGAGGAGCAGACCGGTGAGCAGCTTGACGAGGCAATCTATGCACGCAACCGTAAGGTTGAGGAAAAACTCAACTTCACATTCAAGGAAGTAATCCTTGAGGGCGGTTCTGTATGGAGCACAGGTCAGATCGCACTCTGCGACGCTATCATAAACATGGTTATGGCTGACGACGACGATTACGACGC
>JAZNMQ010000037.1:0-15729 GCA_045579745.1 Candidatus Flemingiibacterium sp. | reverse complement strand
TCGCAACGGCGGATATTTCTAAAAAATCGTATGCGCCGTGCTGTGATACAAAGGCGCGGGCTTAGCTGACACAAAGGCGCGGGCTTATCTGAAACAACTGCGCAAGGCTCAGCTGACACAATGGCGCAAGTTTAAAAGACACAAAAACGCAAAATTAACTTAAATTGAAAATTACTTGGAGGTATATACAACATGATCAATCTTAACGGAAAAGTTGCCGTAATTACCGGCGCAAGCGGTGGAATGGGCTGTGAGATCGCAGAGCTTTTAGCAAAAGAGGGCGTAAAGCTCATGCTTTTATCAAACGACAAGGCAGGACTTGATGCGCTTGCACAAAAGCTTGGCGGAGCCGAGTTCATCTGCAAGGAAATTGACGTTCGCGATGAGGCTCAGGTTGAGGCTGCATTTGCTGAGGCTGCCGCGAAGCTTGGAAATCCCGAGATTCTTTTAAACCTCGCAGGTCTTTCGATCCCTGCAAAGCTTAATGAAATGACGCTTGATGATTTTAACACCACAATGGATGTTAACCTGAAGGGAACATTCCTCTGCTCGAAGCATTTCGCAGGAGTTGTTTCGGAAAACGGCGGTCAGATCATCAATATCGGCTCTATGGCGGCAAAGCGCGCTAATGCCAACGCGCCGCTTTACTGCACCGCGAAAGCCGCTGTTAATATGCTCTCCGCAGGAACTCAGATGCAGTTCAAGGACAAGGGCATTCGCGTTACGACCCTCAATCCGGGCGGAGCTGACACGGGCTTCTGGGGTAACCGTCCCGTAAAACGCGAAAATCTTCTCAAGGCTTCCGATGTTGCTGAGGTTATGCTCTTTGTTCTCACCCGTGAGAGCCGTGTAGCATTCTCGGAAATCAACTTTGAAAGCTTTCTTATGATGTAATATCAACCTTAAGTTAAATATACACTCTTTACCTTAAAAGGCAGGTATTTGTATGAAAACCACAGAACTTGCACTCAATGTATACAAACATTATCGCACAAAAAATGAATTTGCGATCCACTACTACGGAATTATCGCCAATCTCGGAATGGTAAATATAGCCGAGATTTGCGGAGAGGGCTCCGAAGCAGATACGATGATTCGCGAGCTTCTCTCAATGTACCCCGACAAGGTCGAGCATCCGAAATACAATTTCCCGAGCTACAAGGTCTGCGGAATCGCAAAGGCTAAGGCGGTCTACAAGGGAATTTCGAAGGATGTTGACCAGATCGTAAAATACGCCGACGAAATTATGACCGCAAAGCGCAGTCCCGAGGGCATTGTTTCGCATCCCGGAGCATCGTCGCTCGTTTGGATCGATGTTGCGGCGGCGGTCGTTCCGTTCCTGCTTTATGCGGGACTTATAACCGGCAACAAGGCTTACATTGACGAATCGGTCAAGCAGATACTTTTAATGTACGATCTGTTCCTCGACAAATCCTGCGGACTTCTCCATCAGGCGATCGGATTCCGCGGCGAGGGAAAAATGTCCGAGGACCATTGGAGCCGAGGAAACGGCTGGGGTATACTGCCTCTTTGCGAGGTGGCTGTAAATCTTCCCGACGATCATCCCGAAAAGGCTCGCTGTGTTGAGTATCTGAGAGCTCATGCAAAGGCGCTTCTTCCTTATCAGTCTGCAAACGGAATGTGGCGTCAGGAGATCACCGTAGAGAGCCTTGATGGCAATATTTCGTATGAGGAAACAAGCGGAACAGGCCTTATTGCGTACGCTATCGGCGAAGGAATTCGCTGTGGATTGCTTGACAGAGAAACCTACATGCCCGTATTCGAGCGTGCTATCCACGGACTTTTAAAGGTCAGCATCCGCGAGGATTATTCGATCTACAACAGCTGTCCCGGATGCCTCATGCCGGGCGAGGGAACTATCCGTGATTACGTAACTCACAATCCGTCCTATAAGGATGAAAACCACGGCGCAGGACCAGTTATTTTAGCTCTTGCGGCGGCTCACAGACTCGGAATTACTGAGGTTGAGCCGATAGAGCAGTCGACCTTTATCACGGCGCAGGAGCTTGCCGATATTCGTGCCATCAGAGATGAGGATTCACAAATAGGCAGATTATGGCGCGCGCTCAAGGCCCGTACGATTAAAAACACCGCCGAGCCAAAGCTCGTTCAGAGCGGCGATACTCAGATGTGGTGGCATCTTGTATGGGAGCGCATGGCGGACGCTTCGTTCGTATACGCTGTCGAAAACGATCCCAAGGTCGGAAAATGGGTGCATGACCGTACAATGGAGATTTGCGCTCTATCGGCATTCGACTGGATCGGTCCGGCGTTCAGGGGACGCGGAGAGGTTCCTGTAGCGGCGCTTGAAACCGCGCATGTAACTCACGCCGTTGCTGAGGCATACGACCTCTGTCCGGGACTTTTCACCGATGAGGAAAAGCGGCAGATTCTCGATTCTCTAAGAGAAAAGGGACTCCTTCCGTGTTATCGCTTCTGGGGCGCGGAAAACCGTGCCAAGCCCTCGAGCAACTGGTACGCAATAATTGCAGGCGGCTATGCTGCGGCGGCGGTGATTCTTCGCGACGAGGCAGCGATCCTGAATGCAGTTGAGCTTTACAACTCCTGCATGGAGCTTTACAACGATGACGGATACGGCGAATCGCTCCAATACGGCAACTACGCATCCCTCGCTCTCATTCATCTGCGCAGAGCAGTCATGCGCTGCAATCCGGCGCTTGCCGAGCGTATGAGCATTGAGAAAATCGCAGGCGGAATGAAGCTCGCCGCGGCAAGCTTCTTGTATATGAAGCCGCTTAACCGACATGGAAACGATACGGTCTATCCGCGCTCAATAAACTTCGGCGACAGTGCGGCAATCTTCCGTCCGAGCGGCGATGTGCTTATGACAGTCGCCTCACAGTCAAAGGATGCGACAAACGCAGGTGTTGCGCGCTGGCTGTTTGATACCCTATACGCTGACCCGACTATCGGACCTGATGAGCTTGCAACTCTCGGCTTCTTTAATCAGTTCGGATGGTGCACACTTGTTGCACTTCGTGAAGCGGCGCAGGCAATTTCACCCAAGGATGCGGGAATCCCGACAAAGGCTGTGTTCAAGATCGGCAACGCATTCGTTCGCGATAGCTGGGATAATCAGACAACCGTTATCGGCGCAATGGTCGGCGCAGAGCCCTACAATGTCATAGCTCACAGACATCGCGATCAAAACTCGTTCACTCTTGCGGCATACGGCGAACGATTCTTCATTGATCCCGGACATTGCTGCTACAGACTTGAATCCTACGGCAGATCAGCCTCGACGGGCTACCATAACACATGGGAGTTCTTCGGCGAGGACGGCACAAAGTATTCGCAAAGGGGCACCTACTGCCATAAGCCTTTTACGAAGTACATTGATTACCACGCGCCTGAGGGCTTTGAAATCATCGCATCCGATGCGGCTGAGGCATACGGCGAGCACTTTATGCGTGCTGAGCGAATTTTCGTATGCGCATTCCCGAACGTAATGTTCATCATCGACCGAATCGAAACGGATATACCCGTTAAGATGGTTTCGCATTTCGCGCTCAACAACCGCGACGGAAAGTTAAATAACCATATTGCATATTGGAACAAGTTCGTGCTTCGCCGCGGAGGAGGAGCGATTAAGTTCTTCACATTCCCCGTAGGAGAAAATATGAAGATGACACAGCGTCACGGCTTGATGCACGACTACTATCATCCGCTTCCCAATCAAAATGGGCAGGGAGCAGAGGGCAGCTCGCTAATATACGACTACACGAGCGAGGAATTTTCCAAAAAGCATACCGTTGTGCATCCATTCGCAATCTCGCCTATCGGAGAGATCACAGGCTGGCATATCGTTAACGAAAAGGATAACACCGTGTTTACCGTCCTTTCGCCCGGCAACGAGGAGAGATGGCAGCTAAGACTTACAGACGACAGCTTTGAGGTAGAGAAGCTGCAGTAAAAACCTACAAAATTAATTCGGTCCGCACAAAATAATCTTCATGGAGGAATAATTTAATGAAAGCAGCATTACTTAAGAAATGGGAGGACATGGAGCTCCTCGAAATCGAAAAGCCGCAGATAGGTGAGGGCGAGGCTCTCATTCGCATGATTTATGCAGGCGTTTGCGGCTCTGATATCACAGTTTACAGCGGCAAGCATCCGACAGCAACCGCTCCCGTGGTTATCGGTCATGAGATCATCGGTATAATCGAAGAAATCGCACCGAACGATGAGTTTAAGGTAGGCGACAGAGTTACTGTTGAACCGCTTATCTCCTGCGGTGAGTGCGAGGCTTGCAAAAAGGGTCACTCGCATGTTTGCAAATCCCTGAAGCTTCTCGGCATTCACGAAAACGGCGGATATGCTGAATACACAAAGGCTTCGATCAAGAAGCTCGTTAAGATCCCCGACACACTTTCGGATGAGCTTGGCGCACTTGCCGAGCCGTTTGCGGTCGGTTATCATGTAGTTTCCCGTTCAGGGCTCGTTCCCGGCGAGGATGTATTGGTTGTAGGCGGCGGTCCTATCGGTATCGTTGTTGCGCTTACTGCAATGGAAGCAGGCGGAAACGTAACCATCTCCGAGGTTAACAAGAACCGTATCGAGCTTGCAAATAAGCTCGGAATCAACACCATCAATCCAACTGAATGTGACATTAACGCGAAAATTGCCGAGCTCACAAACGGCAACGGCTTCGACGTTGTATACGAGGCATCCGGCTCAAAGCCCGGCATCCTCATGACCACGGATGCGTGCAAGATCCGCGGCAGAATCGTTCCGCTCTCTCTTGCAGGAACTCCCGTTGATTTCGTTCTCGGAAAGGTTTCCTTCAAGGAAATGAGCGTTATCGGCTCTCGCGTTTATACCTTCGAGCACTTCAAGGCAGGTGTTGATATTCTTGCGAAGATTGCCGCTAAGAAGAATATTCGTCCGCTCATCAGCGATATCGTTCCTCTCGAGGAGGCACAAAAGGCTATCGACATGATGAGAGGCGGAATCAACAACGGCAAGATTCTTGTCAGATGCTTTTGATAAAGATATTTCCGCACAAGGTGATCGCGATCCCAACTCGTGAAATCTGACGCCACTCATCGAGGGCGAAGGCATAAGTAAATATAGTCCCAATTCGACTATGTGTTCCCGGATAAACGGCGCCTTTATGAGGCTCCCTCCGGGAGGGAGCTGTCGCCTTTGGCGACTGAGGGAGAGCGCGTATACGGAAAATTCAGCTGAATCGTAAAGTTGCGCAGGCTCCTTCCGTCACGCTCTGCAACGAACCCCCAAAGCTCATTCCATTCGCTTCGGGGAACCCCTGCCGCGTGCCACCTCCCTCTCGGAGGGAGGCTTGGATGCGCCGAATATCAGTGGGGACACATAAAGTAATAGGTAGAAAATATAATGAGCCGACGTTATTTGTCGGCAAGAGGAGGATATAAATGAATCTCGAAATGTTCAGCTTAAAAGGCAAAACCGCAATCGTTACCGGTGCTAACACCGGTCTTGGTCAGGGTATGTGCGTAGCACTTGCGGAAGCAGGTGCAAACATCGTTGGCGTAGCTCGCCGCGAAATGGATGAAACCGAGCAGCTTGTTAAGGCTGCAGGTGCAGAATTCTTTCCGATAATCGCTGACCTCATCTCAATCGAGCCTATTGAGCGCATAATTAAGGAAGCTGTCGGCCGCTTCGGTCAGATCGACATTCTCGTTAACAACGCAGGCATTATCCGCCGCGAGGATGCTATCGACTTTGGAGTTGAGGATTGGGACGATGTAATCAACACCAACCTCAAAACGCTCTATTTCCTTTCTCAGGCTGCCGCAAAGCAGTATATCGCTCAGGGTCACGGCGGTAAGATAATCAACATCGCGTCGATGCTCTCATATCAGGGCGGTATTCGCGTTCCTGCATACACCGCTTCAAAGCACGCTGTTATGGGCGTTACCAAGTCCATGGCTAACGAGTGGGCGAAGTACAACATCAACGTAAATGCCATCGCTCCCGGCTACATGGTAACCAACAACACCGAGAATCTGCGCAAGGATGCAAAGCGTTACGGCGAAATCCTCGACCGTATCCCTGCAGGCCGTTGGGGAATGCCTGCCGACATGGGCGGAACTGCCGTATATCTTGCTTCGGCGGCTTCAGACTATGTTCACGGCTTCACCGTTGCGGTTGACGGCGGCTGGCTCTCAAGATAAATATAAACTGCGAATAGAAAGGCGCTCCGACCGAGGGTTTACCTCAGTCGGAGCTGATTTTTATACTGATTCAATTTTTTGCTGATTCTTTTTTTGATTGGCTTCTGACAAGGGCGATCCCGATAAGAATTAAAATCGGAAATACAAGCGCGCTCAGGAGTCCGAGCTTCAGATTTCCGCCGATCGCGCCGGAAACATAGCCGACAAGAGTTGGTCCGGCAGAGCATCCGACATCTCCTGCGAATGCTAACATAGCGAACATTGAGGCTCCGCCGCGCGGACATCTGATACCAGCGTAGCTGAAGGTTCCGGGCCACATTACTGCAACCGAAAGTCCGCAAATTCCGCATCCGATGAGCGAAATGATCGGAATCGGCGAAAGGCAGACCAAAATGTAGCTGAAGATACACAGCACCGCGCTTGCGCAGAGGAATTTTTCAAGGTCGAATCTGTCGCCGACCTTTGCGTGGAAAACTCTTGCGGCGCCCATGCAGACAGCGAACAGACATGGCCCGAGCAGGTCGCCGACCGCCTTTGAAACGCCAAGACCGCTTTCGGCAAACGCCGAAGCCCATTGGCTCATTGAAAGCTCGGATGCACCGCCGCCGAGCATGATGATCGCTAAAAACCAAAATGTTTTTGTGCGGACAAGCTCACCGAGCGTCATGCTTCGGCCTGTTTCGGCGAGCGTTGAGATCGGAACGAACGCGAATAAGAAAATATTCACAAACGGAACGATCGCCCAGATAATGGCGACAAGCTTCCACGATTCTATGCCGAGAACACTAAAAAGTAAAGTCGATACGAGCACGACCAAAACCGAGCCCCAGCAGTAAAAGGAGTGAAGCAGGGACATTGCGGATGCCTTTGAATCGCTCGGGCAGGCTTCGACGATCGGGCTGATGAGCACCTCAATTAGTCCTCCGCCGATAGCGTATGTGACGGTTGCGAGCACGATTCCTATGTATGGATTGGGGGAAATTTCGGGAAACACCGCGAGCCCGACAAGTCCTGCCGCACAGAGCACATGCGCCGTAACAACGGGAGCACGATAGCCGATCTTATCGACAAAGCGTGCTGCGAGGATATCGACGGTGATCTGAGTGACGAAGTTGATTGTAACGAGCAGTCCGATCAGCTCAAGCGTGATGCCGTAGCTGCTCTTAAAGGTTAAAAAGAGCAGGGGAGCGAAGTTGATGATTATTGCCTGAGTGACATATCCGATGTAGCTTGCAAGGATAGTGAATTTGAAATTGCGTCTTAGATTCATTTATTAATTATCTCTCTTGTTGTTGATGATCTTTTTGCCGTCGAAAAGAATTACGCCTGCGCCGCTTCCGACGGTGTTGCCCTCATCGAGCCATTTTATATAGTTGCGCTGCAGAGTTGTTTCTCTCGGGAGCTTTGAGGTGTCGCCGTCGTAGTCCATGCCGAACACGCGCCACGCCTGAGAGAAGGGGGAATGCCCCTCACGGATCGAGAACATGTCAAAATCGTCCATAAAATCGAGTAAATTCGAGCCCTGAGGGAAAACCTCTCTGTTTTTGTCGTAAAGAAGCCACGAGCCGCAAACAAGGATCAAAAGCTCGCCCTCTTTGCAGAAAAAGTTATACGCCCTCTTGTAGGAATCAAGGCGCTCCTCTCGTGGAAAATGCCCCGAGGACGGGATGTGGAAGCGAACGATCGGCGAGCCCTTTCTTAAATGAATATCGCCGAAATCGTAGATCCTGTCGGAAATCCATACGGTTGGGTCGTATTGGAAGCGTCCGAGCGCAAAGCGTCTTAATAAAAAGTGGTTGTGGAACCAATCGAAGGTCATTGTGCCCATCACATTGTGAACATGCTCGCACTCGCGGAGCTTGTATGTAATGTCACAAAGCAGGTCGTATGCAAGCTCTGTGTCGTAGCCTGCCTTTTCGTATCTCTCGGGAAGAGTCAGCGCACATTCGAGCAAAAAGAGCATTTTTAGACTTTTGGGGTCGATGCCCTCAGCTTCTGCAATTTTCTCGAGTTCCTGCTCAGCCTTGTCGCTTGATACGTCATGCTCGAGCGGATCTGTGCTGACAAGCGATTCGCAAAGATATTCGGGCTTCAATGCGTCGATCGCTTCGCGCGACGCGCTTGAAAGCTTGTCGCTGAGGTTAATAAAAAATTCCGCCTCATCGGGCGTGAAGCCGAGGCGCTTCATCATGTCGTTCATTGAAATATATCTCCTGTTGATTTTTATAGATTACAGAATTATTGTATCATGAAATCATTATACCATGAAGCAAAAATGCTTGCTTGCAAGGGCATTTTTGCGAAGCCGTCAATAGCGCATCCGTGCGAAGCACGGTAGGGGCGAAGCTCCAAGAACTGCGAAGCAGGGCTTTATGCGTATATTATACCATAAAACCCGATAATGTCAATACGTTTGGGGGCTCATTTGTATAAACGCGAAATAAGGCATAATTAAATTTATTCATAGAATTATATTTACTTTGAGCTTCAGCTGTGTTATAATGAAACCGTAATTTGAAAATTGGAGGTAATATTTTGCAGCTTGTATTACTTACCGCACTCGGTGTCGGCGGAGCGACCGTCATCGGTGCTCTTATCGGATTCTTATTTAAGGGAATTTCACATAAATTTTCAGATATCATTCTCTCGTTTGCCGCAGGAGTAATGCTCGCGGCGGCTGTGCTCGGACTGATTCTTCCCTCGCTTGAATACGGCGGTAAATTCGGACTTTTGTATGCTATTGCGGGGATTTTTGCGGGCGCGCTGTTTTTGAATCTCATTGACAAGCTCGTGCCGCATCTTCATTCGGTTGTCGGTACGGACAGCGAGGCGCATACCAATCAAAATCTAAATAAGATTCTACTTTTCGTGCTGGCAATAGCTATCCACAATCTGCCCGAGGGCATCGCGGCAGGAGTCGGCTTTGGCTCGGGAGATACCGCGCAGGCTTTGATTATTGCAGGCGGTATCGCACTTCAGAATATTCCCGAGGGAATGGTCATCATCGGTCCTATGCTCGCGGCAGGCGTCAAGCCTGGAAGAACCTTTATTCTTGCGATGATGACGGGACTTGTGGAGGTCATCGGAACCTTTATCGGTTATTTCTCAGTCAGCGTTTCAACTGCAGTTCTTCCGTTTGCACTTGCATTTGCAGGCGGAACGATGCTTTACGTTATAAGCGACGAAATGATTCCCGAAACACATGCGCACGGAAGCGAGCGCGGTGCGACCTATGCTCTGCTTGTCGGATTTTGTCTGATGCTTGCAACAGACGTGCTTCTTGGGTGAGAGGATTTTGCTGAAAAAATAAACGATCTGACAAAATAAGTATGAAAATTATTTCTCTTCTTGAAAACACGACCGAGCGCGACGACATGATGGTCGAACACGGCTTATCTCTTTATATCGAAACTGCGCATCATAAGATCCTCTTTGATATGGGACAGACGGACCTTTTTGCGCAAAACGCGCGCACACTTGGAATAGATCTTTCAAGAGTTGACATAGCCGTGCTTTCACACGGACATTACGACCACGGCGGTGGGCTTGAAAGATTCCTCGAAATAAACGGCTGTGCGCCTATATACATCCGCAAGGATGCCTTTCTTCCGCATTATAACGGAGCGGAAAAATATATCGGGCTTGATACGCGCCTTGAAAATCATCCTCGCTTTATTTTCACAAGCGACCGTTATCAGATAGACAGCACATTATCTCTGTACTCCTGCAGCGACAGGGAGCGAAGAAACAGCTTCGGCAGCGCTGGTCTTACCGAGCGTATAAGCAACATATTTGTTCCCGACGATTTTCGCCATGAGCAATACCTTCTTATTGAGGATGAAGGAAAAAGCGTCCTCATTAGCGGCTGCTCGCACAAGGGGATTATCGACATAGCTGAGTGGTTTGCGCCCGATGTTTTGGTTGGAGGCTTCCACTTTTCTAAATTGCCTCTTGATAACAGCCTCGCGGAGGCGGCACAAAAGCTCAGCTCCCACATGACCGAGTTCTATACATGCCATTGCACGGGGCGTGAGCAATATGAATTTATGAAGCGGTATATGCCAAGACTTCATTATCTGTCCTGCGGAAAAAGCGTTGAGATCTGAAAGTATCATGAGCTTTATATAAAGAACCGACTATGAGCGTGAAAGGGAGATGCTTTCTTCAAACCGCAAAAACAGCTATCTGCACAAAAATGTTCGGAGAATATGTAACTATCGTCAATTGACGAAAGAGTAAAAAATAGGTATAATTATATAGATGTATTATATTCCGTAACGGAAAAGGAGAAAAACATGGCTTATTTGAACAAGAAAGCACGCATCGGTCTGATAACTGCCGCGCTTCTTTCGATGTCCTTGCTGAGCTCCTGCGGTAACGACGGATTTATGCTCGACGTTCTTGCTATAGGCGAGGGCGGAGCGGAAATTACCGGCGAATACCACAAGCAGGTCGAATACGGCGGCAAGGCTACGTTTGAAGTCAGCGTTCCTGAAGGCGAAACCGTCGTTCAGGTGTTCAGCGATGACAAACTGACGACTGATTATTCATACGAAAACGGAATCTTAACGATCAACAGCGTTACAGTTCCTCAGACTCTGCTTGTAGTTTCCGGAAATCAGGATGAAAAGATTTATTGGGGCGTTGAATCGAGCAATACAAAATACGGCGGCAATGTTAAAACCAACGTTGAGCAGGGCCGTACTCCTAAGGGCTCAATGATCACCGTCAGCGCCGCTCCTCTTGACGGGGCAAAGTTTATCGGCTGGTCGAGAAAGCAGCTGATTGACAAAGGCGGTGAGCTTGTTTCTGACAAGGAACAGTACACCTTTGAGCTTGCAGAATCTACTTTCCTTTATGCAAACTATGACATTTCAGAGCTCGACATTCCCGAGAATAAGCCAGCACAGGAACAGAAGCCAAGCCAAGGCAGCGGTCTTACGGTTTATTATAACAACAACGGCGGAGATGTAATGGAGGGCAACAAGGCAGCTGTTCAAACCTCGTTTAACAGCAACTTCTGGCTGATGCCTTTCGCACTTCAGGATGACGGAAGATTCACAAAAGAGGGAAGTGTTCTTCTCGGATATTCCTTTGAAAATGATGGAACGGGCGAGCTCATCCGTCCCGGCTATAAGTATCACTCGACCGACAAGAATATGACGCTGTACTGCATTTGGGCTGATGAAACCGACCCATCCTCGTTCACCTATTCTGCGGTTGGAAAAGGCATTAAGCTCGATAGCTATAACGGAAATGATAAGGTCATTTATATCCCGAGAGAAATCGACGGCAAGCCTGTAACACAGATCGGCGGCGAATGCTTCAAGGGCAATAATAATATCGAGGAGGTTCACATCACCTCGAGTATTACCTCGATCGATGACGGCGCATTCGCAAACTGCCCTAAGCTGACTACGGTTACGCTTTATGACAACCTTTCAAAGGTCGGCGACGCTTGCTTTGAGGGAAGCCCGATTTCGAACATCCGCTTCTGTGCGGCAACCGCTCCGCGCAATATTACAAACGGCTGGACGTTCGGTAAAAAGTATGAACGCCTTGCTGTTGACACAGGAAAGCCTCGTGTAATCATCGTTTCAGGCTCGAGCCAGTTCTACGGCCTTGATTCCGATCACCTCGAAAAGCTTCTTGACAACAAGTATACTGTTGTAAACTACGGAACTCACGCAGGCGCGAACATTCTGTTCAGCCTTGAGGCGATTACCGATTATATCAAAGAGGGCGATATTCTTCTTTACACTCCCGAGCAGTATGGCAAGAACACCTACCATACGAGCGGTAATCCCGAATTTACTGAAACGACTTTCTCATCCTTCGAGGGAAGCTACAACCTCTTTGAGCATTTTGATGCTTCGAAGTACACGAACATTTTCGATTCGCTCGAGATTTATGTACAGAACCGCAATAAGCTTAAGGATGTTAAATGGGATGCGCGAGTTGACGGTATTGACCAATATGCCGACTATACATACATTCGAAAGAATCTTAACAGCAACGATTACCACCACAACAACAACGGTGAATTCCACTTTGACGATACTGTAATTCCCGATGAATTTGTTATGAATATTAACCGCGTGCTCGATAAGGCGCAGGAAACAGGCGCGACCGTTCTGTTCGGTCATCCGTCGTATAACTACAATGCCGTTCTGCCCGAATTCCAGGACAACGAGGAAGCGTACGATAATTATAACAAGTATCTTGAGGATACGATTCACGCAAGACTTATCTCTGATGTACGCGACTATATCTACGAGGGTAAATATTTTGCAGACACCGACTATCACTTAAACATGATAGGCAGACCGATTCATACTGAAAACATTGCCGAAGACCTTAAAGCGGCAGGCGTACTCAAGGAATAAGGAGGACAATGATGGACGCAATTTATTTTGAAAAGCCAATCTTGCTTGTCATACCGATAGTTCTCCTTATCTGGCAGGCAGTATCTCATTTCATATTCAAGAAATCAGGAACAAAAACGCTGACACACATTTTGAGCGGAGTCAATGCCGCATTACATGCCATTGGCTTGTCGATCATTATGATCTCGGGCGGAACACTTGAGGATGCTCTCGTGCTCGTGCTCGCAAGCGGACTTTTAACGATCGCGCTTTGCCCAGTGCCGGCAAGCGAAACGGAGGAAACGAATAAATGAATTTTAACTCGCTTGAATTTTTAATATTCTATCCTCTCGTTGCGCTGCTCAACTATGTAGTTCCGCTTAAGTACAGATTTATTCCGCTTCTTGCAGCCAGCTACTACTTCTATATGAGCTGGAACGCGGACCTTGTTTACCTCATTCTTTTCACGACCGCAATTTCCTTTGCGTCGGGTATTCTTATCGAAAAACGCCCTAAGTTTAAAAAGCTGTGGATGATCATTTCGGTAGTTGCCTCGCTTTCGGTGCTCTTCTTCTTCAAGTATTACAACTTCATAGCAGGGAACATCGGCGGTCTGTTCGGTGCAGATCTGACGCTCACGCTCATCCTTCCCGTTGGTATCTCGTTCTACACGTTCCAGACACTTTCCTACAGTATCGACGTATATCGCGGAGATATCAAGGCTGAGTACAATTTCTTCTACTACGCACTTTTCGTTTCGTTCTTCCCACAGCTCGTTGCAGGACCGATCGAGCGTCCCGACAACCTGCTGCCTCAGCTGAAGGTTGCACATACCTTCAATCAAAGCGATTTCGTTATCGGCTCAAAGCGTATGCTCGCAGGCTTCTTTAAGAAGATCGTCGTTGCCGATACCGTTTCAACCTATGTAAACGCGGTTTACAACCATCCCGGTGAAACGAGCGGACTTGCAATAATGATCGCAACCGCACTTTTCGCAGTTCAGATCTACTGCGACTTCTCAGGCTATACCGATATCGCTATCGGATGCGCGAGAATCATGGGTTATCGCCTCATGCAGAACTTCGACCGCCCATATTACGCCGAGAATATCAAGGATTTCTGGGCGAGATGGCATATCAGCCTTTCGAGCTGGTTCAAGGATTACCTTTACATACCGCTCGGCGGAAATCGCAAGGGCTACGCAAGACAGAATCTTAACCTCTTTATCGTATTCCTCGTGAGTGGTATCTGGCACGGCGCTGAATGGACGTTCATTTGGTGGGGCGTTCTTCACGGAATTTACCGCGTAGTCGGTGCTTTGACCTACAAAAAGCGCGAAGCAGCTTACAAAAAGCTCGGTATTGATACTAAGAGCGCACCCGTTCGCTGGTTCCGCCGCGCAGTTACTTTCGTAATGGTTTGCTTTGCTTGGATATTCTTCCGCGCAAACAATACTCCCGAGCTGATTATTATTCTCAAAAAGCTCTTTACGTCATTCGGAGCAACGACGTTTGCTACCGAGCTCGGTCTGACGCTCAACGGCGCACTGATTGTAATACTCTGCATTGCGGTAATGGTTCTGATCGACAGACGCCTTACCCTGAAAACATATGATGAGCCGAACGGCGCGGTCGTTCGCGGCGGTATCTCGGTTTATCTGTTGTGGGCAATCGTATTCGCATGGCTTATCCTGCTTGCAGGCGACGGCTCGAGCGCATTCATTTACTTCCAGTTCTGATGAAAGGAGTTATCAAAGATGAAAAGAATTATAATTTCAGCTATACTCGCAATTCTCATCCTCGTAGCTCCGCTTGTCAGCATTGCGGCTGTAACCTTCAGCGCACCCGTTCAGTATGATGAAACCTTCCTCGGTGAGCTGACCGAAAAGCATCAGCGCCTTAAATCGATCGAGGGACCCAAGATCGTGCTGATTGGCGGTTCGAGCCTTGCGTTCGGACTTGACTCAAAGCTTCTTGAGGAATACACGGGAATGCCCGTTGTCAACTACGGACTTTACGCGACCATAGGAACCAAGGCGATGATCGACCTCTCGCGCTCCTATATCGGCGAGGGCGATATCGTTGTACTCTGTCCCGAAACGGATGAGCAGACCTACTCGCTCTACTACAACGCAAAAAGCATGTGGCAGGCACTCGACTGCGATATGTCGATGCTGAAGGATGTCGGATTCAGAAACCTCGGCAAGCTGATATCGACAATTCCCGAATTTGCCAATGAAAAATTAGGCTTTGTTAAAAAGAATGCTAAGCCTGAGCCGTCCGGTATCTACGCAAAATCCTCATTTAACGAATACGGAGATATCAAGGTTGAGCGTCTTTACAACGAAATGCCGACTCTGTATGATACCTCGATGGAGATCTCGCTGACTCCCGACCTTGTTACAAAGGAGTTCGTTGATTTCTTAAACGGTTTCGCATCTCATTGCAAATCCCGCGGAGCATCGCTCTATTTCAGCTTTTCACCGATAAACTCCAAGGCAGTCGTTTCGACTGAGGAGGAAAAGGATGCATTCTACAAGGCTCTCGGAGAACAGCTTAATTTCCCGATTCTCAGCGATGTTGACAAGTATATCCTCGACGAAAACTTCTTCTTCGATACCAATTTCCACCTGACAACACGCGGAGCACAGCATCGCACCGCGCTTTTGGCGGACGATATTCTTCGCGCGATGGGCACTACCGAAAAGGTTGAAACCTTGAAGTATAACCCGATCAAGCGTCCCGACAATTACTTTGATCTGCTGTTCGAGGACGACGAGAACGTGAAGTATTTCGAATTTGAGGAAATCGAGGGTGGTCTTTCGATCAAGGGACTTTCCGAGGAGGGCAAGACTCAAACAACTCTGACGATCCCGAGAGGACACGACAGAAAGGCGGTTCTTTCCATCAGCAACAACGCCTTTGCTGATTCGACAGTACTTGAAACTATTATTATAAGTGAGAATTCCGCACTTCGCGGATTTATGCCGGATGCGCTTGTCGGAAGCACCTCGCTTAAGCGTATCGAGATTCACGTCAAGCCGTCACAGCTTGTTCTTGACTCCGCAACGGCATCCAAGATGCCCGATGGATGCTTCTTCTACATTCACGAAGACGCATACGGAGATTTCGCTACAGACTATTTCTGGAGCACACTTGTTAAGCTTGTAA
>JAZNMQ010000036.1:0-2423 GCA_045579745.1 Candidatus Flemingiibacterium sp. | reverse complement strand
TCAATATCAATGCAAGGCTTGGCAGACATTCCTTCGACAGAGGTACTGCCAACGTGTTCAATGCCGATGATTAAAACGCCAATTGCTTCTTCAATCTCACCCTTTATTTTTTCAAAAGCTGATTGCCATGCCACATTGTATGGCAGTACAACAACCTTTCTTGTTCTCATATAATTCACCTACAAATTCTTATTTGTCAGTTATGACAATGAATTGATTGCAAATATCCAAGGATACTTTGGAACCAAACATTCAGCCAAGCTTCATGAAGCACCGATCAAACCAACAAAAGAAAACAGCGAGAAATTTAAAAGGTTTTTAATGAAACATTGGGCAGAAGAACCAGATGCATTGCCAGCTAAAAGGGCGGCCAGCTTGGTAGGATTCACCGCACAAAGGATATACGAACTGTGTAACCAACAACTTATCTTCTCAGTCAGAATCAATGATAGACTCTACTGCAGTAAAGACAGCGTGATCGCACACTTTGCAAGCGTTGAGAGAATAGCCAAGCCATTCGCCACAGCAGGGTACGCGAAACTGATCAAGGACTTCGCAAAGTAGCTGTAAGACTACATGCATAACAAAACAGAAGTTGATGTGAATCAGCCTCTGTTTCAGTTTCTCGGGTTCAAAAAATGAATAGCATCATATTACGTCGCATGAGTAAACGGTCGGAGTGTACGTTCGTCGACAATCTTTTGTCCGATAAAAACCCAATCACCGTCAAGCTTCTCCATTTGATATTCGATGAGATGGCTGTATACCGTCTTGGCGTAATCGGCATAGAAGCGTACAGTTACCGTCGAAATACCGCTTTCGGATGAGTAATCTGTGCCGATGATATCGTGATAGATATGGGTCCCGCCATGCGCAAGAGAAGTGTATACGCCGTCTGTCTTAAAAAGTTCATTTGGCGTAAAGGCTTCCACGCCAAAGCATCTCTTGGCATATCCGACGATTTCACCCTCCGTGAATGAAGTCTTACCCGTTTTCCTGTACAGGCAGTCAATAATATATTCTGTAACTTCCATCTCATCAAGATTATATTTCATCGTCACGTTAAGAAGCTTGCTGAGTTCAGCCGATGCTTCAGTTGCATTGGGAGCAGGCGGCTCTAAAATCGGCTCAAGACAGCACCGTGGGTACTCACAGTAGTAAAACCTCTGCGTTCCGCTTGTTATGACTTCATGACCTTGCGATACATCTACCGTTAAAACGAACCTGCCTGTTTCGGCTTCGCGGGTGATGGATTTAAAAGTAAAGCGGACACCCTTGTAACTGTCAAAGGTTCCTGCCGGATACATCGAGAGCTTTTCCATCTCTGCCGTATCGCCTGAAATAAGCGCTGCGGTGTATTGGTAATAGGATTCGTAAAACTCATTTCCGAGCAGCTTATAATCGTCAAGAGAAGTGATGCTGTCTGTGTTCGGAATAGGCTTGCCAGCCCCCTTCACGAACACAAGGGGGAAATCGGTTGGCACTTTTACGCCGGCAGGATCTGTGCAGACAAATCCGACAAGAGCGCCGTAGGAGAGAAGCTTTCCTTTTACGGTGCCAACGTTAACTCTCGTAACATTCCCATCCGCCTCGTAGCCAGAGACAGCCGTGAGAGCGATCGACATCTCGCCGGTTAGCTTGTCAAAGGCATAATTCCCCTCATAACCTCCACCGTCGCCCGTGTTATCTCTGCCGCATTGAATGGTTATTTCACTTCCGTTCACGGTGATCTTATATACATACAAAATACCGTCAACCATCGCCTTTGTCGCATATTTGCCGTTTGGTATACTTTGAGCGGGGCTTGCCATTGTTGACCGGAAATCGAGAAAAGCGTTGGAATCTGCGGCATCAAGCACGGTATTACCGTCAACGGTTGTCGTCTTATAGGTTCTGTAAGCAATATAATTCCGGCTTTTTTCGCTTTCTTTATTGCCGAATACGAAGTAACGCACGCCGTCCTCGCCAACATAGATTGTATTGCCGTCTATGCAGCTGCCGCCCTCGTCACCGTATTGCAGTACCTGCTCCCAGACATCACCGACAGAAAGACCGTGGTCGAGAGTAAATGTATTGGGCTTTTCGGGATCATCCGCTTTACCGCCTACGGCATATGCAAGACGAATCTGTACGACACTTCCGCTTGGTGATTTTGCAAATTCTTCTTCCCAAACGGTCCAATCCTCATCCGTGGCAGTCAGCTCACTCGGCATTCTCGGGTCACCTGTCGCACCGACAACTGCTGTAAGAAGGTATTCTCCGATGGATGAATTGAGGAACATTGAGCCGTTGATGAAGTGGAACTCCGCATCCTCCCATGCTATTTCGGCTTCAGCAATATCATTTTCAAGTCTCAAACCGCAGATTTCCCCCGAAAAGGCAGGATTGTTTACATATTGATAATTAAATATCACCTCGTTTGC
>JAZNMQ010000035.1:0-37667 GCA_045579745.1 Candidatus Flemingiibacterium sp. | reverse complement strand
TGGTGCCTCCGGTCGGAATCGAACCAACGACACGGGGATTTTCAGTCCCCTGCTCTACCAACTGAGCTACAGAGGCATATGGCGACCGAGATGGGGTTCGAACCCACGACCTCTAGCGTGACAGGCTAGCGTTCTAACCAGCTGAACTACCCGGCCATATGCAGTCTTTATTAAGACTGCTGGTGGAAGCTACAGGGATCGAACCTGTGACCCTCTGCTTGTAAGGCAGATGCTCTCCCAGCTGAGCTAAGCTTCCATACCATCGCGCGGTTTTGAAGTGGTCAATTCCTTGCGACGGATATTATTATAACACACCCAAATTAATTTGTCAATACCTTTTTTAAAAAACTTTTAAAAGTTTTTATTTAAAAAGTTTATCGGTATCCGCTCTGGTAAACAGATATTTTTTATCGCAAAAATGGCATTCGAACTCTATTTCTTCAGGCTTTCCCTCTGAACGGCATTCTGCAAATACGCTCTCGACCTCTGATTTACCGAGGCTGATCAGCGCGCGTGCACAGCGTTCACGGCTGCAATCGCAAACATACTCCGCATCAAGCTCGTCGAATATATCATATTCTATTCCCTCAAGCGCGATGTCCATAATCTGCTCATTTGTTAATCCCTGTTCGAACAAATGCGATACATTGGATAGATTCTGAGCGTTTTTCTCAAGCTGCTCGATTGTTTCCTCTGCCGCAAACGGAAGAAGCGAGATAAGCACTCCGCCTGCCGCCTTGCAGGTATAATCACGGTCAACAAGCACTCCAAGGGCGCACAAGCTCGGTGTCTGCTCGCTCGATGCAAAATATTGCGTAATATCCTCGGCAATTTCTCCGCTGACGAGCTCGATCATTCCCGAATAAGGCTCCTTTAGCCCGATATCTTTTACAACGCTGAGTGTACCGTTGCCAATCGCGCCCGAAACATCCAACTTCCCGTTAGCCTTTTTAGGGATGTCCACATACGGCTCCATGATGAAGCCCTTAACATTTCCCGCATAGTCGGATACGGCAATAACGTTTTTCGCAGGACCATCGCCCTTTATATTCAGCGTAAGCGTGTTGCCCTTATCCTTCAGGAGCGTGCCCATCATCGATGCCGCCGTCAGAGTTCTGCCAAGCAGCGCAGATGCGGTAGGAGTCGTTTTGTGATATCCGATTGCTGTATTCACGATTGAAGTTGAATTAATAACAAAAGCCCGGGCACTGCCATCTCTTGTCATTACCCGAAGTATGGTTGATTTTTGTTGCATGTTATTTCCTTTAAATTAGCGTTATCAGTTGGTTTCCTTGAACCTGGTTACTACCGGCTTCCCGTCGGCATCAAGTAGTACTGTCAAGCCTCCGGAATACCCCGATTGGATGTATAAATAATTAACGCCGGTTTCTTTATCTACAAATATTTTGCGGCAGCCTTCGACAAGCGAATTGCCCTCTTTATGTATCAAAATAAAGCGTTCATTGCTATGCATAATATCCCCTCCGATATCATTTCTTCGCGCGCGCCGTAAAGTACCATCTCTCGGTATCATTATCAACCGGCGCCATGCTAAAATCACCCGCCAGAGAGTATAGCTCAAAGCCACACTCGTCAAGCAATTTTTTTACCGTGCGAAGCGAATAACATCTCTCTGTCTGTTCTTCGTCAAATCTCCGCCATCTTCCGTCGTCATCCTCCGTAAAGATGCTGAGATAGAAATCACACAGCCTTGTCTTTTTATTATATAGATTTTGCCACGCGCAAAGAATGCCCTCGTCCTCAAGGACATACGAATTATTTGCATACACATTCAGAAACTTCGCAGGAGCGTTCATGTCGAATATAAACAGTCCGTCCGGATTCAGATAATTATGCACACGCATAAATGTGCGTTTGAGTTCATCGGTGGATGTAAGGTAATTCAGGCTGTCAAGACAGCATGTAACGGCATCAACCGTTCCGTAAAGCTCAAGCTGTGACATATCCTGACAAACAAGCAGTACCGACCTTGATAAGCGGCATTCATCACATTTCATCCGTGCTACGGAAAGCATTTCCTCCGAAAGATCAATGCCCGTCATATCGTAGCCGCGTTTTGCGAGCTCAACCGTCATTGCTCCGGTTCCGCAGGCGAGGTCAAGTATCGAAGTCGGGCTATCGTTTGCATACAGAGAAAACTGCTTTTCGATGTAGTCAGCCCAAGCGGAATAATCTATATCCGCGTTTAAGCGATCGTATACCGCCGCAAGTGATGTATATGCGCGGCTCATTTCATGCGGTCGAGGCGTTCAAGCACGGTAATATATCCGTCGCTTCCGTATTTCAGGCAACGGTTTACTCTGCTTATAGTCGCTGTGCTGAGTCCTGTACGCTCGGCAATCTCGGTATAGATATAGTTATCCTTAAGCATTTTTGCAGCAAGCAGACGTTTTGACATTTCCTGAAGCTCAGCAACCGTGCAAAGGTCCTCAAAAAAGCTATAGCATTCAGATACGTTTTCGAGAGTCAGAATCCCCTTGAACAAATAATCAATTTTTTCGTCATTCAATTTACTCATGATTCATGATTCCTTTCACAAAATACTTCAAAATTCTTCATATTACTATTTTAATACATTTTTCAGCTAAATTATTGAACTTATTGTAAACAATTAGCTAACGTAATATCAACGAATGTTTTGTTGTGATACCGATGTGTCGGATTGGGCAGGATATTGCATTATGTATTCATCTGTGTGTATGCTCACTCACGATAAATAAAATGCTGCACTCCAAGTTCGATTTGATTTATAAGCTCTACAACATTTGTAGGATAGACTTCTATATTTTTCAGTTCCTCCAAAGGCACCCAGTAAAACTCCATGTTGAATTTTCTGCCTTCTATTTGTTCCTTTCCCATAAACACGCCTTCCAACGGAATGTTGTCGGAATTGATTTCCACGATGTAGTACATACATACCTGATGGCAAGGCTTGTTACCCCATGGGAAGAAAAGTTCTCCTACCCATTTTAGATCTCCTACAGAAACCTCCACACCGATCTCTTCCTCGAACTCCCTCATAAGGGTCTGTGCATGATTTTCCCCAAATTCCACATGACCGCCCGGAAATGCAAACGCTGTATCATTGTCAGGCTTTTGTAACAGCACTTTTCCGTTTTGTATACATATACCGGCAACTCTATATGAAAACACATAATCCTCGGTATGAAATAAAATATCCATGCTCTTCCTCCATTTAACTTTCGGCTTTCCGTAGTCATCATCTGCTATAAAGCAGGGAAGCAATATTTCTATTGTTCTGACTAAATTTTGAGCTCACTACATTAATGGGCGAAAATATAAGGTTTTTCGTCAAAAAACGAGCAACGGCATCCTGCCAACGCTGAATGCCGTTTTCATTTTTCAAATTTTGCTAAACAAATGCCGTGCTTCATTAAATTTCCATCTGTCGGCACCTGCCAAATTATCTCTCCATTTTATTATGCTCGCGCGTTGCTTAAAATCAATTAAGACACTTTTTTGCCGCCGTCAATGTGTTTCGGAGAAGCATTGTAATCGTCATGGGACCAACTCCGCCCGGAACGGGTGTAATGTATGAAGCCTTTTCACTTACCGAAGCAAAGTCAACATCGCCCGTCAGCTTTCCGTCAGCGCGACGGTTCATTCCGACATCGATAACGACCGCGCCCTCTTTGACCATATCCGAGGTTATAAAATCGGCTTTTCCGATTGCGACAACAAGAATATCCGCGCGGCGTGTAACCTCTGCGAGATCCTTAGTACGCGAATGGCATACGGTAACCGTACCGTTCGCGTGAAGCAGCAGCATAGCCTGAGGCTTGCCGACAATATTGCTTCTGCCTACAACAACGCACTCCTTGCCCGAAACGTCGATTCCGCTCTTTTCAAGCAGCACCATAACACCGGCAGGTGTGCAGGGAAGAAAATCATAATTTCCTATCATTATCTTTCCGACATTAACCTCATGGAACGCGTCTACATCCTTCTTAGGATCGATATTTGCAATTATAAGCTCGTCGTTAAGATGCTTTGGAAGTGGGAGCTGAACAAGTATTCCGTGTATAGCATCATCCTTATTCAGTCGGTCTACAAGCGCGAGAAGCTCCTCCTCAGTAGTAGCCTCGGGAAGCTCATACACCTCAGAATGGAATCCTACCTCCTCGCAGCCCTTCTTTTTGTTACGAACATACACCTTGGATGCAGGATCCTCGCCTACAATAATCACTGCAAGGCCGGGCGTAACTCCTTTTTCTTTAAGCTCTGCGCACTCTGCCGCGAGCTCTGCTCTTACTTCGGCAGCTATTTTCTTTCCGTCAATTATATTTGCCATTTGATTTTTCTCCTTATTATTCGTTGTCGCTATTCTCCGCGCCAGATTCACAATTGCTGTTTGTATCGGTATCGGTATCGCTATCCTCGCTTTTCTCTGCTTCAGGCTCGAGGATCTCAAAGGATGACGTTTCGTCGAAACCGAGATTTTCCTTCACAGAAGAATATACATTATTGTAATCGACATTTTCGAGATTCATTTCCTTTATTTTAAACAGCCCTCTTATAAGGAAGATCGATCCGAGTACAATGCTTAGTGCTGCAACCGCCTGAGATACTCTGATTGGGCCGAGCATAAGGCTGTCTGTGCGAAGTCCCTCAATCATTACGCGTCCAAGACCATACCATGTAACATATATCCATGCAATCTGTCCGTCATATTTCTTGCGTTTGTAGACGAGCATGAGGATAACAAATCCAACAATGTTCCAAAGCGACTCGTAGAGAAATGTCGGGTGATAGTATCTCGTAACTATCGAGCCGCCGTACATTATGCCCATTCTCCACGGGAGTGTGGTGTCAATTCCGTGAGCCTCAGCATTGCAGAAATTGCCCCAACGGCCAATCGCCTGTCCTATGGCAAGACCGGGTACAACCATATCGTACATTTTTGCGGCGCTGATCTTTTTGACCTTCGCAACGATATATATCGTAAGCGCGCCTGCGAGCACGCCTCCGTAAATCGCTAGTCCGCCATTCCAAATTGCTATGACGTCATAGAACGAATCATATGTGTCAAGCGTCATCAGAACATAGTAAAGGCGAGCACCGACCATTGCAAATACTATAAGAAATATTGCGAGGTCGTAAACATCGTCAGATTTGATTTTTTCGATTTTTGCATTGCGATTTGCAACAATAAATCCAACTATCATTGCAAGTGTTATGATAATTCCGTACCATCTGATCTCGTGACCGAAAACAGAAAATGCTACCGGATTCAGCACAAACTCACCGATTCCAAGTCCGGGGAAAGATATAGTATTTGGCATTTTATTCCTCCGTTTCGAGTGGCTTAACAACAGCAAGCGAATAGTATTCGCTCTTAAATGCAGTATTAAGCATATTTGTTACATCACAAGGAGTGATTTTTGAGAGTATATCCACATAGTCGAGCAAATCGCCGTCGTCAATGGCATAATTCAGCATGTAATTTGCAATATCCTCTGTGCTGTCAAAGCACTTGACCATCGATGCGTAAAGCGCGCGCTTGGACCGTTCAAAATCTTCCTCAGGCAAGCCCTCTCTCTTAGCCTTTTCCACGCATTCAACAAAGCGTGCATATACAGCGTCAGGATCCTTGCTTTCGCCGACGAGCTCATTAAAGCTGAAGCTCTTATTAATCGCAAAGCCGAAATCGAACTGACTTGAAAGAAGTCCTTCCTCATAAAGCTTATTGTAAAATTCGCTCGTTTTTCCAAATAAGATATCGTTGAGAATATCTGCGGTTGCCGAAACCTTCATTCGTCCGTAGCCGTCCTCAGGAATATCCACATTCTTAACGCCGATTGCGAAAAGCGGCTTTGAAACCTTCATGGCGATTTCGCTGCGGGGCTTGTATACATTTGCTCTTTCTTCGGGATAATCTCTTATTATATCGACCGGTGTCTGATTCTTCAGAACCTTATCGCACACCTCGTTTACATCTTCGGCGCTGACATCTCCGCACACAATCAGCTTCATGTTGGAGAGATTGTAGAACACGCGGTAGCATTCGTAGAGTATATCGGATGTAATATGCGAGATCGATTCTACCGTTCCGGCAATATTGATTCGAACATTGTGCTTTTCGTACATTCCCTCAAGAAGCATTTGATAGAGGCGATGTATCGGATGGTCCTCGTACATTCTGATTTCCTGTGCAATAATACCCTGTTCCTTAGCGACAGATTCGGGCGTGAAGTATGGCGTTGTTACAAAGTCAAGCAGAATCTCAAGAGATTCCTTGAAATTTGACGTGCAGGAAAAGAGATATGCAGTCATTGTATTCGAGGTGTATGCGTTAGCACTTGCACCGTATTTTGCATAGCGCGAGAAGGTATCCTCTCCATTGGGATTCTCAAACATTTTGTGCTCGAGATAATGCGCGATACCATCCGGAACGACGGTATAATTCTCGTCGCCTGCAAGCTTGAATTTTGAATCAATCGAGCCGTATCTTGTCGCAAAAAGAGCGTATGTTGTTGAAAGCTTCTTAGGGAACACATAAACCTCAAGACCGCTTTTATGCTCGTACTTATAATATTCTTCTTTTAAAAACTCATTTCTTTTTGCAGTAATGTTAAGCATCTGCCTCATCTCCCTTCAAGGTTCCGTTGAGGAAATAGATTGTATCAAGCGAAGCCTTGTTAGCTGCGGCGATAATCTCCTCACGGGTGACAGCCTCAAGCGATTTTACAACATCGTCGGGATCGTTGTTGATTCCGAGGAGCTTCCGTCCGAGATACCACGTTTCAAGTCCGCGCGCGCTGTCGGAAAGCTCGCGGTAAGAGTTTACAAGGCTGAGAAGCGCGCTGTTTTGCTCATATTCCGAGAATTCACCGTTCTTCATCATTTCGAGCTGCTCAAATATTGCCTTTTCGGCTATCTCGCGGTTTGCAACCTCAATTCCGCTCGAAACTATCATAAGTCCTTTTACCGCATCCGGCGAGCTTGAGCTGTAATAGCAAAGGCTCAGCTTTTCGCGAACATTCATAAACAGCTTTGAAGTAACGCCTCCGCCGTACATCTCGTTAAACATCATAAGCGCAGGATAATCAGCATCGACAAGCGTTGTTCCCGTACGGAAGCCGATAGTCAGCTTGCCCTGATTTACGGGCATATCCTCTGTAATGCGTTGTACAGCCGCCGCTTCGCGCACGATTTCCGTTTGCGGAATCGGAAGCGTTTCGCGCTTGATTGACGCGAATATACTTGAAAGCTTGTCTGCAAGCTTGTCCGCATCGCAGTGACCGACAAAAAATATCTCTACAGGATATTTTGAAAGAGCGTATTTATACTGAGCGAAAATGTTTTCCTTGTTGCATGCCTCAACATCCTCGACCGTACCCGTTTCCTGCATGCCGAAGCGTTCGTTTTTGCACATTTCCTCAATACAGCGGGAACGAGCGTATACCGCCTTGTTGTTTATCTTAGCGTTTATTGCATCAATTTGATTTGCCTTTTCGCTTTCGGTATAAGCTTCGTTAAACGCATCGCCGTCGCAGATGGGGTCAAGAAGAATTTCAAAAAGGAGCTCTGTTACCTCATCAAGCAGATCCTCCCCATTGATAGTATACGCGCTGTCAAGCATTCCGGCGCAAATTCCGAAAATCTGCATATCACCGCGCTTATAATTGCGTGCGGAAAGGGTTGATGCGTAAAGATAATCAAGCTTCTTATTAATAGCCGCCATGTCGGGATATCTCTTCGAGCCACGCATTAATATTGACGGAATCAACGCGTTCTTTGCCACAGTATCCTTATCGAGCCCAGAGATAAAATTCACCGAAAGGAATCCGGTTTTAAATTTATCCGTTTCGAGATAGTTAAAATTAACTCCATCGGCAATGTGTTTTGTTATAAGACCCATAAGCCATCATTTTCCTCTCTAATAAGTATATAAAGTATTATCTTACATTTTACACCTTTTTTTACTCAATTGCAACAACAGAACGCCTAAGTTTTCAAAAATGTTACGGTTCGAGCTTAAAAAGGGGAAATGCGTCTTCGTTTAATGAATATATTCCGTCGATTTTACCTGCAAGTGCATCATCCGCAAGCGAATGGTCCGCCACTACCATCGCTATAACTCCGTCGGCTATCTCCTCTGGCGGAGTTTTATACACCGCGCCATGCTTACCAAGCAGCAGTCTTGTCGAATCAGCAACGAAATCCCACATGTATTCGCTCTCCCAGATCGAGCCGCCGCCATAAGAAAACCGTCCGCTTTCGGTTACAAAATTCATTGCTGTCATCGGATGTGTTGACCGCTTGATCTTGGTGTATTCCGGAAGCTCAATTGCCACACCGTTCAGCTTGACGGTGGTCTCTTCCTCTACAGAATAATACATAATATTTATATCGTATTCTTCAATTGCATTCAGAATATCTACCAAACTATACCGCTCATTTTGGCTTGTCGGCTCGGGAATGATCAGCGTTTTTACAATCCGTTCACGAAGCAGGGCTTTGAGCGAAATACCATGCTTGCTGTGCAGATGAGTCAGGAGAAGCATGTCGATATCCGTTTGATTATTTTGCGCCAATGCACTTCGGGCAAGGCTCATCACGCTTTTCGAGCCGGATGTGATGTCAATCAGCATGCTGTCGCCGTCCGAAACGAGTAGAATGACATCCTCGTTTTTGTAATTAATATAGCTAAGCGTTGTTTCATCACCGTTTCTTATGTTCCATACAAATACGCATGCAAAGAAGACCGCAACCGATGCCCCAAACGGTATAAATGCATAAAGCCAGCTTTTGCAGTTCTTTATCATCATCAACACAAGTACAATAGCGGTAATTATGATTATTAGCGGAACGAATGGATAGTTTAGCGAAACAAGCGGAGAGATTTCCGCAAACTCACCCGATATATACTCAATTATTCGAGTTGCGAGAATTATCAGCTTTCCGAAAATCTCGCATATATAGTGCAGGTTTAAAACCGTGCACAGCAGATACGGAAAAAGCATTATAAGGTAAAGCTCGCATATCGGCATCATAATCAGAGTTGCGGGAACTGACGCAAGCGAAGCCTCTCCGAAATACAGCCATTGAAGCGGCAATATAAACATAGTCGCTCCAAGGGTTACAAGCGCATCAGCCAGGATATCGGATATAAGCTTATGCTTTGCGCAAAAATCGGCAAATCTGCCATTCTTTAATTTGTCAATCTCCTCAAGCATCAATAAAACTCCGAGTGTTGCCGTAAACGACAGCCCAAATGCCTTATCGAACACAGCCGCAGGGTCGACAAGCATTATCAGCCCACCCGCGATGAACAATGAAATAATCCCATCGCTGTGCCGACCTGACATTGCGGCGACAAACGACAGAATAAGCATTATACCCGAGCGAATAACCGATATCGGGAAACCCGTCAATGCCATATAGCAAAGAACAAAGAGGATTCCAACCGGATATATCAAATAAAACGGGCTTTTTAACCGTCTGAGGATTCTGATTACAATTACGCAAAGCAGGGCAAGATGCAGGCCGCTTATGGAAAGCAGATGACTCGTGCCCATATATGTAAAATCACGCTTCAGCTTTCCAAGTTCATTTCGTTCTCCGAGCAGCAGCGCATTCACGAGTGCTGCGCTGTCGCGATCGAGATAAAGCGCAAGCTTGGTCATCAGCTTAGTGCGAAGCCGTGACAGCCCTATTTCAAGCCCGTCCGCCGTCCCGACAACGGTTGGATTATCGCTCGATTCGCACGCAAATACGTATCCGTTTGCAAGCATTTCTTCGCGTGAAACATCGTATATTGAATAGAAATCCTCGAGATGAACAAAGCTCACCTCGGCTGTGAATCTTTCGCCGATGACAAGACCCGCCGTCCCGTCAAAATAAAGCAGTCCCTTTGCGTTCGTGCGCTTGTCATCAAGCGTATCGAGGCGCACCACATAGGTCGAGCTGTAGGAAGCTGATCTTTTAACTTCGACCACCGTACCGCTTATTTTGGCATCGAATTCGTTATCAAACGGCGCGGCATGAATATCAAAGAACGCCCACGAGGTCAAAAGCAAACAGAGAACCACCGCAAGCGTGATAAGCATTACCGCTGCAGCCGGTGCTCCGCATATTTTGTAAATATCATATTTGCGAAGAATTATTAAAACTACGGGCGTGCCGATTATTGCAACAAACGCAATCAGCAGCTTCCATACTCCGGGCAGGAATGCCGCCGCCAAAGCCACAAGCATTCCGATTCCAATTGAAAAAACGAGAGGACGCTCACGCAGAAAATTCATACATATACCGTCCTTTCGTTGAATCAAGTCAAGATTTTACACCTAAATGAGAACATTTTCCCTAAGCCATTTTACAACAGCTCCGTCATCGTTACCGCCGATAACTGCCGTTGCACGGACTTTAAGCTCGTCAAGCGCATTTTCCACAGCATAGCATTCGTCTGCGGCTTCAAACATTTCAATGTCATTGTTTCCATCTCCAAACACAACCGTCCTCTCACATCCGAGCATCGTCTTTAAGCGTTCGAGAGCGAGTGCCTTGGAAGCATCCTTTGAAATCATCTCAAGCCAATATTCGCCGCTATAATAATCCTTGCCGAAGAAGCATCGGCAAACATCTCTCAGCTCAGCATAAGCTAATCTCAATGCCGGCTCATCGCCAATGCAGGTAACGTTAAAAATCTCTCCGTCCCACAGTTTTTCGGGATCGCAGACAGGCAGATTTCTCGGATCGTTTTGTCTTGGCTCGTTGAAGGTGCGTGTTGCGCGGTTAATCCTATCAGGCAAATACGAAAAATACTGCTTGCTTCCTCGCTGTGAGAATACTAACGGCTCGATATTCAAGCGTCCTAAAACCTCGGCAATTTTTTCTGTCGGCTTTAAATATTCCGCTGATAATATCTCTCCGTCAGTGCTGCTTGCGATAAACACTCCGTTATGAAGTATAAGCGGAATATTAACATTTATTTCGCCGGCAACCTTCTTCATGGTGTGATATGACCTTGCAGTCGCAAAGGAGATCCTCAGCCCTGCCGCAGCCATGCGGTTTATTTCTCTTGCTGTATTCGTATCAAGCGTTCCGTCGCTTTTCAGGAGCGTTCCGTCAAGGTCGGAAACAAAAAGAGTCTTGTTTATATCGTACACGGCCTAATCATCCTCATTTTCATCTTCGAGCACAGTCCTCGAGCCCGCCCGAAAGCTTGCAAGCGGATTGGACGCGACAGCCTTTTTCATACTCTCGTCGCTGACATGTGTATATATCTGAGTGGTATTCAGCTGCTCGTGGCCGAGAATATCCTTCAGCACGCGAACATCCACTCCGCCGGATTGGTACATAAGGGTTGCCGCCGTGTGGCGCAGCTTATGAGTTGATAATCGTCTGTTTTCAAGTCCTGCCAGCTTCAAATATTTATATACAACCCATTGAACGGTTTTATTGCTTATCCTTGTATGGCGCGACGACAAAAACAGCGCATTTTTATCCTTTATCTGAACCTCATCAGACGCTCTCACCTTCAGATAAGCCCGTATCGCATCACGGCAGGCTTCGTTTAAATAGATAAGCCGCTCCTTAGAGCCCTTGCCGAGCACGCGAAGTGATTCCATATTTCGGTCAATATCCGAAAGATTTATCCCGACAAGCTCAGACAAACGCATTCCGCAGTTCAAGAAAAGCACTAATATACAGCTATCGCGCTCCCGTGTCTTCGAAAGAGCATCAGCTCTGACCGCCTCAAGAAGCGCTTCACTCTCATCAAGCGTCAAAAACTTCGGCAGAGTTTTTTTAGGCTTGGGACTCTCGATATCCTTAGTCGGATTATTTTCTATAAGCTTCCTGTTTACAGTCAGATATTTATAAAAGCTTTTTAAAGCAGAGAGCTTTCGCGCTCTTGCCGACCATTTGTTGTTGCGAAGCTCAAGAGTATAGTGAAGAAATTCGTAAATCTCCTCGGATTTCACCGAATCGGCAAGACTTGTATCCACTCCCATTATATCGATTTTTGAAAATTCATCATCGCCCATGGAATCAATCGCGAGGCCTGCCCGTTTTGCCGTAAGCCAACGAAAAAAAGTCCTGAGATCAAGCGCATATTCATCCATAGTTTTTTTCGAACACATACCGACAGTGAGCTTGTATTCAACAAATTTTCGAATTATCTCGGGAATCTCATCATAATCCACTAACCTCTGCATACAATCCCTCCGACTGAACAATACTCTTATTAATGATAATTATAAACTACACACGATTATTTGTCAAGCAAATGCACGTCTTGGGTGAGGTGAGTAAAGGATTATCGAATAAAATGTAAACTTTTATCAATAGGTATTGAAAAATTTCTCCTTCATTTATAAAATATAATATATATTATACTGTTATCTCAACTCAGCATGAGTTTGTGGGAGAAAGGCATTCATGATAAACTTTATTAAAGAAAACTCATACAGCATGGTCAAGATGTTTATTAATCAGCTTGGAATGACGATATTCGGAACCATGTTAGCTCTCTCAACGGGAAGTAACAACTCGCTGCTTCTTGCGTCGAGCATTTTCTCTGTGCTTTTTTATATGTTTCTTGTATATTCAGTCGGTTGGGAGCTCGGCGCGAAGGACAAAATCCGCGTTGACAGCGGACGCATGAGAGAGTTCCCCTCAAAGGGCTTTTTTATAGCGCTCGGCGCGAATTTGCCAAATCTCATTCTCGCAGTTCTCATCGGCTTCGGTGCAATAATAAGCAACGGCTTTGACGCAAAATGGGCAGGCAACCTGAGCATGGTCTGCAATGCCATTGCCCGTCTTATTCAAGGCATGTACCTTGGCATTATAAAGCTCCTCGGAGATTCGTTATTTGAAAAAGCCACTATACTCGACACATGGTGGTGGTTTATTATAATCACATTCCCTGCATTGTTTGTCGGCTGGCTGTCATATTTCCTCGGCTCGAAAAACTTCCGTATTCTGTCAATATTCGGAATAAAGCAGAAGCCGACGAAATAACACACTCAATCAACCGCGCTTGGAAATCAAAAAAGGAAGGTCGCATAACAACCATGGCAAAATTCGCAAAGCATCTCCAAAAGGATGTTAACAAGCTCTCAAACCAGCTTTTCGGCAAAAACAGCTTGAAAATAAAGAAATCCTTCGATGTTTCGACATCGTTTTACTCAAAGAAGAAGGAATATGAGCCTTATCTGACCGTATCAGCTCACGGCAATTTCTCCATTCCCGTAGCAAAGCTTATTGTTATTTTATTATGTGCTATTTCGGCGATAATGGTCGTCGTGCTGTTTGCAAAGGGCATCTCAAAAAAACTCGCCCAAAAGAAGCAGCGCCGTTTAAATGAAGAATATTACCTTGACAATGACGATATTATGTTCTGAGTATAAAAAGGGGCTGTTGCAAGTTGAAAACTTGCGGCAGCCCCGGGCGCGAATGCGCCCAAATACAACGGTTTTTGTGTGCAGTGCACACAAAAATGGAACCCTCAATGGGTGACAAGGTGTATTTTTTGGGAGCTGTTGCATCTAAGTGCAACAGCTCCTTTTATCTTTCTCGTCTGTTTCTTTCTTTTTCGCGGCTGAAATAGACAACTCCCCAGCCCAATACATACAGCGAAGCTGCTATTCCCACAAAAATCAGCAAGGTTTTAAACACCTCTCCTGCCATAAAGCCTAATACCAAATCAAGAATGTACAGGATGTTGTTTCTGTTAACGCTGTTGCGCGTAATAAGATCATATGTTCCGAGCTCTGTTCCGTTAAAGGAAACCGTCAGTCTGCCTCCCACATGCTCCTCACTGACAGGAGCAGTCAAGGTTTCGGATTCGAGCGAAATATCGATTTTTACATCTTGCTTTACATCTATTCCCCTCGGAAGAAAGAGCTCGACCGTTTCGGACGGAAACAACGTTACATAGTCAACCTTTCCCGCAAGCCTTACCGGCACCTCGCAAACGGGGTCAAATGTCGAGAGCACAGTCGTACGGCTGTACGCATTGAACGCCCACTTTATCAAATCTGCGGCTTCCGTGTATGAATAAATGTACTCATCATCAGCAGTAGCTCCCATAACAACAGCTATATATGTTAAACCCTCGCGTGTTGCCGAGGTTACCATGCAGTAGCCACCCTCGTCGGTGTATCCGGAATTCAGGCCCTTTGGAACTCTCCATATATATTTGTACTCACGGTTTGATGCGAAGTAATAGTTTTTGTTATAAATCGTTCGCTCGGAGCGAATATTCGTCTGAGGTATTACAAACTTCTCAACAGATGACATATCAGCGATTGGGGAAAGCTGCAGCGCGTAGGCTGCGACTATCGCCGTATCCTTTGCGGTCGTTACCATATCGGGGTCGTGCATTCCGGTTGGATTGGTATATACCGTATTAAGTGCACCGATTTCTTTTGCTTTTTGATTCATCATTTCAACGAAAGCCTCAGTGCTTCCTGCAATCTCCCATGCGAGTGCGCTTGCTGCATCGTTTGCACAGCCGCATAAAAGCGCATACAAAAGCTGCTCAGCCGTCATGATCTCTCCGTGCTTGAGTCCGATGCTGTTTCCACTGATATCTATGAGCGATCCTCCTTGAACGGATACCATACGTTTGAGATCTCCGTTCAACGCCTCAATAACAATAATCGCCGTCATCAGCTTTACAGTCGAGGCAGGGTAGATAATCTTATCGGCATCAAGCTCGTAAATAAACTGCTCGTTTTCAATATTATATACCGTTGCGGCATTACAGTTTTCAATCTCGACAGGTTCAACCTTTATCACCTCATCCTCTGCAAGGGCAGGCAAAACAAATTGCCATATACACACGAGCATTAATATAACAGCTACAATGCGTTTTTTCATACAGCTATATCATCCTTTCCACCCTTATTTCAGCTTGTCTGCAAAGTATTCTCGGGTCCTGTCTATATCTTTTCTAATCTGCAAAGAGAGCTCGTCCAGTCCGTCAAACCTGCGTTCATCTCTTATCCGCTTATAAAACGATACCTTCACACATCTTCCGTAAAGCCAGCCCTCGTAATCGATAATATGCGTTTCGCAGTTGATGCGTTGCATGTCGCCGTCAACGGTCGGGCGAACACCCACATTCGCCGCTCCAAGGTAGGTTTTGCCGTCAATCTCTACTGTACATGCGTAAATTCCCCTTTTCGGGATGACCTGCGATGGCGCAAAGTTTTGATTTATCGTCGGAAGCCCATTCTCTCTGCCGAGCTGTTTGCCATGGACAACGGCAGATTCAAGGAAAAACGGATGTCCGAGATATTTCTCTGCGGTTTCAAGCTCGCCGTTCTCGATAAAGCTGCGTATTACCGATGAGCTGACAAGAGTATTTTCATAATAAAACGGCGGAACTACGATAGATTCCCGAGGCTTCATTAATTTCACAAGATCGTCGCTGTTTCCGACACCGCCGAATCCGAAACGGAAATTGAATCCGCAGACTGCGCATTGCGTGCGGCACTCTTTGAGCAGAACATCGTTTACAAAGCTCTCAGGAGTCATTCTGCAAACCTTATCGAAGCTCTCGAAAATCACATAGTCAATGCCAAGCCCCCCAAAAAGCGAGAGCTTGTCCTTTGTAGTTGTTATGGATTTTATTGACGGCTTGTTCGGCATCGGAGTATCGCCGTCAGCGAACGTCCAGACCGCCGATGCAATTCCGTGCTCCTTTGCATAGCGTACAGCCTCGGCTATAAGCTTTTTGTGTCCGAGATGGACTCCGTCAAAATTTCCGAGCGCTACAGAGAGAGGAGAGCTGACGCTCTCCTCCGTTTTCATTTTGTGAAGGTCGTATACTTCCATAAGAAATCAAACGCCCAAATAATTCTTCACCAAAGTGTTGAGAAGCTCATCGCGGTCAATTCTGCGAATGAGGCTGCGCGCGTTCTTATAGTTTGTTATGTATGTCGGGTCCTCCGAAAGGATATATCCGACAAGCTGATTTATCGGGTTATAACCTTTTTCGCGAAGAGCCTCGTATATTGCACCGAGAGTACGCTTCATTTCATCTTCTTTTTCATCAGGCAACGTAAAGGTAATCGTTTTGCTCTTATCAGACGATACCTGAGCTTCCATTCCGGTTGCTTGCATTGGCACGTTAATCAATCCTTTCGCAATAAATCAAGCAAATAAATCTTAGTGTCTTAATGATACATTATTTCCACCAATAATTCAAGTGTTTCTTATCAATTGTAATATAAATGTAATGTTAATTGAAACGGATTTCATCGCTGTCCTTTGCCGTTTCTCTTTTTTGATACGCGTTTATTTAAGGTCATTTTCTTGCTCGCATTCGGGCGCTTTGCGGTGTTGTGCAGTCCTTTTGATTCGCTTGGCTTATGTATACGCTCAGGCTTTACAAGACATTCCTTTCCAAAGCCGATCAGGTCCTCTCTGCCGCATTTTTTAAGCGCCTTTCGAACCATCGGAGCATTCTCAGGGCGATTGAACTGAAGCAAAGCTCGCTGCATCTGCTTTTCCTCGTAATCCTTCGCGCAGTATACAGCTTTCATCGTCAGCGGGTCAAGCCCCGTGTAATACATTACCGTCGAAGCAGTTCCGGGCGTCGGATAGAAGTCCTGAACCTGCTCGGGAGCATATCCCCATTTTTTCAAATAAAGCGCGAGCTCTACCGCATCGGACATTCTGCTTCCGGGATGGCTCGACATAAGGTACGGCACAAGATACTGCTCCTTACCAAAGCTTTTTGTAAGCTCAAAATACCGTTTTTTGAAGGCTTCAAACGACTCGATTGCAGGCTTTCCCATACAGCTGAGCACATTCGCAGAGCAATGCTCGGGCGCTACCTTAAGCTGACCGCTGACATGGTCGTGAACCAGCTTTTTGAAAAAAGCTTCATTTTTATCCGCAAGCACATAATCAAATCTTACACCCGAACGGATGAACACCTTTTTGATTTTCGGAAGACTTTCGACCTGCTTTAATAGTTCAATATATTCGGTGTGATCGGCGATAAGATTTTTGCAGGGCTTTGGCGCTAAGCACTTTCTGTTTTTGCAAACTCCCGATTCGAGCTGCTGCTTGCAGGACGGATATCGAAAATTCGCCGTAGGTCCGCCGATATCGTTGATATATCCCTTGAAATTCGGCACCTCTGTAATGAGCTTTGCCTCCTTGACAACCGATTCTATCGAGCGTGAACGGACCGTCCGCCCCTGATGAAAAGCGAGGGCGCAGAAATTACACGCGCCGAAGCAGCCTCGGTTGTGAGTTATTGACATTTCAACCTCGGTGATTGCGGGAACACCGCCTACACTATCATAGCTCGGATGTGGGCGTCTTGTATAAGGCAGAGCGTAGACCGCGTCGAGCTCCTCTCGTTCAAGAGGCGGCATCGGCGGATTTTGGACAAGCTGTTTATTGTCATAATACTCGATCATCGCTTTGCCGCTGACTGCATCGGTATTGCTGTATTGGATGCCGAACGCCTCGGCATAGCGGCGTTTATCCGTCTTCAGATCATTATAATCCCACGAGCCTGCGACATCAAAATGCACATCCTCACCACGCGTGGTCGCGTATACGGTTCCCCGCACATCATGAATCTTCTTTATCGGGATTCCGCGGTCAAGGAGCTTTGCTATGCGTTTTAAAATATTCTCACCCATTCCATAGGTCAAAATATCCGCACGGGAATCGATAAGCACGCTCCGACGCACCTTGTCGTCCCAATAATCGTAGTGCGCCATTCGCCTGAGCGAGGCTTCAAGACCACCGATAATAATCGGAACGTCTCCATACGCCTCTCTTATTCGATTGCAGTAAACTATAACCGCACGGTCGGGACGAAGCCCCATTTTTCCTCCAGGCGAATAATAGTCGTAGGATCTGCGTTTCTTTGAGGCAGTATAGTGCGCAACCATGGAGTCAATATTTCCCGAGGTCACAAGGAATCCGAGCCTCGGGCGTCCGTATTCCTTAAACGCGTCACATGATTTGTAGTCAGGCTGAGAGAGAATTGCAACCCGGAAGCCCTCAGCCTCAAGCACTCGCGAAATTATCGCAACGCCAAAACTCGGATGATCTACATATGCGTCACCCGTTACATATACAAAATCAGGACGATCCCATCCGCGCGCCTGCATATCCGCACGCGAAATCGGTAAAAATTCTGTGTTCATTATATTTCCATTCATTAGTACGATCGAATTTGTTTCTTTAATCTGCAAAGTAATTATATCATGTATGCTTCAAAAAATCAATACGCAAAATATTACGAAAACGCCCTCATTTCGACATTTTCTTGACATTATTCTACACTATACGACATTTTCCCAAAAATACTTGTACCACCCCACAAATCATTTTCCGGTATTTCTTACATACTGTCAATTGATTATAAACCTGCTGTGCATTATAATATTATTTGCTAAAAAACAACCACGAGGTAATCATTTATGAAAGAAAATCAATCAAAGCTAGACAACGAAGAGCTTGAAACACACATATCCGCCGCGCTGATCGATCTCGGAGTACCCATCAAACTGAAAGGCTTTAAATTCTTAGTCAGAATGATAAGTATAGTATATAATGAGCCGAGTGAAGCTGAATTCTTCACCAAAATACTGTACCCACGTGTTGCAAAGGAGTTTTCGACACGGACAACGGCACTCGAGCACGCATGCCGTCGTGCAATGATGTGCGCCTATGAGCTTCCAAAAATAAGGTCTTTTTCAGGCTACACAGAAAAAAGCGGAAGTCATCTCACGCTTGGAAGCTTTGTTTTATTGACAGCCGAGAAAATCAGAAACGGAGATTTTTGAGCCCCAGGAGCGTTTTCTGTCATTATATCGACCAAATAACGCCCTCAAGCCTTGTTTTTTGTAGATTATTTCAAGAAAAAACATGCAAAAAAGCCTTGACAAACCGATAAACATGGGGTATAATAATTATACCTCTGCGAGAGGGTTCTTTTTTTGTGCGCATTCGCCGCGAAACGCACGGCAACGGAACAGCTTTCCTGAGGGAGGTACGAAGGACGTCGCGAAATGCCATAACGTCGCGTCGTCGAACACATTAAAGCCATGGCATATTGCTGTGGGTGACAGCCTCGCTGTCACATAAAATTATCGGGAGGTGCCGAAATGAGAGTTAAAATCACATTAGCATGCAGCGAATGCAAGCAGAGAAACTACGACACAAAGAAAAACAAGAAGAACGACCCCGACAGACTTGAAATGAACAAGTACTGCAAATTCTGCCGCAAGCATACCCTTCACAAGGAAACAAAGTAATCCGACACGGTCCGTGTGTATAATCGCACTTTGATTTAACACGCTGGCAAACGACAAAAATATTTTGGAGGATAATCATGGCGGAAATCGAGAAAAACGAAGCTAAAACTTCCGAGAAGAAGCCCGTTAAGAAGGACAAGCCCTCCCTTGGCGAGCGAATCAAGAAGTTTTTGCGAGAGTACAAGAGTGAGCTCAAGAAGGTTGTTTGGGCATCCAAAGAGCTTACATTCAAAAACACGCTTATCGTAGCAGTTGCTGTCATAATCGTCGGTGCTTTTATCGGTCTTTTGGACTTTGTGTTATCTACTGGCATTGTCGAGCTCGGCAAGCTTATATAACTTGAAGGAAATACGGTGAACTTCGATGAGTGATCTGTATGATGCAACTGGAGAAAAAAGATGGTATGTTGCTCATACCTACTCCGGCTACGAAAATAAGGTTAAGACGAACCTTGAAAAAATCGTCGAGAACCGCGGACTTCAGGATGTAATCGTTGACATCCAGATCCCGGTTGAAACTATTGTAGACAGCGAAACCAAAAAAGAGGTCGAGGAAAAGATCTTCCCGAGCTACGTGCTTGTAAAAATGGTTATGACTGACGAGACATGGCATGTCGTCAGAAATATCAGCGGCGTTACAGGCTTTGTAGGTCCCGGATCCAAACCGACACCGCTTACGGATGCTGAGGTTGCCGCAATGGGCATCGAAGCCGCAGCTCCGAGGGTTGTTGTCAATTATAACATCGGTGATACCGTTGAAATCAACAGCGGAGCTCTCAAGGGCGTGCGCGGCACACTCGCTGAAATCTCCCAGGACAAAAGCAAGGTCACGGTTATTGCCAATATGTTTGGCAGAGAAACTCCGTTCGAGCTTGATTCGAGCAGCATTTCTCTTGCAAACGAGTGAGGTTATAAGGCGTTCGCACGCAGTGCGGCGTTGCCCTCATAACGTGGGAGGGAGAAATCCACTAAAAATTCTCCCGAAAATCTTTTGGGATATAATTATCCCGCTACCACAATACGGAGGTGTTTTATTATGGCAAAGAAAATCACAGGTTACATCAAATTGCAGCTGCCGGCAGGAAAGGCTACTCCCGCTCCTCCCGTAGGTCCTGCACTTGGTGCATACGGCGTTGCTATCCCGGTATTTACTAAGGAATTTAACGAGAGAACCAAGAAGGATATCGGTCTTATCATTCCTGTTGTAATCACCGTTTACGCCGATCGCTCCTTCTCCTTCATCACAAAGACTCCGCCTGCTCCCGTTCTTATCAAGAAAGCAGTCGGTATCGAAACCGCATCCGCTACACCTAACAAGACCAAGGTTGCAAAGCTTACCAAGGATCAGGTTAAGCAGATTGCTGAAGCCAAGATGCCTGACTTGAACGCAGGCTCGCTCGAGGCCGCTATGAGCATGATCGCCGGCACCGCGCGCAGCATGGGTATCACAGTCGAGGAATAAGGAGGAGTAAACAATGAGCATAGGAAAGAAATATACCGAGAGCGCAAAGCTCATCGAAAAAGCAAAGCTTTATGACCCCACCGAAGCTCTCTCGCTCGTTTGCCAGACTGCAAAGGCAAAGTTCGACGAGACAATCGAGGTTCATGTACGTCTTGGCGTTGACTCTCGTCATGCTGACCAGCAGGTTCGCGGCGCAGTAGTTCTCCCCAACGGTACAGGTAAGACAGTTCGCGTGCTTGTTTTCGCTAAGGGCGACAAGGCAAAGGACGCTGAGGCTGCAGGCGCTGATTATGTTGGCGCTGAGGATTATGTTGCTAAGATCCAGCAGGAAAACTGGTTCGAGTTCGACACAATCATCGCTACTCCCGACATGATGGGCGTTATCGGTCGTCTTGGTAAGATCCTCGGTCCTAAGGGTCTTATGCCTAACCCTAAGGCTGGAACCGTTACCATGGATGTTGCAAGAGCAGTTACCGACGCTAAGGCAGGTAAGATTGAATACCGTCTTGACAAGACCAACATCATTCACTGCCCCATCGGCAAGGCATCCTTCGGCGAAGCTAAGCTTTCCGAGAACTTCAACACTCTTCTCGGTGCTATCATCAAGGCTAAGCCCGCTGCTACCAAAGGTCAGTACATTAAGAGCTGCGTAATCGCATCTACAATGGGCCCTGGTATCAAGATTAACTACTCTAAGCTTGGTTAATAGCTATTCACTCCTCGCGGTTCGCCGTGGGGAGTGATTGTTTTTTCTGTGAGTTTACCGAAAAGTGTGAAAATTTCGGAAAATATTTTAATTTTTTTCAAATAACTATTGCTTTTTTTGAGGGCATGTGTTATAATGTTATTGTAGTTTAATGAATAAAGGAGAGTGGGTTGAAAGACCCACTCTTAATTTTGTCATATGACCTATCGGAGATAATTAAGTGAAAAACAAAAGATCATCAAAAAATATTGTTTCGGTCGTTTCTGAGGCGCTCACTCCAATCATATGCGAGCTCGGATATGTGGTTTGGGACATCGAATATGTCAAAGAGGGAGCAGATTATTTCCTTCGCTTCACAATTGACAGCGACGACGGAATCGATATAAACGACTGCGAAAAAGTTCATCGCACAATCGACCCTCTGCTTGACGAGCTTGACCCCATCGATGATGCGTATCATCTCGAGGTATCATCTCCCGGACTTGAGCGCGAGCTCAAATACGATTGGCATTATGATGCCTGCATCGACGAAACCATTGAGCTAAAGCTCTTTGCACCGCTCGAGGCTTTCCCGGGCAAAAAATCCATTTCAGGTGTACTAAAGGCTTATGAAAATGCCGAAATTACGCTTGAAACCGCAGACGGCACCATTACCGTCCCCCACAAATCGGTCTCAAAAGCAAAGACCGTGTATGTTTTTGATTGAATATCATGAAAGGCTTGGTTACAAAAAATGAATTCCGAATTATTTGAAGCGCTCGATTTGCTTGAAAAGGAAAAAGGTATTTCAAAGGAATACATGCTTGAGCGCGTTGAAGCTGCTCTCATCAGCGCATATAAGCGCGACCGCAACGGTCTTGCTAACGTCCGAGTTGACATCAACAAGGATAAGCAAACCATCCGCATGTTTGAGCAAAAGACCATCGTTGAGGAGGTTCTCGACGAGGAGCAAGAAATTTCACTCGCAGAAGCACTCAAAATCAACCGCAAGCATTCTATTGGCAATGTATGCGAGATTGAATTGAAGCCCAAGAGCTTCCGCAGACTTTCCGCACAGACCGCGAAGCAGGTAATTATCCAAGGCATTCGCGAGGCTGAACGCTCTATGATGATAAAGGAATACGAGAGCAAGAAGGAAGAAATCATAACCGCTATCGTTGATAAGATCGATCCTGAGAACGACGATGTTTTAGTAGATACCGGCACAAGCAAGGTATATTTAAAGAAGCAGGAGCAGATTCCCGGCGAGCATTTCAGTGTTGGCGACCACATCAAGGTTTTCGTCACCGAGGTAATGAAGGAATCTCTCAGAGGTCCTGTTGTTTCGCTTTCGCGTACAGCTCCCGGACTGGTTAAGCGCCTTTTCGAGCTCGAAATCCCTGAAATTCAGGATGGTACAGTTCTCATTATGAGCATCGCTCGTGAGGCAGGCTCCCGCACCAAGATGGCAGTTATGAGCAGAGATGAAAATGTTGACCCGATCGGTGCTTGCATAGGTAATCGCGGAATGCGTATCCAGAGCATCATCAATGAGCTCCGCGGCGAAAAAATCGACATCATAAAATACAGCGAGGACCCGACAGAGTACATCAGCGCGGCTCTTTCTCCTGCAGTTGTAAATGAGGTTATTTTAGACAGCGAAAAGTCTTGCCGTGTAGTTGTAGATCCCGACCAGCTTTCACTTGCTATAGGCAAAGAGGGTCAGAACGCACGCCTTGCCGCACGCATCACAGGCTTCAAGATTGATATCAAGACGCGCACTGCTCTCGATGAGGAGAATGCGGCGAAGCAGGCATTCATAGAAGAAGCCGATGAAACCGGCTCAGAGCTTATCTAAGCACCATGTGTTTTAATTATACAACAAACAGATTTTAACCCGACATCCGGTACGACTAACAAAAACACAAAAGTCGGACAGGATAGGGATAATCCGATACTATCGGAATACGGAGGAAATCGTATTTTGCAGGGAAACAATCAGACTAAACCCCGAAAGAAGATTCCGGAGCGCAAATGCCTTGGCTGCGGCAAATCAATGCCCAAGCCGGAGCTTGCACGCGTGGTAAGAGCACCCGACGGAACAGTTTCGCTCGACCTTATCGGCAAAAAGCCGGGTCGAGGAGCGTATATTTGCAAGAGTGTTGACTGCTTAAAAAAATGCAGAAAGCAAAAGCGTATCGAACGCAGTCTTGAAGTGGAAATCCCAGAGGAAGTTTGGGATGCCCTCGAAAAGGAGCTTGCCGACAATGAGTGAGAAAGAATTAATTCATACACTCCGTCAGGGCTCTGAGAAAAAGCTTCTCGGCTTGCTTGGATTCGCTTCACGCGCCCGAAAGCTTGTATGCGGTACAGATTTGTGCCGTGACAGCATAAGACGCGGAAATGTGATTCTTGCGCTTGTCGCATCCGACGCTTCCGCCAACACCGTAAAGCGTATAAAAGATGCCTGCAATTATTATTCCACAGACATGTGCATAGTAAATATTCCCTCATCCGTATTATCAAATCAAATCGGAAAAACCGCGAATATTGCCGTTATTGGTGTTACTGATATCAATTTCGCAAACGGCATTGCCGCACTGTTCGACAAATAATTATTTATGTATAATCACCGTACCGAAAGGATGAACTATATAATATGGCAGCAAACCAAAAGAATCAAATCCGAGTAAGCGGTCTTGCAAAAGACCTCGGAATGAAGAATAAAGAAGTCATCGACCTGCTCGCAAGCAGTGGTATCGAGGGCAAAACTCATTCCACAGTATTGACTCCAGACGAGTTCAGCCTCGTTATCAATGCGCTTACTGAGAACAACCAAATCGACAGTCTTGACGATTATATTGACGGCAAAATCAAGATTGCGTCAGCTCATACAGAAAAAGCACAGAAGCCGGCAGCCGGCAAGGACTCTGCAGAAAAAGCCGAGAATGTCAAGGCTGAATCCGCTCCGACAAAGGCTGATACCGTTATTGAAAAAGCAGAAGCGGCTCCCATTGAAGCTGCTTCAAAGCCTGCCGAAGCAAAGGAAGCGGCTCCTAAAGAAACAGCTGCAAAGCCCTCTGCTGCAAAAGAGCCCGCAAAGGATTCTGCTCCAAAGGCTCCGAGCGTCAAGCAGGACACTCCCAGAAATGAGTCCTCCGCTCAATCAAGACCTCAGCAGCAAAGAGCTCAGTCTGAGCGTCCTCAGTTCGAGCGTCGCGATAACAACGGCCGTCCGCAGATGAACCGTCCTCAAAACGACCGTCGTGACATGCCTTATCGTGACGGAAGCAGACCATCGCAGGGTCATCAGGCAGGCGAGCGCCCGAACAATCAATCTCAGTACGGCGCAAGACCTCAGGGAGATAGACGTGATTTTGGAAATCGCGACAACAGAGATCAGAACCGTTCTCAGAACAACAACTGGAACCGTCCTCAGAACAACGGTATGGGCTTCAAGGACAAGGATAAGGCTTCAAACCAAGGCCGTTCCAACTCTCCAAAGCCGGCACCCGTTCACACATATACACGCGGTCAGAACGCTCCCAAGAATCCCGGCGAAAGCCGTCTTGTAGACGTTCGTACCACTACTGTCGACCTCGAAAAATACGATGAAAGACTTGAAAACTTCGTACCGGAATCATCTAAGGATGTTCGCGGCGAAAAGCAAAAGCTAAAGAAGCAAAATTCTCGCGACAATCAGCGCGAAAAAGAGCGTTTGGCTATGGAAAAGCTTCGCAAGCAGGGAATTGAGAGAGCCAAAAAACAGCCTCTCCAAATTACTGTGCCCGATGAGATTTCAGTTGGTGAGCTTGCTTCTCGACTCAAGATGACCGCAGGCGAGGTCATCAAAAAGCTCATGATGCTCGGAGTTATGGCAACGGTAAATCAGATAATCGACTTTGATACCGCATTCCTCGTTGCAGAGGAACTCGGTGCAAAGGTTACCAAGGAAGTTGTCGTTACTATTGAAGAAAAGCTTTTCGACGAGTCAGAAGACAGCGCAGAGGATTTGATCGCGCGCGATCCCGTTGTCTGCGTAATGGGTCACGTTGACCACGGTAAGACTTCTCTTCTTGACGCTATTCGTCATACCAACGTCACCTCCGGCGAGGCAGGCGGTATTACTCAGGCAATCGGTGCATCCCGTGTTCGCGTAAACGACCGAGATATCACCTTCCTTGACACCCCCGGACATGAAGCATTCACCGCAATGCGTGCCCGCGGTGCAAAGTCAACAGATATAGCAATTCTCGTAGTCGCAGCGGATGACGGCATCATGCCTCAGACTGTTGAGGCTATCAACCATGCAAAAGCAGCAGGCATCGACATTGTAGTTGCGATCAACAAGATGGATAAGCCAACCGCTAACCCCGACAATGTAAAGCAGGAGCTCACAAAATACGAGCTTCTTCCCGAGGAGTGGGGCGGCGATGTTATCTGTGTTCCCGTTTCCGCGCTCACAAAAATGGGCATCGACGATCTTCTCGAAAATGTTTTGCTCGTTGCTGATATGAAGGAGCTTAAAGCAAATCCGAATCGCCGTGCAAAGGGCTTGATTCTTGAAGCTAAGCTTGACAAGGGCCGCGGTCCGGTCGCTACCGTTCTCGTTCAAAACGGAACGCTCAACAGCGGTGATATTGTTATCGCAGGTACTGCAGTCGGTCGCGTTCGCGCAATGACTGACGATAAGGGTCGCACTGTAAAAACCGCAGGGCCGTCAGTTCCGGTTGAGATTATCGGTCTTTCTGAGGTTCCTGAATCAGGTGACGAATTTGCGGCAGTTGAGGATGAGCGTATGGCTCGTGAGCTTGCCGAGCAGCGTCGCGCAAAAATCAAGGAAGATCAGTTCAAGGCTAATGCAAAGGTTAACCTTAATGACCTGTTCGCTCAGATTTCAGATGGCATAAAAGACCTCAATATAATCATCAAGGCTGATGTAGGCGGCTCGGCTGAAGCTGTAAAGCAATCGCTTGTAAAGCTTTCAAATGAAGAAGTTCGCGTAAATGTAATTCACACCGCAGTCGGTGGAATCACAGAAGGCGATGTAATGTTAGCCGCAGCTTCCAACGCGATTGTTGTAGGCTTCAACGTTCGCCCTGACAAATCAGCTATGGATAAGGCTGAGAAGGAATCCGTCGAAATTCGCACATATCGCATTATCTACGAGTGCATCGAAGAAATCGAAGCCGCTATGAAGGGTATGCTTGCACCTACCTTTAAAGAGGTTATTCTCGGTCATGCAGAGGTCAGACAGACCATTCATGTTCCGAACGTCGGCACTATTGCAGGCTCATACGTTCAGGACGGCAAGGTTTCAAGAAACGCACAGATTCGTGTAGTACGTGACGGTGTTGTTATCTTCGAGGATAAGATCTCCTCGCTCAAACGCTTCAAGGATGATGCTCGCGAGGTCGCTCAAGGCTTTGAATGCGGTATCGGTCTTGAACGCTTCAACGACATCAAGGAGGGCGACATTCTCGAAGCCTTCATGATGGAAGAAGTAAAACCGGCTTAAATAATATGCAAAATATCCGAACAGCTAAGCTGTTCGGATATTTATTTTTGGGTGATCAATAAATTTTTCAAAAAAGTATTTACAAATCAAAATGTATGATATATAATGTTAATATAGTTATAATTTAAAGGCTGTGAACGGAAGGATGCCGTATCGAATGGCTTCAGAGAATGCACGCAGTTAATTCGCCCGTTTTGGCGAAACTTGGTGTGAGCGTGCGCCGATTAGAGCGACAACAGGTGCGTCCGTGAGCCGGTATGGTGAAATAACAGTAGCTATACCCGTATGCTTCGCGTTACAGAAGCAGGATATAATGCCCTCGGCTTTGTATCTATGAGTATAATTATAAAGTGGAACCGCGTAAATTCGCCTTTATAACCCTTGTTGGGTTATAGGCGATTTTTTGTTTTAAGCTGATTTTCAGCGAGGAGCTTATGTAATCGGAACTGCAAAAGATTTTGCCGGCACGAAAAGCTGTCTGTTCGATATTTAACCTCGGATCCATGAACCATAACAGTTAATACAATCCAATTTGCATCCATATACCAAAAATACACCTTAAAAATTTTAACGGAGGAAATCATATGGAGGTCAACATTAAATTCGACCCAAAAGCTATAAAAAACAACCTGAAGAAAATCAAGGATGATCTCAAAAATGATATCGAGATCATACGCGAGCGCGACCCCGCCGCAACCAGCAATCTTGAGGTTGCACTGCTCTATTCAGGCTTTCATGCGATGCTTGCTTATCGAATTTCGCACAAGCTTCATGAGAATAATATGAAATTTGCCGCTCGTATGGTGAGCCAAGGCGCGCGTTTTCTGACCGGTATTGAAATACATCCCGGCGCGAAGATCGGCAAGGGCTTATTTATCGACCACGGAAGCGCGGTTGTTATAGGCGAAACAGCTGAAATAGGCGACAACTGCACGATTTATCAAGGCGTCACTCTCGGAGGCACCGGAAAGCATGTTGGAAAGCGTCACCCCACTCTCGGCAACAATGTCATGGTCGGTTCCGGCGCAAAGGTGCTCGGACCGTTCACGGTTGGTGACAATTCAAAAATTGCCGCAAATGCGGTCGTTCTTGAAGCGATTCCCGAAAATTCAACAGCTGTCGGTATTCCTGCAAGAGTTGTGAAAATTAACAACTCAAAAATCAACTCGAATGACCTTGACCAGGTTCATATTCCTGACCCTGTAGCGCAAGAGCTCTGCCGTCTTAAAATTCGTATTGAGCAGCTTGAAAAAGAAATCAAAGAAAGCAAGGAAGGACAAGAACAATGAAGCTCTATAACTCTGCAACAAGAACCCGAGAGGATTTTATACCGATAGACCCGAGTATTGTCAGAATGTACACCTGCGGTCCGACAGTTTACCACTTCGCGCACATCGGAAATCTTCGCTCCTACATTATGGAGGATATTCTTGAAAAAACGCTCCGCTATATCGGCTACAATGTCAAGCGTGTCATGAACATCACAGATGTCGGACACCTCGCCTCTGATGCAGATACGGGTGAAGATAAGATGCTCAAGGGTGCAAAACGCGAGAATAAATCGGTTATGGAAATTGCAAAATTCTATACCGATGCGTTCTTTGAAGACTGTCGCAAGCTCAACATCAAGCGTCCCGATGTTGTTGAGCCTGCAACCAACTGCATTGACGACTACATTCGAATAGTAGATACTCTCATCCAAAAGGGCTACGCCTATCCTGCAGGCGGAAACATCTACTTTGATGTATCAAAGCTTGACAAATACTATGTTTTCAACGATTTCAGCGAGGATGACCTTGCAGTAGGCGTTCGCGAAGGCGTTGAAGAGGATGTTAACAAGCGCAATAAAAACGATTTCGTTCTTTGGTTTACAAAATCAAAATTTGAGGATCAGGCGCTGAAATGGGATTCTCCATGGGGTGTTGGATATCCCGGCTGGCATATTGAGTGCTCGGGAATTTCACTTAAGCATTTAGGCGAACATCTTGACATTCACTGCGGCGGTGTTGACAATGCGTTCCCTCATCACACCAACGAAATCGCTCAGTCTGAGGCATATCTCGGCCATAAATGGTGTAACTATTGGATGCACGTTCACCATCTCAATACCAATTCGGGAAAAATGTCAAAATCCAAGGGCGAATTTTTAACCGTATCCTTGCTCGAGGAAAAAGGCTATGATCCGCTTGTTTACAGACTTTTCTGTTTGCAGTCCCATTACCGCAAGAATCTCGTATTCTCATGGGAAAATCTCGATAACGCCGCTCTTACATTCAATAAGCTTATAGCAAAGATCGCAGCATTAAAGCCAAGTGACGAAGCAATCGAGCAGGGGGCATTTGATACTCTCAAGCAAAAGTTTACCGACGCCTTGGAAAACGACCTTAACACCGCTCTATCTGTTACCGCTCTGTACGATGTACTGAAATACAATACCTCCGATGCAACAAAGCTTGCACTTCTTGCAGACTTTGATAAGGTCCTCGGACTTGATCTCATGAAGAAAGCCGATGCCAAGCGAAAGGAGCTTGCATCTGCTCCTAAGGCAGGAGAATTTACTGTAATCAGCGAATCGGGCGAATCAGATCCTGCGATTGAAGCACTCATTAAAGCGCGTCAGGAAGCTAAAAAAGCCAAGAATTTCGCCGAAGCAGACAGAATCCGCGACGAATTAAAGGCTCAGGGTGTCGAAATTACAGATATCCCCGGCGGAGCTAAGTGGAAAAAGCTATAATTTGTAAAAACGATCATCATAGTTTATCATGTTTATGCAAAATTACTATTGATTTTTTGTTGATTTTGGTGTAAACTGTTTGTAGCATATTTATTAATAATTTTTATTTAAGGAGTTTTTTGCAATGAAAAGAATTATCACTCTTGCACTTGCAGTACTCATGGCACTTGCCCTTGTTTCCTGCGGCAGCGAGCCGGTCGTAAAGCTTATCGACATTGAGCTCACCCAGGAAGAGTACGCTTTCGGTGTTGACAAGGACCAGCCTGAGCTTCTCACAAAGGTTAACGATTTCATCGAGAAGATCATGGAAGACGGAACCTTCGACGAAATCTGCAATAAGTATTTCGGCGACGGCACTCCCACAGCAGTTACTTCTGCAGCTCTTGACACCTCTAAGGATCAGCTCGTTGTTGCTACCAACGCTGCATTTGAGCCTTTCGAATATATGGAAGGCACAAACTACTACGGTATCGACATGGAAATCGCAGCAGCTCTTGCCGAGGAGCTTGGCTTAGAGCTCGTTATCCAGAACATGGACTTTGAAGCAGTTTGCCTCAGCGTAGGTCAGCACAACTGCGATATCGCAATGGCAGGCCTTACCGTTAAGCCTGAGCGTGAAGAATATGTTACATTCTCCACTACCTACTACAACGCTTCTCAGAAGCTCATCACAAAGATTGACGATACTACATTCGATGCTTGCACAGACGCAGCTTCGGTTGAAGCAATCCTCAGCACCTTTGATGAAACCACAAAAATCGGAACTCAGAACGGCACAACAGGTTCATTCTATGTAACCGGTGACGAGGAGTGGGGATTTGACGGTTTCGGCGTTACCAGTGTAGGCTATGCAAACGGTTCACTTGCTGTTCAAGACCTTATCAATGGTAACATTCAGTATGTTATCATCGACTCCGCACCTGCAAAGTGCATCACCGACGCATTTAACAACTAATTGAATTTACGCATATAACCAATCACTGCTCTTTCGCCTTAACGGCGAAAGAGCGGTAGTTTTAATGAGGTGAGCCGAAACTTGAATAATATACTATCTTTGTTCGCAGCGAACATTGTTTTTGCAACTCCTATAAAGGCGCTGAATAAATTCCTTGATATCCTCATTAACAAGGGAGGATATATCGAGGTCGTTAAAGGTCTTAAAAACACGGCAATAATAGCCGTTGTCGGTTTGATTATCGGCATCGTTATCGGAACGCTTATCGCGACCGTTCGTGTCATTCCCAAATATAAGGCTTTGCCTCGTTTCTTAAACGGTGTATGCACTGTATATGTCGGATTTTTCCGAGGAACGCCTATGGCTGTTCAGCTGCTTCTTTTCTACTACGTTTTATTTCCGCTTTTAGGGCTTACCATAACGGGTCTTGATGTATCAATTTTGGTATTCGGCTTAAACAGCGGCGCGTACATATCTGAGATTATGCGCTCGGGCATTCAATCTGTCGATAACGGACAGATGGAGGCAGGACGAGCTGTAGGTCTTTCATTTTCAACCACCATGTTGAAAATTGTAATTCCTCAAGCTGTAAAAAATATTTTGCCTACCCTCGGAAACGAGTTTATTGCACTCATCAAGGAAACCTCGGTTGTATCCTTCGTAGGAGCCGCAAACCTTTACACCGCGTTCAGCATGATTGGTTCTAATTCGTATGAATTTATGGTACCATTCCTTGCAATGGCAATCATTTACATAGTAATTATTATGCTGATTTCGCTCGGCATAAAGCTGATGGAAAGGGGGCTGGCAAAGAGTGATAGACGTAATTAACCTTAAAAAGAGCTTCGGTAAATTGGATGTTCTTAAAGGCATATCGGTAAAGATCAATAAAGGCGATATCGTTTGCATTATCGGCCCTTCCGGAAGCGGAAAAAGTACCTTTCTCCGCTGTTTAAACTGCATGGAGGACCCGACTGGCGGTCAGATTATCTTCCACGGCGTAGATATCGCGGACATGAAGGTTGATATAAATATTCACCGTCGCAAGATGGGCATGGTTTTCCAGCAGTTCAATCTGTTTAACAACAAAACTGTAGTGCAGAATATTATGCTCGCGCCTGTTCATATAGGAATCAGCGAGCTTTATCACGCAAGACTCCATAATGTCTTTTTGCCGCTCACCAATCTTTTCAAATCGAAGAACAAAAAGGCTTCTCCGATAGAGATAAAAATGACAAAGGCGCAAATCAAGAGCGAAGCACACGAAAATGCAATTCGCTTGCTTGAGCGAATCGGACTTGCTGACAAGGCTGATGTTTATCCCTCGACTCTTTCGGGAGGTCAAAAGCAGCGTGTAGCTATAGTTCGTGCTCTTGCAATGAATCCCGATGTTATGCTGTTTGATGAGCCGACGAGTGCGCTCGACCCCGAAATGGTCGGCGAGGTTCTTGACCTCATGAAGGAGCTTGCTCGGGATGGAATGACAATGGTTGTTGTCACGCATGAAATGGGCTTTGCCCGCGAGGTCGGTTCTCGTATTCTATTCATTGACCAGGGCGTAATTCTCGAGGAAAACACACCGAGTGAGTTTTTCGACAATCCGCAAAACCCTCGCGCACGCGAATTTTTATCCAAGGTTCTGTAATATAAAAGAGCGGCACGCTGAGGTGCGTACTCTAAAGGACAGTTTTCAAAAAATACAATTGTGCACCTACCGACAGGAAAAAGGCAGAGAATGTGTTGCGTTCTCTGTCTTCTTTTCTTGACAACTACTGACTTAATTAAAGACACAAAGGCAATCCATTACAATACTTGCTTATAAAAAAATTAATGTAATGGAGAACGAAAATGAAAAAGAACTTTGATAATCTTTATGAAAAGCTCGGTGGTACATACCGCGAGGTAAACGGACATCTTATTCCCGATGTTGCACTTCCCGAACAGACTGACTATCAGCTTGGCAAGTATGGGCGGATGCACCTTGATTACATCAAGAACCTCCGTCGCGGAAGGTATACTACTCTTTTAACCGAAGGCAAGTTGAATGCTCGGCTACACGACATCGACCTTGAAGCAAAGGAAATGCTTGAAAGCATCATCCCCAGCCTCGCTGCTGAAAGAGGTATTGACGTGGATTTGAAAGCTCGCGATATGCTCCGATGGATAGCCGAGATGAACAATATCAAGGCAAGCGCGGAAGAAATTGTTCTAAAGGAGGTCATCTACAAATGAGATCTATCCTTGAAGAACTGTTTTACGGAAATATCTGCCCCAATACCGATTGCAGAAGCCAAGATAAAGAAACGAAGCGGTTGATGGGGTACATAGCCGATCACCACGATAACCTACTCTCTACGCTTAACGATGAGCAAAAAGAGTTGCTTGAAAAATTCGACGATTGCTATAATGAATTGACCGACATTAACGAGCGTGAGATTTTCTCATATGCGTTCAAACTCGGTGCAAGGATGATGCTTGAAGTTTTGTCGAACACCGAAAGCACGAGGTGAAGGCATGAATAGAGCAGAATTCCTTATAAGTGTTGGCAAAAGAATTGCAAAGGCGAGAAAATCAGCCGGAAAAAGTCAAGCAGAACTGGCGGAACTTGCCGACCTTTCAGTGAGTTGTATTAGCAAAATAGAGCGTGGCATCAATAATTTCAGTGCAGAATCATTAAGCAAAATCGCGATTGCGTTAGATACTTCAAGCAGTTGTTTACTCAATGAATTTTGCGAAGCAAATATTGTACCACTTCATAAAGATATTGAAAAGGCATTTGAAGGATATTCATCCGAAGATGTTGACGGTATCATACAGATCATAAACATAATCAAACAAATTAAAAACGCATAAACAAATAAGCGGGATGTGTGTCCAAAATGGATATACGTCTCGCTTTATTTTTGCAAATTGATACTACGGTACTACCACTCACCCTATCGTCTCTTTCATTTTTTTGCAATCAAACTTAAAATATTATCGTGGTATAAAACAGCCTGTATCGAAGGTTTAGGGATTATTCGCAAAGATTTGGTAAAATAATAGTACCAAAACCTAACGTAAGGAGAATGTTTTATGAGAAAAATCGAACCCAAGATATTGCAAGAATTTGAATTGTATTTACGAAATGAGGAAAGAAGCAAAGTGACGATTGAAAAGTATATGCGTGATGTAAGGTGCTTCGTTGGTTTTATAGGATCGACAGAAGTAAGCAAACAAATTGTGGTGGATTACAAAAATAAGCTCGGAAATTCATACGCGGTGGCAAGTGCTAATTCGATGATTGCCGCGCTGAACTCTTTTCTACGCTTTTGCGGTTGGCACGATCTATGTGTAAAGCAATTTCGTGTCCAAAGGCAGGCATACTGCCCCGAAGAAAAGGAGTTAACGCGCTCCGAATATTTTCGTCTGCTTGAGGCGGCGAACCAAAAGCACAACGAGCGACTCTATCTTATCATTCAGACAATATGTGGAACAGGCATCCGCGTAAGTGAACTCCAATATATAACGGTTGAAGCACTAAACAAAGGCGAAGCAGTTGTGAATTGTAAAGGTAAGAATCGAAGAATTTTTATCGTTTCCGACCTAAAGAAAAAAATGCTCCGATACATCAAGGAGCAGAAAATCTCATCGGGAGCAATATTCATTACACGAAGCGGTAAACCGGTAAGCCGTAATAATATAAGGAAAGAAATGAAATCATTATGCGAACAAGCTCGGGTAGCGCCGAGCAAGGTGTTTCCTCACAATCTCCGCCATCTGTTTGCACGTACCTTTTATGGCATTGAAAAGGATCTTGCTAAGCTCGCTGATATTCTTGGACATGCAAACATCAACACGACCCGCATATATATCGTAACTACCGGAGCAGAACACAAGCGCAAGATGGAGCATATGCGGCTGATAGTATAAAAAATCCGACGCAATACGTCGGAAATAACATAACGAGAGTTATGTCATAAATAAATTTATAATAGGCCGTTTTACTGATTTTTTTAGCGAAAAAAGGGCGCAACAAAAAAGCCTTTCGTTCAAACTTTAAAAAAACGAACGAAAGGTGTTTTCGTCATGCTAATTTTTATGTAATATTTAGTAATTTTTTGTGATTAACCTATAAACGTTGATATAACGCTTGACTTTTTAGTTAATTTGTGATATAATAGCCAATGTATCTGACAAAGTAGCAAATGCGAAATGTCACATAACTCTCGTTATGTCGTTTTTTAAATTCAGTGAATGGAAAATTTCGATAAATTTAATTCCTATTTACGATAGGAATTTTTCAAGCAGTCGATGTAGTGTTCACTATAATTTCAAATCACCATGCAAAGCTCGGTTTATAACAGATAGGAGGACATCAAAATGAAACATGAAGCAAAAATAAAAGAGCTTCTTGTAAAAAATGCCATACATCTTATAGCCGAGGGAGGCTTTGAAAAAGCGACAACCAAGGAGTTAACTCATTCCGGCGGCGCATTGCCTGACTTTAAAATGAACGAAGTATATATATATCGTTTCTTTGGTAGCAAAGACAATTTATATGAAGCCGCTTTTGTTTCTTTAGATACTGAATTGTATGTTGCTTTCCGCGATGGTGTTAAGGCAATCGGCGGTTTCGATGGTAATACAAAAGAAAAGCTTTACGATTTCTTTTCGAGAGCTTGGCGCATTATATTGGGAAATGAAGAACGCTGGCGTTGCTATGTGCGATATTATTATTCAACATATTTTAAGGACTCTTCCATAAAAGCCCATAAAAAGTTGTTTGAAGGTATCGTTACTGAAATGACACCGTTATTTAAGGAAGAAGCCGATGTTTCTTCTATTTTGCATAGTGTTTTCACGGCATTGCTTGATTTCGCTATCCGTGTTTATAATAAAGATCTCGAAGATAATGAGATAAACAGACCTCATATTTTTAACGTATTGTATTGTATGATGATGACTTACTTTAAGAAAAACTTACACGAAGAAAGCACAATATCACAAATAATATAAGAAGGGTAAAAACTCATGAATAAGCAAGAAAATTCTCCAAAATTCCATAAAGCTTTAACGATAATAGGAATTGTAATGTGTGTGATATTAGTTCCGATTCTGATTGTTAACTGTACTCTGTTAGTTAAAAGCTTTATAAACAAGGATGAAGTGCCCGATTTTGGTGGAACGCTCCCATTAATCGTACTGACCGACTCGATGTATCCGGATATCAAGAGCGGAGACCTTATTATCTGTAAAGCCGTAGATGCGAAGGATGTTGCAATCGGAGATGTCATCTCTTTTTACGATCCTGCCGGCAAAGGAACCTCGGTGGTTACCCATATGGTAATCGATATTATTAACGAGGATGGAAAAATTAGCTTTAAAACTAAAGGTATTAATAACAACACTGAAGATCGGTTACCGGTTCCCGAAGCAAATTTGATTGCAGAGTATACGGGGATTCGGATTCCCGGCGCAGGTAATTTTGCTATCTTCATGCAGAGCACAACCGGACTAATTGTTTGTGTGATTTTACCGATTATTCTGTTCGTGGGCTACGATGTGATACGCCGTAGAATATACGAAAAGAGTAAAGGTGATGATATGGCTGCTTTGATGGCAGAGCTTGCAGCTTTGAAAGCAGAAAAAGAGAAAAACGTCGGTGCTCTCGTCTCTGATAACGACAATATCGAGTCATCAGATCAAAATGATGTTCCGAAGGAATAACCCTTCTGCGCATATATACAATTGTTATTCTTCCCTCGGAAGCCACGTCCGGGGATTGAATATAAATTGCCGCGGCGGTTGCCGCAAAACACCGGCACTGCCGGCAAATATCTTTCCCCGAATAAGGGAAGAGTAAAAAATCTATTTATAAAGGAGTTTTTCAAAATGAAGAAAAACAAGATGATGAGAATCGCTTCCGTTCTCTTGGTAGCTGTTCTCCTTTCCACCTGTGCTATTTCCGGCACTTTCGCGAAGTATACAAGCTCGGGCTCTGCAACTGCAACAGCAATCATCGCAAAATGGGATATTCAACTTAAGGGTGCCGCAATTACCAACGACGTTGAGTTTAGCCTTGTTGATACTTGGCTGAATACTAATGCGACTGTTAATGACTCCGTTGCTGATAAGAAGATTGCACCTGGCACATCCGGTAGAGGCGAAATCGTCCTGGAAAACAAGTCCGAAGTAGCAGCAGAAATTGTCGCATCTTTTGTTGAAACAGGAAAACCTGCCAATATGACCTTTACATATACGTATGAAAACAGTAATGGAAATACTGGAACTGTTGATGGTGCTCCTATCGCTATTGGTATTGGTGAAACTGTTACAATTAAGGTTGATTGGGTATGGGCTTTCACCAACGATGTTGAAAACACTTATGCTGGCCAGGATATTAAGGTGGATGCTTCCTTTACTGTATCTCAGGTAGACTAATCTATATAAATAATCGCTAATTAATCAACGACTACAGCCCCGACGTGGCCGGGGCTGTAGGTCAATTTTGATTTTTGACCTATTAAAGCGTTTGAAACGATCGTCAAGCGTTTTAACAGCTCAAAAATCAGAAACAATTCAGAGGAGAAAAAACTTTGGATAATACAGAAAATAAAAATACCCGTAATAAATCTACTCTAAACGGATTGGGAATCATTCTGATCATTCTCGCCCTCTTAACCATGATCAGCTTCATATTACTTGCAATCCAACTTATCAATTACATAAATATTTCAGACAAAGAAGTGGTACTTCAATCTAACATCGAACAAGAGCTTGAAATTTTCTTCGTTCATTACGATAATGCATTCGGCGAGATTACAGTTAGCGGTATGGATGGGCAAAATGTAGTTGCTCCCGGAACATCCGTAGAGTACACCATCCGTCTGAAAAACACCGATAAAACTGCAATTGACTATGATATGATCCCAGATATTCATTTTACATCCGAGTACGATATTCCGATCCTCGTTCGTATGATTGCGCCCGACGGCTCGTATATCGCGGGAGATGCAAAAACATGGATCAATGTTGAAGAGTTAAATTCG
>JAZNMQ010000034.1:0-3477 GCA_045579745.1 Candidatus Flemingiibacterium sp. | reverse complement strand
AAGACCCTGTCTCTGTTCTTCATCGACGAGGTCGCCAAGTACCGTCAGTACGATGAAAACGGCGAGGAGGTTTTGGGCGAGTACGGTGAAATCTTTGAACAGGAATACCTGTCCGTTTTGCAGGAGTACCGCACCCTGCTGGATACGCCTTATCAAAGGTATCTGGCCACTATGTGCCTCGACGAGCACGCGGTTCACAGAGGCTATTTCAGCATTGATAAGAAAACGGGCAGAAGCGTCAACAGTGAGCTAAAACGCGGTAGCGAGTTCTCGGATGATATTTCGGCATACGATCTGATCCTGAAGAATAAGGAACGCTTGCTTTCCTTTGACGAACCGACCCGCTTCATCTTCTCCCACTCGGCTCTCCGCGAGGGATGGGATAATCCCAACGTTTTCCAAATCTGCACACTCCGTCATACCGACAGTACGACGGCAAAGCGCCAAGAGGTTGGCCGCGGACTCCGTCTATGCGTTGACCGTTTCGGTAACCGCATGGATGCTCAGAGCTGTGGTGACGTGGTTCATGATATTAACGTGCTGACCGTTATTGCCAACGAAAGCTACAAGGACTTCGTAACAGACTTGCAGAAGGATATCAAGGATATGCTCTACGATAGACCTTTGGCGGCTACAAGCGAATACTTCAAGGGCAAGTACGTTAAGGTGGACGGTGTGCCTACCCAGATCGACAGTAAAATGGCAAACGCTATAGAACGTTATCTTTCTTTTGCAGGATATACGGATATTATGAGTGGAAAGATAACTGACAAATATCGCAACGATCTTGCCACGGGAACCCTGGTGCCGTTACCCACGGAGCTGGCCCCCATGAGCGAAGGAATCCACAAACTTGTGCAGGCGGTATTTGACGAAAGCGTTCTTGATGATATGTTCACCGACGGTCATGAGACAAAGATCAAGGACAATCCTCTGAATGATAATTTCTACAAGAAGGAATTCCAGACGCTTTGGAATCTGATCAATCGTCAGTATGCGTACACGGTTGACTTTGATAGCGACGAGCTGATCAAGAAGTCCATCGCACACATCAACGCAAAGCTTTTTGTCACGCAGTTGCAGTACACGACCTCCATCGGCCAGCAGAAGAGCGAGCTGAACCAGCACGAGATCGAGCGTGGCGATGCCTTCAAGACGGCGAAAACCCGCACGCAGACCTTACAGCACGCCCAGACGAGCAAGGTGCCGTATGACCTGATCGGCAAGGTTGCAGAAGGCACCAAGCTGACGCGTAAGACGGTTGCGGCCATTCTTTCGGGGATGGATCAGCAGAAATTCTACCAGTTCAGATTCAATCCGGAAGAGTTTATCTCAAAGGTGGTCAAGCTCATCAACGAGCAGAAGGCGACGATGATCGTCGAGCATATCTCGTATGATGAAACCGGCAGAATGTATGACAGTGATATCTTCACTGCCGAGAAAGCCGGTCACAGCTTTGAGAAAGCGTTCCTTGCAAAGAAGTCTATTCAAGACTATGTGTTTACCGATGGTTACGCCGCTGACGGTATGAGCGGTGAACGTAAGTTTGTGGAAGATCTGGATTCCGCAGAGGAGGTCTGTGTATACGCAAAGCTTCCCAAGGGATTCCACATTCCGACACCGGTTGGGAACTATTCTCCGGACTGGGCGATTGCTTTCAATGAGGGTTCGGTAAAACACATTTACTTTATTGCGGAGACCAAGGGAACCATGGAATCCTTGCAACTTAAACCCATTGAGCAAGCCAAGATCTCTTGTGCGAAGAAGCTTTTCAATGAGATTTCTTCGAGTAAGGTGAGGTATCATGATGTGGATAGCTACCAGAGCTTGCTCAATATTATGGGTCAAATACACTAATTTGGTGGGGCTACTCAAAAATTGAAGACATACCGGGAGCAGGCTAAGCAACATTTGAATTGGTTCCTCTTTTTGATGCAAGATGAAAGACGACAGGAGAAATGTAATGAGCAATACCGATGAAAAGAAACTTGGAAAGTCCGAGTATTTTGAACTGCGAGAAAAAAGGCTGAAACTTGTATATAAGATTTTGTATGTGGTTGTTGCCATTTGGATTGGTCTTGTTGTTTCCATTGGAAATCAGGGAACAACGCAGGGGTCAGCGCCTTTGTTTGCGTTTCTGTTGGCTGGTTCAAGTTTGATTACGATCAACATTATTCGATATTGCGTTATGGAATTTCGTTGTATGAGAGTAATAGGGAGGATTGATGAAGTATTGATGGAAAAGACGGAAGAAAAATATGACAAGATTTGGAAGTCTTTTTCAACCATATTATCTGGAAATGCTCTTCTTATGTTTTTGACATTTGTTTTCTTTAGGTACATCACAGAGATGGCTCTACTATTGACATTCGGAGGCTGTACAGTATACTTTGTAATCGTGTCGAATATTCGGCTGCATACCAGTGAAACAAGTAAGAATGAGAAAATTAGTGGTATTCTCGATGGATTAGGGCTATACATCGGCATCATTATGGCATATTCAATCAGTGCTTTTTCGTGTATGGTTATGGCAAGATGAGAGAAAGAAAAGCTGGCGGAACCGAATGGCTCTGACAGTTTCCTTGAAAAAGGAGATATGGCCAACAAAAAGATTCATTAGACGCAGAGCAGTATCCGTATTATTTGGGATTATTGAATGGCAAGAGAACAAGGACAAAGACAAAAACAAGGCAAGAAAGAGAGAGGAAAGAAATAATATGAATAATATTTGGAATTATGACTATATTCAACAGCAAGCCCAACTACGGCAGCAACATCAAAATCAAGTTCGTCAGGTACTTGAAACAGCTCGAAAACTACAAGACTTTCTTGATAGCGCTGATAAAGTGGAGGCGCCGTATAAAGAAGCTTTAAAAGCTGAATGTTGTGCGGTGTTGCTGAATTATGCGAAAAAGCATGGAAATATTTGAATTGGTTTTGCCCTCTAAAGGCAATAGATAAATAAGTGATTAACTTAATCATTTCGAGTGATTCTAATGAATGGAATAAGATTCTAAGTTTCATACCGAAGGCGCGATGCTTGTTCCGCTTTATTCGAAACATACTTCACATTACCAACCCCAAACCTATGCAAAACCCCATTACAATAACTCAATAAATCATAAAACTCCTTCCGAGTCCCCCGATACCTCTTCCCATCCACGTAACTGATCGCGTTGCAAACAATGTGAATATGTAAATGAGGCTTGTCCTCATGAACCGCGAAAACAGTCTGATACTGGCGACCTAAGTAGGGAACGATCATCCTCGCGATTTGGTTAACGACGGACGCGTCCCGAACCTCGTCGGGTGCAAATGAAATGATAAAATGCCGGAGCTGTACACCGTTCGTTTTCTCATAACGGGCGGTGAGCAGCTCCATATCTTCTATGGGATCCAAAGGGCTCACTTGAAACCCACCGTAGTAGTTCGGTGCCTTTTTCGGATTCATAATATAGGTGACCACGTCGTGTAAGG
>JAZNMQ010000033.1:0-6035 GCA_045579745.1 Candidatus Flemingiibacterium sp. | reverse complement strand
CGGATGAGTAAACACTACTAAGGCAAATCATCTATTGATGCTCGAACGGTTCCCATATGGTGGATATTGATATCCATAAACACCATAATCCACCGATTCCGTCGGTGGATTATGGTCTCCGTGGTTATTTATTTGCGCTTCCAGCGCCGCTTATAAATAAATCATTGATGTGAAACAACCATAGTCGTACGGCTGTCGCCGAATGACTATGGTTCTATATATAAATAAACTGAATAAACGCGCGCAGTGGCGCGCCTGATATTGACTACCAATTTTTCTTAACTATCGCATTCTCTAAACACTGATTCATCTGCAGAACGGGTAGAAGAATTGCTCAAAAACATAGTCAGTTCTTGATCCTCTTGAGATTGATTCGCAACCGGCATGCGATAGATACCTTTTTCAGCTTTTCTCTGTTTCAATATTTTTGCCTCCGAACTGTACTTTGGAGGACAGGGGAAGGCTATTGCCAATTCTCCAGTTCCAGTACATGGGAAAGAAGACAACATCGCGGTCACTTTACGGATCTTTTTAATTAACGCATGGTCTATCTTTCGATTCGAATAAGGATATACTCCTGATTTTTCGTATTTCTCTACGATAGGCCAACACTCTTTACAAAATAAATAGATTGTTTTCCTTGCCTCTGAATCGTTGTCGGTGCTTTTGAAATAGGGATCAAAAAGTTTTGGATAATTCCTTCCTATTCTTTTCACCAATCTCCCTTCCATCCAATGAATGAACAAAACGATGTTCGCTGCTTTTTTCTTCTCTTCGTATGATTTGTTTTGATCAAAATACAGAGAAATCAAATCATCATATTCAAAAATCTGATACCTTTCCATAGCTATTTGAGGAGTATATAACACCGTGCTTTTATGTGTTTGCAGTTGTTCTGCCCTTCTGTATTTTCCAAATAACAGTTCTATTAACTCACCATTCAATTCAGATACATGATTTTCCGACATGTGTTTCGCAAGTTTGGCTATTAAAGTTCCTTTTTGGTTCGTCTCATAACGCCATAGATTAATCCATTCGTCCACATAAGCACCATAGTCCGTTAATCTTTTTGCCTTATCATAAAGATTATCGTACGACGCAAAAGCATCTGCGACCACAGTGTCTGAAACCTTTTTAGAATTGGTAATATTTTGGTTTTCCGTCAGGTGCAAAAGCGTTTTGGGAGTATTCTTGCCCCCCATGATGTCTTTATGGGGAGTCTGCTCAATTATCATGTTCAAATTCGCGTCATCGTCCAGCCTTGGAGCATTTTTCCTTGGTCTTTCATCAAATTTTGGAACCGTAAAACCAAGTGATTCTAGATAATTCAACTCTGCTTTTTTATTCTTAACATACTTTTCACTGTGTTTTTCAACTGTTCTGCTACAAACAATGCGATCTTTGTCGTACGAATCCGCCTCGTTGTAATCCAATCCATTCTTGACTATTCTTATGTTTTCACTATCCTCCGCTTCCTCATGCTCACGTATCTTTTTTGAAATTGTTTTTGTCTTTACATTGGCGTATGCCAACAAAAAACAACGGGCAATGACCTCAAAAATAATCTCTTTGCACTGAACTCTCGATACTATGAAATCATGCTCCCATCCGTAAAATGTTGTATGAGCAAAGCATTCCTCTACGAACGGGATAAGATTTTCAGCCCATTCGCTGATATTATCATAAAGGGTCCGAAGAGTTTGAGCCATTTCTCCCTCGGCAATTTGAAAATTATATTGATGTTTGTCATTCATCTTTTTGTCTCCTATAGAAAAAGTATTTGTGCCATGTTCCACTGTTCCGTCACCAAACATTACTGATTCTCTTCTTTTCTTACCTATTTAAGAAAAAACAACACATGGAACGCGGAACATGGAACTTGGAACCGAAAAAAACTAAAAAAACGAAAAATCCCGATTTTGTTCGTATCAATTTTCCGCGATCGGTGATAAAATAACGGTCGAACCGAGATCCGGAACTTGGCACCACAAAATTTGGAGGATTATCCATGTTTAAAAATCGTAAACTATCGCCCACCAAAGAGGCCTGTACGGTTTCTTACAAAACTACCGAAGCCGCGAAATCGCTCAATTGGCGGTCTATGGTATTTTTCGATCCGCTCCAAACTGCGGAACCGCTCAATGGACCTATGGAATACTTCGATCCGCCACAAGAAGATGAGCATAACAGCAGTACCCCACACGACCGATCTGATACGCACACAACGTGCGACGACATCCCGATCGCCCCCTCAGTTGAGTATTCCGTATCAGCAAAGGCTAATCGATACCGCATAGGGTGGGATGAACTTGCTAATATTTTGAACTCTGATCGTTGTTCTCCCTCTGAGTCAATGGTTCCCAGCAGTCAGTCAAAAGAAAGCTCTGATTTGAAATCCGAAATTCCAGTTTTGCCGTCTCAGAGGCAAAATGCAGAGCCGATCAACCGAGATCAGCGAGACACGCAGTTTGCATCAGCTCCGATCAACGCCCCCCTCAGTCCTCTGCGTTTCCCTTCGACAGGGATCGTAACGGAGACTCCCGTAGCGGACAACGATTTCGTCTACTCGAATCCCTCGCAAGTAGGATATCCTCAACAAATGTTGCCCTTTACACAAGGAAGCACTCATGTCCAACCCAATCAGGGCATGACGGTTTATCCTCGCCGCCAAAAGGAACCCAAGCCCTCAGTTACGCCGTACAAGGCCTATCAAAAACTCGTTTCCCAATACTATTTTAAGGTTTTTGAGGGGAGCTTGTACATCTTCCAAAACGGCGTTTACCATCATTTGGATTCTGAAATGGCCAAGACGCTGATCATGGAACTTTGCGCGGAGGAATTATCTGTTACGGGACAACCCAGGTTCATATCCGACACACTGGATTTCCTTTTGACATCGGCACGAAACAAAATCGTTGAGGAAGCGATAAATAAAAATCTAATCTGCTTTAGCAATGGTCTCATCGATATCCAAACCAACATGACCTATTCGGCTACACCCGAAATATTTACTACTCATCGCCTTCTGTGCGCGTTTACACCTCAACACATGGGCTGTCCGACATTCAATCAGTTTTTGCTGCACGCCAGTGGTGGTGATCCCGTCCTGATCGAACGGATCTGGGAATATATCGGTTACAACCTGACCCCAGGAAACCCCGCCAAAAAAATCTTCGTTTTGCAAGGCAAGGCCAATTCCGGCAAAAGCCTTTTGACCAATTTCCTTGCAAGTCTATTCCCGCACCACTGTGTCACATCTCTAGGGATTCATTCCCTGGAACGAACCTTTGCCCTTGAGTCCCTGATCGGTAAGAATCTTTGCATTTCAGGCGATCTGCCCGCCTCTCCGTTGAGATCCAGAACCATCAGTCTTCTGAAACAGGCGACAGGCGGTGACATGCTTCACGCTGAGATCAAATACATGCCTGCCGTGGATTTCAAGTGCCGAGCCAACTTCTCGCTGATAACAAACCATCCCTTGAGATTTTCCCAAGACGAAGATGCTTTCGCTGACCGCTTGATCGTCATTCCGTTCCGGTTCTCTGTTCCTTCAGAGGAACGAGATCCGAATCTGATGGATAAGATCCTTGCCGAACGAAACGCCATCGTGTACCGTGGGCTACAGACGTATCTGCGATTGACTCAGCGGAAATTCACCTTCAGCGGACAATTTGCCCTCAATGAGTGTGGGTGTTTTTCCGCGGGGAGCGGTTCTATCGGAAGCCAACTGGAAGGCGAGGTCGAGCAGTTCCTTGCTGATCATTTTGCTGCCTGTGAGGGCTGCTTCGTTCCAATGACAATAATCTTTGAATTATTCACCCTCGAAGGGCACCATGCCACACGATTAGAATTTGCCGATCTGGCCTACGCGCTTGCGATCAATATGTTCGGAGCTGAAAGGACGAAACGGCGTTTTGAAGGATATCCCAATGCTGTCCACGGCCTTTTGAACGTTTCCGTAAAGCCACACACATATGAAATTTTGAAAGCCAACAACATTATCAAATGAAGAAAGGAAAATATTATGCCGAACATCCCTCGTATGATGACAGTCCGTGAAGCCGCTAAAACAGGCATCCTCCCCGAATTCACCATCCGCGCCATGATCAAGCAAGGCCAGATCCCCGCCGTTTACTCGGGCAAAAAAGCCTTCATCAATTTCGATACGCTTTGTGAGTATCTCTCCAACCTCACCGTCCGCGAGAACGGAGGTGTAAACCGTGGGTAATGAGACGAGAAGAGTTGCGCCCGGCATCCGTCGAAGGGGCAACACCTACGAGTTTAACGCCTCCGCCGGCTATGACGGAAACGGTAAGCACATTCGCAATTATTCCACCTTTACTCCACCTGAAGGTGTCTCCGAGGCCAAGGCGGACAAGCTGGCTATGGAGGCTTATCAGGAATTCGCCAAAGCCGCCAAGGGCAACAAGGCCTTTGGGGAAACCATGCGATTCAGTAAGCTATGCGATATTTATTTTACGGAATACGCCCCCGTCAAGCTCAAGGCCGTAACAACCGAGCATTACCTTTCCAACGTCCGCAATCACATTATGCCCGTGTTTGGGAATCGTCGGCTGAAGGATATCGCGACTTCTGATGTCACAGCTTTTCTGACAGGACTGGACTGTATGCCCGCTACGGCGAAAAAGATCAAAATCGTGATGCATAGCATACTGAAATTTGCCGTATCGCAAAAGTACATTAAGGAGAATCCCTGCTCAGGGGCAATCTGGAAAGAAGTAACCGAACAGGAGTACGGAAAGATTGAAAACGTCCTGACACTTCAACAGGCGCAACAGATGATGGACGACATGAAGGAGTACAGTCCCTTCCACACCATTATCAAACTGCTTCTGCTGACAGGTATGCGCTCGGGTGAGTGTCTGGGTCTGCGGTGGAGCTCGATTGACTTCGAGAAAAAGACCATCTTCGTAGACAAAACGCTTTCCTACGCCAACCGCACATGGTTCCTGTCTTCTCCCAAAACGACACGAAGTACCCGCACCATCTCCATGGACGACATGGTGGTCGAGCTCCTCCTGAAGCATCGGGAGGAGCAGGACAAGGAGAAGGCCATCGTGGGGGCCGCATGGGCCCATCCCGAAATGGTATTCACGACTTGTCTGGGACAGTGGTATGACCGCAACCGACTCAACGATCAGTTTCAGCGCTACATACAGGACCATCGCGAAGCGTTGGGGTTGGATCACAAAATGACCGTCCACGGTCTTCGTCACACCAATGCTTCCCTTCTTCTCTATGCCGGAGAAGACATTGAGAACATATCGGCTCACTTGGGTCACGCCAGCGCGGATATCACATCGAGGGTCTATTCCCATATGTACGCGGAGGTACGGATCCGAATGGCGAAGACGGTTTCGTCAGCGCTGTTCAAGCCGCAGAAGTAAGGAATCCGATCCCACTTCCCCTTTATGGGGAGCAAAACTCCCGAAAGCATTGCCTTCGGGAGTTTGTTTTATTTCAATCCGCTATAATGGTAGCATGGATTTGTTTTTTTGTCAAGCGGGTTCAATAAAAATTCATATATTTTTCTCAAATATCTTCAAAAAAACCTCATATCCCGTTTTTGTGGCAGATTTGTGGCATTTGTTCTCTGATTCAATTCTGTCAAGAATGATTGATTTCCTATCGTCAATCTAAAAAATCCTTTCTTATCAGGCAAAAACAAAGGATCCCCACAGATGTGAGGATCCTTCGGATATAAGATAAAAACTTATCTCTTGGAGAACTGAGGAGCGCGACGAGCGGCCTTGAGACCGTACTTCTTTCTCTCCTTCATACGAGGGTCGCGGGTCAGGAAGCCGGCGGCCTTCAGGGCGGGACGGTACTCAGCGTCGGCGGTCAGCAGAGCGCGGGCGACACCGTGACGGATGGCGCCGGCCTGACCGGAGATACCGCCGCCGGTCACGTTGGCGACGATGTCGAACTTACCGATGGTGCCGGTAACGCCGAAGGGCTGGTTGACGATGAGCTTCAGGGTCTCGAGACCGAAGTAATCATCGATGGAACGGCCG
>JAZNMQ010000032.1:0-9372 GCA_045579745.1 Candidatus Flemingiibacterium sp. | reverse complement strand
ATTCCGCTTATGGTGCTCGAAAAATGCGTTATCCGCGACCTTTACTCGTGCGAGAAATGCCAAAGGGACGATTTCTTGATCCTGCGCGACCGAAAGACTGTCGACTTCCCTCTCACACGCACCTTCAAGCATCGAAATATTCTATACAACAGCGCGACTGTTTTCATGGCTGACCGAAAAAGCGAGCTTGCAAGCAACAAAATAAACAATTGGCATTTCATATTCACAGATGAAAATGCAAAGACAGCGTCCGATATTATTTTAGCCTATACAGAAAACGCAGGTTCAGAATTGCAAATAGGCGCGATAAGGAGAATATCAAAATGAATAAGATCGATATAAAAATAAAGCTCGTGCGCGAGAATGCTCAGCTTCCGTCTTACGCAACAGACGGGTCTGCAGCACTCGACCTTCGCGCGGCACTTGACAAGCCGGTTACCATTGCACCTGGAGAGCGAATACTCGTCCCGACAGGCATTGCAATAGCTCCCGAGGCTGACAATATTGTAGCTGTACTTTGCGCTCGAAGCGGTCTGTCAAGTAAGCACGGCATAACTCTTGCAAACGGCATCGGAGTTATTGACAGCGATTATCGCGGCGAAATATCGGCAGCACTTCTCAACACATCAAATCTGCCGTACACAATCGAAGCAGGCGAACGTATTGCACAGCTTATGTTTATGCCGGTGCTTCATGCGAATCTGATACCGACCGATTCCCTTGAGGCTACAGCCCGAGGCGAGGGCGGCTTCGGCTCTACCGGAAAAAAGTGATTTGGGAGGATTTTGTCAAATGATACCTGAATTTATTCTTGCTTCCAATTCCCCGCGCAGACGTGAGCTTCTTTCCATGCTCGGCATGGATTTTCAAGTTATGGTGTCCGATTGCGATGAGAGCATTGAAGGCGTATGCGAGCCCGATGCGATCGTTCGCGAGCTTGCTCTTCGCAAGGCAATGGCTGTCAGAAAAAAACTCGACAACACCCGAAGCTTTATAGTTATCGGCGCCGATACAGTCGTTTACAGTGGCAATGAGATTTTCGGAAAGCCGAAGGATGCCGATGAAGCGCGCAAAATGATTCTGTCACTTTCTGACAGAGAACACTCGGTCTTCACCGGAATCGCGCTGATTGGATGGATTGACGGGAAAGAAAAAATAATCTCAGACGCCGTCGAAACGAAAGTCATCTTCTCACATGTCAGCAAGAGCGAGGCTGAATATTATGCCGCGCATAACGAGGGTGCCGACAAGGCAGGCGCATACGCCGTTCAAGGCGTTGCCGGCATTTATGTTAAGGAACTGCACGGCGACTACTTTAATGTTGTGGGCTTGCCCATTGCACGGATTCGAACCATTCTCGAGGAGCAATTTGGGCTCTCATCCTGCGACTATATTATGAAGAGGTAGACCATGGCTGTAACCGTTGGACTTGATTTCGGTGCTTACAGCACCAAAATTTACATAAAAAACAAAGGTCTTGTTCTGTGCGAACCGACCATCGCCGCAGTAGACCCAAAGGGCAATGTAATCGCCGTCGGAACTGAAGCTTTGCTTATTCGTGGCAGAGCGCCAGGAACAGTTACGGTTCGTCGCCCCATAGCAGGAAATAATATCACAGATTTCAACCTCGCGGCTGAAACTCTCGACCGCTTTCTTGAGATAGCCGCTCCGCGAGCAAACAAACATGTTTTTGTTGCGGCAAAGTACGGCTTCGGTTCAAAGAACCGCGAAATGCTTGTGAACGCGCTTCAAGACTGCCACACCGGCAAAATAGAGATGGTTGAAGCCCCCGTAGCTGCGCTTCGCGGAAGCGGCTTCGCTATGGCTTCCGATACAGTATCGTCATTCGGCGGAACGATAATTTGTGATATCGGTTCAGGCTCAATCGAGGCATCGTATATACGAAACGGTGAGCTTCTCCGCTCAGATTGCAGGCCAGGCGGCGGAGAGGCGGCAGACAGCGCTATAATAACATTTTTAAAGCAGAAATACGGAATTGCAATCACCTCCACCAACGCAAGAGAGCTAAAGCATAGCCTTGACCTGACAGCAACGGCTTCTCCCACGGCAACCGTAACCGGGCTTGACGGTTCAACCGGAATGCCGCGAAGGCTCACAATTAACATTGAGGAGCTGTATGAACCATGCTCCGCGCAAATCGACGGAGTCGTCGATGCCATTAAAACAAGCATCGCAAATCTTCCCTATCAAGCGGCATCACAATCGACATTCGATAGGATCATATTGGTTGGCGGTGGAGCAAAGCTTCCAGGGATTGCCGAATATGTATCAGAAGCTATAGACGGTGAAATCCTCGTTCCCGATGACCCGCTGAATTGCACGGTCGCAGGACTCGGCGCTTTGATTGAAAATAAAATGAGAGCATAACAAGTTGAGTTTAAAATAAAGTAGTGTAAAAGTATTGTCGGCTGATTACTGAAAAGCATGCCGCCGAGAGCAACCAAACGGTTACTCTCGGCGGTGTATTTATGTTATGCTTTCTTAAAGATAAATATAAGCTCCAATAGTATTGATTGTATTGTCATCGTATTTAAGCCATCCATCGAGTATAGCCTGCTCAACAATATAGCCTCTCTCGATGTCAGGAGCCTGCTTGAACAAACTGTAAATACCATCCCTCAATGATGTTAGCTTCTCGGTTAATTGCTCATTATACGGTTTTTCTGCATTTCTATCGAAAATTACAACATTGGGAATGATAGAGTCCTCTTTCTTAAGATAGCCGTATTCAAGCAACTTCTCAAGATAAGATTTTTCACATGCTTCAGTTCGTCCGCTGCATACCAACCATAACGTATATGCCTCCATCCAGTTTAAGTGGAAAGGAGTTTTCTCTTGAATGTTTTTGAAATAGAACTTGAATTGACCGAAATCTATATCTTTTTTCACCTCATTTTTATCATGTGAAAGATATCCATGTTGCCCAACAAATTCGGGCTTTTTCCAATCTATGATTTCGTATCCGGTCAATGTCCAAGCACCGTCATCCGGTCGCGAGGGATAGGTATTATTGTACTCTTTAGATACGTTGTTCGTTTCTTTAGCGGAAAACTGTAACCAATCAAATGCACGTACGATCAAAGCCCATTTTGCCGCTTCATATCCTATGTAACCGTAATTTACTTTCGATCCGTCCTCGTTAATATAAATATCTATCAGTTCGCAAATTTTATGTGTCAGTGCTTTCTGTATTTTTTTGCTGTTTTCGTATTCTTTGCGCTGTTCTTCTTTGCTGATTATTTTAAATGCTGTTTGGTATTTGTTTTCTCTCTTGTTAAGCAACTGTTCACGGGTCAAAAATTCAAGCTCGTCTTCCATGTAAGGCAAAGCTATGCCTAATTCAAGTGACAGTTCCTCAGCGGTTTGCGGATTTTCATACGTTTCGAGGAAAATATTCTTATATAACAAATGCGTAATGATAGACCAAGGTTGTCCTTTTTTTCCATCTCTGCCGTTTTGAACAAAAGTTATTTGCTCGGGATTATAACTGCGTTTTCCAAATTCTCTTGCCATATACATACCTTCTTTCAATATTTCTCTCGCACGAAAAAGCCGTGACTTCACCGTGTTCGTTGGAAGCGAGAGATTAGATGCAATCTCACGAACATTTTTGTTTTTAATGTAATAGGCAACGACGATATCGCGGTAATCACTTTTGATGAACGCCAGCTCGCGCCGAAGCAGAGCCATTTGCTCTGTATGTATCATTTCATCAAGGATATTTTCGCTCTCGTCCTCGATCTCATAATCGCTGATATCGGAACCGGTTACCAACTCATTTCGATTATGCTTTTCTTTTGCCCATACCGAATAACGGTTGCGCGCAATCTGCCATACCCACGCCGAAAAACTCGTTGGTATCGTGCCTTTGTTCAAAGCCGTGATGATCTGAAGCGCGATATCTTGTGTCAGATCTTCCGCTTCGGTATGGCTTCCCGTCTTTTTCAGACAGAAATAGAACAGCTTTTCCATATAGTTTTCGACAAATTCATTGATACGACTGTCACGCACTTCGTTCGCTTTTTGCATTTTCTCGCCTCCTTTCTGAAACGCTTTAAGCTTTTCATTGAAATGCCTTGCTTTTCATTGAAATGCTTTGCTTTTCATTGAAATGCCGTAGGCTTTTTGTTGAAACGCTTTGCTTTTCATTCATATAGTGTGGCATTTTTGAATTTGGTTGCGTTGATTATAAAAAAATTTATTTTTTATCCTCACTCCATCATCATTTTTACAATCGGCTGATTTTTTGCCTCAGCCGCAGCAAAATATCTCACCATTCTGTGGCGCAGCTTCATTTCCGCAGATTTTATAAATGCGGCTTCGGTAGGTTTTCCGCGCTTGAAGCTGACCGACCTGCCGAAATATTCAAACTGAATATCGGGATCGCCCACCTCCCACGCCTGAGTAACCGCATAACGAACAGCCGCGCGCACACTTTCGGTATTAATTCCGTGCTTCTGAGAAGTAATCCTGAGCGCCTCGGCTGAACCGTCAATTTCCCTGAATTGTGTTGCCATTATATATAATATCTCCGACAAATATATTCCGCCCTTGCTGTTCAGCTTTACTGAAAGCTCAGCAAGAATATCCCGAATTTGCCGTGTTATAAACGCCTTATCCTCATCCGTCAGTTCAATAGAACGCAAGCTCATCACACAAATCCTCCAAAAATAAAAACAATACTAAGAATTATACCATGATGCTCAGTTTATGTCAAGCAAAGCATGCACGAATTCTTATTAACCTTTTGTGTGGAGGAATTGAGCTTCGTCTATTTCACCGCCAAAAACGCGTATACTTATATTGTATAATAATATTTAGATTGAACTTTTTGTGAATTTTTCGTGTAAATATATGCAAGCATGGCAACTTATGATATAATGAAACTGTGAATACAGTCCGCTAAACTTGAATTTGACAAAGAAGGAGTATTCAATGAAGGGTATAAAATTTGCATTTGTAGGCGTTTGTTTAGGATTATTAGGAATTTCCATGCAGCCTGATGCAAGTCCGATTGCGGTAGGCTGTGCCCTTGTGGGTGTGATTGTTGCCATCATTGGGTGCTTTATAAAAGACAAGTAAATTCCAATTTGACAAAGGAGGTTATCTGTATGAAAAATAAAATCTTTAAAATATTACTTATTATACTCATCATAGTCCATGCGGGCTCTCCGCTTCTGGAATTGGCTATATGGGGGTATGATTTACATGAGCTTCTGTCAGACATATATAACAATGGAGTAATTGTGATTTTGAGTGCGGCAATACTTCGGTTGTTTAATTCAAAAGATGAAGACGAATAAATTTCAACATATCTAAAAGCTAAGGCGGAGGTTTAAGCCTCCGCTTTTGTCATGTCTGGCTTTATAAACGCCTTGTGGGGCATTTCCTCGTGCATTTCGAGAGATGAATTTTGAATATGCCTAAAATAACACAATAAGTAAAAGGAATATCCTCGAATTCTCACGTTTTCGATGCAGGACTAAACGATTTGCGATATTTGCGTTAATATTTTTTATAAAATTTACATCTACCCCTTTTCTTTTTGTTTGAAATGAGTTAAAATAGATACAGTAGCGTTTTCAGCTTAAAATATTGCCAATAAGGCAAAATCATTTCAAAAGGAGTAACAATCATGAAATTACCTTTTCAAATTGACCTGTCCGGTAAAACAGCATTAGTAACGGGCGGCGGCGGCGTTCTCTGCTCTGAGTTCGCAAAGGCTCTCGCTGCATGCGGAGCAAAGGTTGCTGTATGCGACCTCCGCGAGGAAGCAGCGCAAAAGGTTGTTGACGAAATTACCGCTGACGGCGGTATCGCAATGGCTGTTGCAGCAAACGTTCTCGACAAGGCTAGCCTTGAGGCTGCTCACGAAGCAATCCTTGCAAAGTTCGGCACCGTAGATATTCTCTTAAACGGCGCAGGCGGCAACAATCCCAAAGGCACTACCGACAAGGAATATCTTTTCCCCGAGGACCTCGAGGAAGCAACCGAGGGGCTCAAGACATTCTTTGACCTTGACCCGTCAGGAATCGAGTTCGTATTCAACCTCAATTTCCTCGGAACCCTTCTCCCCACTCAGGTATTTGCAAAGGAAATGGCTAAGAAGGGCAACACAGTAATTCTCAATGTTTCCTCTATGAATGCATTCAGCCCTCTCACCAAGATTCCCGCATATTCCGGCGCGAAGGCGGCTGTTTCCAACTTTACTCAGTGGCTTGCAGTTCACTTCTCCAAGGTCGGCATCCGTGTTAACGCGATAGCTCCCGGCTTCTTCCTGACAAATCAGAATCACGCGCTTCTTATGAATCCCGACGGTACATACACCGCGCGTTCACAGAAGATTCTCAACAATACTCCCATGAATCGCTTCGGCGAAACAGATGACCTCATCGGCACTCTGCTCTGGCTTGTTGACAACAAGGCTTCGGGCTTTGTTAACGGCGTTGTCGTTCCTGTTGATGGCGGCTTTGCGGCTTACTCGGGTGTTTAATCTACAAAAAAAGGACTCCGCATTTGGCGTGATACTCTACGGAGTATCACGCCAGTTCTATTCGCCTTCGGCGAGTTATATTGCTTCGCAGTGATATTTGGACTTCGTCCAAGTGATATTCGCTACGCGAGTTTCACGGCGAATAGAATATCACTTTTGCAAAGCAAAAATATCACTCTTTGCAAGAACAAAGAATATCACTCAATAAAGCATAAAAAGAGAGAGCATCTCGGATTTTCACTTCCGCGTTACTCTCTCGTCTGTTTTTATCGCAAGTTTCGCATTTGTTTAACAACTGCCTCGGGCTATGCCCATATCACAATTTTTCTCCGATAAGGGCATCACGCCTAAGTGCAACAGCTCCCATAAAATACACCTTGTCACCCACCAAGGGTGCCATTTTTTGTGTGCATTGCACACAAAAAACTGGTTGTATGCGCATTCGCGCCCGGAGCTGCCGCAAGTTTTCAACTTGCAACAGCTCCTGCTTTTTTATTCAACTGTAACGGATTTCGCGAGATTTCTCGGCTTGTCGATATCGCAACCGCGAGCAAGTGCGGTGTAATATGCGAGAAGCTGGAGTGCTGTTGCCGCCGGAAGGAAAGCAACCTCGGATGCGATTTCAGGTAAACGCAAGATATAGTCTGCGGTTCCTTGCGCAACCTCGGAATCACTTTCACAAATCATGATGGTGGTTGCACCGCGAGCTACTGTTTCGCGAATGTTGGAAACCATCTTCTGATAAAGCTCCGGAACGGTGCACAGCGCGATAACGGGCATGCCGGGAACAATGAGAGAAATGGTTCCGTGCTTCAGCTCGCCTGCGGCATAAGCTTCGCTGTGAATATAGGAGATTTCCTTGAGCTTGAGCGAGCCTTCTGCGGCAAGATAATAATCCGCACCTCGTCCGATGAAGAACAAGTCGTCTGAATCAGCGATAATGTTAGCTATCTGCTTGATTTCATCCTCGCGCTTGATCATCTCCTCAATGGCGATTGGCGCATCCTCGAAAAGATTCTTGACCTTGATTTTTGCCGAATCCTTGTCGAGCTTGCCTCTGACGATGGCGGCTTCAATGGAGAGAAGATAGAGAAGCGCTGTCTGTACGGAGTAAGCCTTTGTACTTGCGACCGCGATTTCGGGGCCTGCCTGAGTGTAGAGAACGGCATCCGCTTCACGCGCGATCGATGAACCGATAACATTTACAATAGCGAGCGTTTTAGCTCCTTTGGATTTCGCAAGACGGAGCGCGGCGAGCGAGTCGGCGGTTTCTCCCGACTGCGAGATGATTATAACAAGGTCCTCATTATCAACGATAGGGTCATTGTATCTGAATTCGGATGCAACCTCAACATTGCAGGGAAGTCCTGCGAGCTTTCCGAAGCTTCCGCGTGCGATAAGTCCTGCGTGCATAGCAGTTCCGCATGCTATTATATTAAGTCTTGAAACACCGGCAAATATGCTCGTATCAAAGCCATCTGCTTTGAAGCACGGAAGACCGTCTGCTATACGGGTTCGAAGTGTTCCGCGAACGGCGGACGCATCCTCGTTGATCTCCTTTATCATGAAGTGCGCATATCCGCCGCGCTCTGCGGCTTCGATATCCCAGTTAGCTGTCTTGAGCTCTTTGGTTACAGGCTTTCCGTTTTGGAAAATCTCAATTTTATTCTGAGTTACTACGGCTGTTTCGTGCTCGTCGAGCTGATAATAGTTGCGGGTATGACGAAGAATGGCTGTTATATCGGATGCGATGAAGTTTTCGTTTTCGCCAAGTCCGATAATAAGAGGTGAGCCACATCTTGCGCAGTAAATCTTTTCCGGCTGATCAGCAAACAGAATGCCGAGCGCCCATGAGCCTTTCATGCGCGATGTTGTCAATTCAATGGCTTCAAGTGGGGAATACTTCTTGTTTTTGTAGTAATAGTCGAGAAGCTTTGCGGCGACCTCGGTGTCGGTTTCGCTGTAGAAGGTATATCCGAGCTCGATAAGCTCAGCGCGAAGCTCGGCATAGTTTTCGACAATTCCGTTGTGAACGAGCTTGACGGAATCTGTGCCATGCGGATGAGAGTTGATATCGCTCGGCGCGCCGTGGGTTGCCCAACGGGTATGACCGATTCCGCAGCGCGAGCTCTCAGTAACATCCTTTAGCTTGCCCTCGACATTGGCAAGTCTTCCCGATGCCTTGACTGTGCAAAGCTTGTCGCCGTCGAAATATGAAATTCCTGCAGAGTCATATCCGCGGTATTCAAGCGCGCGAAGTCCTTCGATCAGGTGCTTCACGGAGTTATCTTTTCCTATATATCCTATAATTCCACACATATGTAATTCTCCGTTTCAGAAAAAATCAGTTGTAGCTCTTTAGCTGTTCTTCGATTTGCTTAGCGGTGCTGTCGATGATATTCTTAATCAATTCAAAGTCCTGACCCTCAGCCATGAGGCGAATTAACGGCTCTGTGCCTGAAGGACGGGCAACGATTCTGCCGCTTTCGCCAATCTCCTTCTTGGCGTTCTCAAGAATTGCTTTGATTTCGTAATCGGTATAAAAAGCGAGCTTTTTCTCGGCTGTAACGCGCAGATTTACCATGTACTGCGGATATCGTGTCATAACCTTGGCGGCATCACTAAGCTTTACCTTGTTTCGCTTCAACATAGAGAGAAGCTGTACAGCTGTCAGCTGTCCGTCGCCCGTAGTGGAGAAGTCGCGGAAAATAATGTGTCCGGATTGCTCTCCTCCGAGGTAATAATCTTCAAGAAGCATTTTCTCGAGTACATAACGGTCGCCTACCTTTGTTGCGACAAAATGAATATCGTTATCCTCGCAGAATTTTGTAAAGCCGAAGTTGGTCATTATAGTGCCG
>JAZNMQ010000031.1:0-52538 GCA_045579745.1 Candidatus Flemingiibacterium sp. | reverse complement strand
ACCGTGCTCCATAGCCTCGAGAAGTCCCTTTTCAACTGCCGGGAAGAAGCCCTTCGGAACTGCACCGCCTACAACGCTTTCGGTAAACGTAAGACCTTCAGCCTCACCGGGAGCAAATTCAATACGAACGTGACCGTACTGACCCTTACCGCCCGACTGCTTCTTGTGCTTTCCTTCTGCCTCGACAGTCTTTTTAATGGTTTCACGGTATGCGATCTTCGGAGCCTCGAGAACAACCGATGTGCCAAAACGATTCTTTAATTTAGCAACAAGTACATCAAGGTGAATATCGCCAACGCCCGATATAAGAAGCTGCTTTGTTTCAGCGTTGTTTTCGTAGCGTGTTGTTGGGTCTTCCTCAAGAAGCTTTGAAATACCCGAAGATATCTTATCTTCATCGCCCTTTGCAAGAGGCTTAATTGCCTGAGTCAGGAAAGGCTCGGGGAATGAAATTCCGCGGTATTTAATATTCTTTGCGGATGCGGTGAGTGTATCGCCTGTATTAACATTGGTAAGTTTAGCTGTCATACCGATATCGCCGCAGCAGAGAGAATCGACCTCTGTCTGCTTCTTTCCGCGAATAGTATAAATATGAGCAAGCTTTTCAGTATTACCTGTATTTGTATTGCGAAGTGACATATCGCGGTTCAGGTTACCGTTCATAACCTTGAAGAAGGACATTTTACCTACGAACGGGTCAGCGACTGTTTTAAATACGAGAATCGAGGTTTCGCCTTCAGGATCGATCTCGATGGAATCCGTACCGTCATCTGTAACGATTTCCTCAGTTTTGCGAGCGGTAGGACGCGGGAATGAGTGAGCGATCGAGTCGAGAACTGCTGTAACGCCCCACATCTTCGTCGCGGAGCCACAGAATACGGGAACGATCTCACCGTTAATAATTCCATCATGAACAGCGTTCATTGCTTCATTATATGTAATCGGCTCCTCGTTGAAGAACTTTTCCATAAGGTCATCGCTCGTCTGAGCAATTGATTCAAACAGCATATTGCGGTATTCTTCCGCAATCTCCTTGAAATCATCCGGAATACCCGTAACGAGGTTGGAACCGGTCTTGTCATAAACTTCGGCCTTCATATCGATGAGGTTAAGGAAGCCGATTACCTTATCGCCTTCAATCATCGGAATGAGAAGCGGACAAACCGCAACGCCGAATTTTTCTCTCAAAGCATCGAAAACTCTCTTGAATCTTGCTTCGCCATCATCAAAACGGTTGATAAAGAATGCCTTTGGAATTCCCTCGCTCTCAGCATAATCCCAAGCAAGCTCTGTTCCGACTTCAACGCCGCTGCGTCCGTCAACAACGATAAGTGCGCTGTCAGCAACGCGTGCGCCTTCAAGCACCTCACCGGTAAAATCGAGATAACCGGGAGTGTCGATTATGTTTATCTTGCTATCCATCCACGAAAGAGGAGCGAGCGTTGTTGAAAGCGAAAAGCCTCTTCTGATTTCCTCAGGATCGAAGTCACTGACGGTATTTCCCTCAGGAGTTCTTCCGAGTCTGTCAGTCTCTTTTGCAAGATAGAGCATAGCCTCGCAAAGGGAAGTCTTTCCGCTTCCGCCGTGGCCCAAGAGGCAGACATTTCTTATACTTTTTGTGGTTATCTTGTCCATTGTGAATTTCTCCTTTATATTATATATTGAGGAATGTACCATCCGCATGGCTTCATGCGGCTCGCATTCTGGTAGACGATTGTGTATTTTGTGTAAGATTAATAATTGTCAACCTTAAATAACTGTCTACAACGACTATTATACAATAAAATGGGCAACTTTGCAATAGCTTTCACGAAAATTTCCACCATGACAACATAGAAAACGCCCTCGTGTTTTTGTGCAAGTTATACATATGCGAATACATTGCATTTTGGGTGCCATAAGTTTATTACCCATCTAAATGATCAAAGTCAGTCATGCAGTCTTCCCTGCCATGTGTTGCGCTCATACATCAAGCGGTCTATCGTGTTAAGCACCACCAGCTTTTTTCGGCTCCATTGCGGTGCGATCAAGGCATCTCCCAGCCCATCGCCCGTCAAGCGTCCGATAACAGTATCGCATGGAAGCCTCTCAAGCTGACGAACAACTATATCAGCATATTCCTCAAGCTCAAGGCACTCAAATTCTCCGCGAGAATAGATTTCAGCGAGTTTTGTACCCTCAATAATATGCAGAAGGTGAATTTTTACCTGTTCAGGCTTGATCGAAGCGACTTGCTCTATAGTTTCGAGCATCATGTTATCGTCCTCATGCGGTAATCCGTCAATTAAATGCACGCAGATGTTAATGTTTTTCGAGGCGCTGCGGAGCCTATTATAGCCTTCTAAAAATGTTTTATAGGTGTGCCCACGAGAAATAAATTCCGCAGTTTGATCATGAATCGTCTGAAGCCCGAGCTCTACTGTTAAGAATGTACGTTCAGCGAGCTCTGCGAGATATTCGCAAACCTCGTCGGGCAAACAATCGGCGCGGGTTGCAATGCTCATACCGGCTATCCCCGGGAATGAAAGTGCCGCTTCATATTTTTCTCTCAGGACTTCAAGCGGAGCATATGTTCCGGTAAACGCTTGAAAATACGCTATTCCAAGCGGATTTTCCCATTTTTTTGAGAGCCTGCCGTATTCCACTTCAAGCTGTTCGCGTACAGTCAGCTCCTTATCCGCACAAAAATCTCCCGATCCACGCGCTGAACAATAGATGCAGCCTCCAACTCCGAGAGTTCCATCACGATTCGGGCAGGTAAAACCTCCGTCGATCGGTAATTTAGCGCACTTTTTCCCAAACTTTTGGCGCAGATAGTAGTCATATGAATAATACCGTTTGTTAGAGTCGCTGAATTTGAACGGATTTGTTTCGATCTGAGTTGGCATGGTGTACTCCTTTTGCTGTTTCTTTCACACTTCAATATATCATACTTTAATGAAAATTTCAAGATTAATTATTTTTTTGCATTTACCTATTGACAAATCCAATTGGATGTGGTATCATATATAGGCGGAAAACGCAAAGCAATATGCGAGTGTAGTTCAATGGTAGAATTCCAGCCTTCCAAGCTGGTCGCGTGGGTTCGATTCCCATCACTCGCTCCAAATAAAAGAACCGTAGGCTTGTCCTACGGTTCTTTTGTTTCGTGCGTTTGTATGGGTTGAAAAGCTACGCTTCAAGAATGCCTCGCATTCTTGACCTCGCTACGCGCAGCGTTGCGAGTGGGGGTCTTCGATTCCCATCACTCGCTCCAATTAAAAGGTTAGGTATTGCTACTTTGAATATAATTCTATTTCTAGTTTATCTTTTATAGTTGTTCGACTATAATCTAATTTAAATAGTTCGACATTAGTAATTTTTATATATGAAATATCATTCGTGCTGGAAATACCATAAAATTGTGCATTTGCTAGATCGCCATACGCTCGTATACCTTTGCCTATCATATTACTGAACCGATTGTACCATAAATGTTCCCCAAAAACATCATACTCAATAACTCTTCCAGAGTTCGTCATTACAATATATTTAGAGTTTTCAGTCAGAGCTATTCCGTATATATCATTAGTCATAGCTATTCTTGCTGTAAAAGTTACCACATCATCACCTAGTGGTAGCAACGAAATGTTTGAAACATCAACATACGAGTTTAATGAATCTATATATTCATTGCCAATTTCGTCTACATGTAAAAAGTTTTGTTTAAATGCGGCAAGTTCTTCGTTATTCTTTTGAATAACGCTAAAACAGCATAGTATTGATATGACGATGCAAAGAATTGCAACTACAGCATTTAAGCATATTCCTTTGATTTTTGTTTTCTTTAGTTTTTCTGTGCTGTCAATCCACTTATTTTTTTCATTTTCTACTTCTTTCTTTTTTTCTTCTAGTTTAGAAATAACAGGTTGAACCCAAGAAAAAAAATCTGCTTCTGTGCCATCAATAGTTAATGGCTCTTTCATTTGCGAAAAAACAGATAATTTTTCGAAGATATCATCGATGTCCGACATAGAATATTTATTTGTGCTTGTTGTAAATCTACATTCTAGAGTTTCGCTAACATTTCTTAATTCACAAATATCAATTTTATCATTTGCGTTGACTACTCGTATATCACAATCATAATTTGTAAAAACGATGCAGGATTGTATTGGTATTTCTGGGAACACCTTTTTTAATGCTTGGATATGATACTTGTTTTGTTCTATTGGATTTTTAAAGGTATTGTTTTTAACTGTTCTAAAATATTGAGTCCAGCTCGCATCGGTATCTTTTCCATAAATCGTTCCTTTATAGTGTTTTATTTCAAAAACATATATCCCTGTTTCGTGAATTAAAACAAGGTCGATTTCAGTAGTTTTTGTTTTATCAATAGGCACATTCAGATTCATTAAGATTTTCCCATTGCCTGTTAATGATTTATATAATTCACAAAAAAGCAAATATTCCCCATAATACCCTTTGCCACGCTCATCCCAGATTTGCTTTTGCTGTTCAATATCGACATTAGTAAGTTGTGTATAAATGGTTTTAAGATTCACTATAATTCTCCTTGGAATATATTAAGTTATTTTATCATAAACCGTCAAAACCTACAACCGCATATGTGATTGTTTACAAATCCCCGTGAAACGATTTAATTTCCAAATTTTACAAACTCCACTCATGCTGCAATTAACGGGTTTAGGTTCTCCTAATACGTGTTTTTTGTTGCCTTATTTTTGCTGTACTCAAAGGCAGAATCCATATCCTACGGTTCTTTTATTTTGTGCGTTTGTATGGGTTGAAATGTCATTTCCACTTTTCAATCAGACTTCGGATCTGCGCAGTCAGCTTAGCATTATCCTTATTAGCATTGCTTCTGCGATTTTGGGCAAGGCGCAGCAGTTCTTCGGCTGCCGCAATCAGCTCGCCGTGAATTGATTTTGCGCGTGCGCTTCCTTTTGCTTGCACTTTGCGAATAGGCTTTGAATCAGTAAAGATTGTCATTTGATCCGCAAGCAAATCAAATTCCGTTCCGCTGAACGGCGCCTCAGCGTTATAACCCTTGTCCCTTAAAAGCTGGCAGAATGATGTACATGAATCATCATCGCCGTGATTCACATATACAGTCTTTGGCTGCTTTTTGAAGCCCTCAAGCCACCGAAGCAGACCATTTCTGTCAGCATGTCCGGATGTTCCGTGAAGCTGTGCAATTTCAGCTCGTACGACAATCTCCTCTCCGAACAGCTTTACCTTCTTTGCTCCATTTAACAAATTTCTGCCAAGAGAATTCTGCGCTTGATATCCAACAAACAGCACAACGCTTTCTTTTTTCCACAGATTGTGCTTTAAATGATGGCGAATTCGTCCCGCTTCACACATGCCGCTCGACGAAATGATAACCTTGGGAGTTTTATCTGTGTTGATCGCCTTGGAATCGTCTGCGCTGACTGACAGCGAAAGTCCATCGAACCAAATTGGATTGATCCCCTTTTCTACTAATGCGAGCGTTTCCTTGTCAAGGCAAGAGGTATCGCATTGCAGGAAAATTCCCGTTGCTTCGACAGCCAACGGGCTGTCAACATAGACAGGGAAATCGCCATGTCCGGTCACCATGCCATTTAACTTAATATTACGGATTGCGTATAATATTTCCTGAGTTCTGCCGACCGCAAAAGATGGGATAATTACATTACCGCCCCTATCAAGAGCCTTCTGAATATATTTCGCAAGCGACTTAACTGCATCCTTGGGCTTTTCATGCAAACGGTTTCCGTAGGTTGATTCAATGACAAGATAATCCGTTTCATCAACAAACTGTGGGTCATTGATAATCGGCTGATTAATGTTTCCAACATCACCCGAAAATACAATTTTTCTCTGCTCTCCGTTCTCCTGCATCCAAATCTCAATACATGCCGAGCCGAGCAAATGACCTATATCTGTGAAACGAACGGATACATATTCCGAAACAGTAATCCTCTCGCCGTATTTTGTCGGACGGAACTGTGAAAGTATACCTTCGGCGTCCTGCATAGTATAGACAGGCTCAAAAGCACCCTCACCTGCACGCTCGGATTTTCTTGAGCGCCACTGCGCTTCGGATTCCTGAATGTGTGCAGAGTCGCGAAGCATTATCTCGCAAAGATTTGCTGTTTCGGTCGTTGAATAGACCTTTCCCTTGAAGCCTTCCTTATATAGCTTAGGAAGCATTCCCGAGTGGTCAATATGCGCATGGGTCAAAAACACCGCTTCAATATCAGCTGAAATTATCGGCAAAGGCACATTTTCAAAAACATCAACACCTTGCTCCATTCCACAGTCTACCAAATATTTATGATCGCCTACTGTCAACAGCGTGCAAGATCCTGTTACCTCGTGTGCAGCACCTATAAATTGTATTTTCATGGCTACCTCCTATAATTGCAAATTGACTTATCTCTGAAACATAGAAATGCCGTCAGTCAGATTTTAGATTGACACGACTCTATATTATTTACCAATTAGTTACACATCAATTGTAGCATTATTTTATATGATTGTCAACACATAATAAACAGCCACAGCAAATCAGGACCTTGCGAGCTAATTCCGCAAGGCCCTGATTTTTCTCATTATACTTCAGCACGGCAAAAACCAGTCGTTTGGTATGGCGTGTTTCATTAAATTTCAATCGATTCGCTTGGACTAAGAAGCTTTAGCGGAGCTCTGAATCGCTTTGCAGAATACTCAATCCACTCATTCGGACAGCCGTTAGCTTCGTATAGGTCGTGGTGCCCGGGAATAAACGCCTTTGTTCCCACACGGCTTGCAAGAATTGCCGCCTCATTTGAGTCGAGATTTCCGATTATTCCACGCGAGGTGCGGAACCAATCTCTTCCGTTGACAGGCAGCATCATCGCATCCGGCTTTATTTGGCACAAGGCTTCAAGAAGACCGTCGTACATGCTCATATCTCCGCCGAAAAACGCCCTCTTTCCGCCGCATTCAATAATGTACGACAGTTCAAAGAATCTCCCTTCCTCATCGCGGTGAAGCTCCGTATGTGCGCACGGTATGGCTGTGATTTTAACCTCCCCGAGCAAAAACGGCTCGCCAAGCTGTGCGGGCGCAGGGGCATTCATCGGTACCGCCTCGCCCCCAAGCTCTGTAATTTTCGGCGCTATAGGCGTTGGCACCAGCGTAAAGCTGCGTCTGCGCATGCGATAAAACGGAAGAAGTGACGCCTTGTCGAGATGGTCGGCATGAGCATGTGAAATTATAATAATATCAGGCATAATATCGCTTAATGTCATTGGAACGGGATATTTTCGTTTGTCGGACGGATTGTCAATAGAATCTGACAAATACGGGTCGGTTACAATCTTCATATTTCCGCATTCTATCAAAAAGCACATTTGACCGAGATAGGTTATTTTCATGCGTTAAGCTCCTCCGTTATCATTATTTCAAATTGAATCGGTAATTGTATCCTATCACAATTTGCTCAAATTGTCAACTCAATTTCAACGTCGAAAAACGGCGAATGGTTTTATTTACATATTTGGAAAATTCTATTGCTTTTTACATTTTTATAATATATAATAGTTTATGTTAGGAATAAGTACTAATAATTGATAAACAAGGGAGAATTTACCGAGATGCAGACCTACCAACTGAGAGAAGACAAATTCGAAGACGAAAGCAACCAATTGCACACCGTTTTCGGTATCGATATAACTGACAATGGCGTTGTCGTCAGAATGATTCCGAATGTGTTTTACTGCAAGGAAAAAGGACAAAGCTTTGTTGACCTGTGCAACAGGCTTGAACTCGACCCGATACATATTGACGACGTTATTGCCGATGCACTTGCGCAAATCTGAATTTCAGGAATTACATACCTGCTATATCGTTGTGCGTAAAACTGCTTATCATACCTCAAAAAGTATGGTGAGCAGTTTTATTTGCGCTTTGTTATCTGACCTCAATTAATGCGGCAGTTCCTTAGCTTTTTGGCTTCTCAACCGCATGCGGAATGCGACCGGAACGCACGCGGAATTTGCTGTTTTTTATTGACAAACATTCGTAGTCATGTTATAATTATATATTATAATGAAAATTAAATCAGGAGGAACTCAAAATGCTACCTCAGGTTCAACAAATTGCCGCACGAGTACTCGAATTACGCACAATTCTTGAAATAGATGCAGATGTCGTCGCTGAAAAAATCGGGGTGTCACGCGAGGTCTATGATAGTTATGAAAACGGCTCATCTGATATTCCTATCGGTAAATTGTATTTAATCGCTAAGGAATTGCATGTTGACCCGACTGTTCTTCTTCTCGGTGATGAGCCGCGCATGGTAGACTATACACTTATCCGCGCAGGAAAAGGTCTTGAAGTTGAACGCTTTGCAGGCTACAAATTCACGTCTTTGGCATATAATTATATTAACAGAGAAATGGAGCCTATGATAGTCACTCTTGACCCCTCCGATGCAGTTCCAAAGCCCGTTACGCACACAGGACAAGAGTTTAACTATGTGCTTGAGGGATGTATTGCCCTTAATCTCGGCGACAAGGAGTATATTCTTCGCGCTGGAGATTCAATGTATTTTAACCCGTCGATACCTCACAGCCAGCGTGCTATTGGTGTTCCGTCGAAATTTCTTACTGTTATCAACGAAAATATGAACCGCAAATAAAAGGATTCAATAAAAAATGAACTTTATTTCAAAATTTCTTCCTCGCACAGAGTTTTCAAGCTACGAGGACTTCAAAAAGAATTACAAATTCAATATTCCCGAAAACTTCAACTTCGGATACGACATCGTAGATGAATACGCGCGCCTTGACCCTGATAAGCCTGCTCTTATTTGGCTCAACGACTCAGGTGATGAAAAGCACTTCACCTTCTCGGATGTCAAGGAGCAGTCTGACCGCATTGCAAATGTAATCACTTCACTCGGAATCAAAAAAGGCGACCGGGTAATGCTGATTTTAAAGCAGCGCCCTGAGGCTTGGTTCACGCTTGTTGCACTGTGCAAGGTCGGAGCGGTTGCAATTCCCGCGACCTTCCAGCTTACCGAAAAGGATATTATTTACCGCTGCGACAGCGCAACCGTTCGTATGATTATCGCAGCTGAGGATGATGATATCATAGGTCATATCAGAAATTGCCGCGACAAGTGCACAACACTTCGCCATGTCGGCATCGTCGGAGATGGCATCGCCGAGCGTTATGGCGATGAATTTCTTGACATGCGCGCTATCACTGCAAACGCTTCCTCTGATTGGAGCAGACCGCAAGGCGAGGGTGCTACATCCAATTTCGACACGATGCTCATGTATTTCTCATCGGGAACATCGGGAATGCCGAAAATGATTACGCACAACTTTGTTTATCCAATAGGACACATAACGACCGCTCATTATTGGCAGAAGGTGGAAGACGAAGGACGTCATCTGACGGTTTCCGATTCGGGCTGGGCAAAGTTTGCTTGGGGTAAAATATACGGTCAATGGATATGCGGTGCAGTAAACATTGCATACGACACCGATAAATTTGTTCCCGCTAACCTTCTCGCAGCTATAAATCACCTGAAGCTCACCACATTCTGTGCGCCGCCGACCATATATCGTTTCTTAATCAAGGAAGATATGTCAAGCTGTGATTTCTCAACCATTCACCACTGCGGAACAGCAGGTGAAGCACTGAATCCCGAGGTTGTTACTCGATTCAAGGAAGCTACAGGGCTTACCATTTACGAGGGATTCGGTCAGACAGAAACCACCGTTCTTCTTGCAAACTTCGGTTGGGATCCTATAAAGGTTGGCTCCATGGGCAAGCCTTCACCGATTTACGATATCGATATCGTTGACGAAAACGGCAACCCCTGCGAGGACGGAATTGTCGGTTCTATCGTAATAAAGAACGGCGGAGAGCATCCTACGGGTCTGTTTATTGAATACTACAATGATGCTGAGGCTATGGCTCATTCATGGCACAATGGCATCTACAACACCGGTGATATGGCATGGCGTGACTCCGACGGATACTTCTGGTTTGAGGGAAGAAACGACGATGTAATCAAGTGCTCGGGCTACCGCATAGGTCCGTTTGAGGTAGAAAGCGCACTCATGACTCATCCGTCTGTACTCGAATGTGCTGTTACAGCTGTTCCCGTCCCTGTTCGCGGTCAGGTAGTTAAGGCGACAATCGTCCTTGCAGCCGCTTGGAAGGATAAGGCAGGCGACGAGCTCAAGAAGGAGCTTCAGAATCATGTTAAGGTCACAACTGCTCCATACAAATATCCGCGCGTAATTGAATTTGTTGACGAGCTTCCCAAGACAACAAGCGGAAAGATTCGCCGCGTTGAGATACGCCAGAACGATTCAAAGAAGGCATAATGTTATGATGACGTTCAAGGAAAATGATGCTCCGATTTTAGTAGTTCTCGGACAGTCGAACGCGCTCGGTCACGGAACGAAGCTTGATGACAAGGATATCATTCGTACGCCCCTCAAAAATGTCTACGGTTTATCTCGCGAAGACAATCAGGCGTACGGTCTTTCCGATATCAAATGGAGCGGATTTAAAACAAGCGGCTTCAATCTCGGAGAAACTCAAGACGATACCGCTTGTCTTTCAAACTATTTTGCTTCAATGTGGCAAAATGCCATTGACAACGGCAATGATCTCCCCGATCTTTATATTATACATATTTCGGTCGGAGCACAAGGCGTTTGCGAGAAGGAAATGAACGGATACAATATGTGGTATCCATTCCGCGAACCTGTCATGAAGCCGGGCGGAACATACGAATGTGATATATCGCTCTATCCTTTTACAACAGAAATTCTATCGCTTGCAGCTATGAACCTCATAGAAGCAGGAAAGCGTCCGAGAGTTATCGGCTTGCATTGGAATCAATGGGAAACAGAATGTCTGACCGGAGAGAGCGCAATGAGCGAATGCAAGGCTCATTATGAGAATATTTTCTGGGGCTTCTTCACCGCACTTGGAAGCGGCAAGACGGGCAAAAGCATACCGTTTTATCTCTATCGTCCGTTGTCTGAGGTTTGCAGGCAGGAGGATCTCGACAGAATGTCTGAAATATTCGAGGATTTCACGCACACCTATGAAAGCTGCAAAATACTCGACCTTCGCACGGCTCCGTTCTACGACGACACTCCGAGAACACACGGCATTTTTGAAAAAGACGGCATGCACTATTCTCCGCAATCTCAGCTTTGGTTTGCTATGCAGCAATGGAGCGATATTTTCGAAAGATAAACCTCATTATTATGAAGGGAACAAGCGACCGAAGCTCACCTCTGAGCTTCGGTCATTCCAACTACTACTATGAAACTTGATACACGCATGACTCGCGCATGGGCTGAAATCGATCTTTCCGCCATACGAGAGAATTTTGCGGCAGCAAAAAATCACGCAAGCAAATTCGGTGCAAATATGCTCGCAGTAGTTAAGGCAGATGCTTACGGCCACGGTGCGAAGCGTATTGCAAAGGAGCTCGAACGCTTCTGCGGAGCAGATTATTTTGCCGTCGCGACCTTTACTGAAGCCCTTGACTTAATCGAAGCAGGTGTAACCTCGCCGATTTTACTTCTTAGCGAGGTTCATCCATCTCTTTATAGTGAGTTGATTCAGCATGATACTGTTATTCCGAGCATTTTCCATTATGAAAGTGCAAAAGCCTTATCCGATGCCGCATCGGCCTCAGGAAAGAGTGTAAAATGCTTTCTTATTGTCGATACCGGAATGTCAAGAATAGGCATTGAATGTACAAATCCGAGCAAAATGTGTGATGCTGTTGATGTCGCGTCAAGAATCGCTGCTCTGCCGAATTTGATCATCAACGGAATCTTCAGTCACTACGCTTGCGCTGATTCACCAAACAAGGACTCGGCTATCAAGCAAGGCAAGCTTTTCGATGCTTTTATTGCCAAGCTTAAAGAAAAAGGAATAGACCCGGCAATCAAAAGCATGTGCAACAGCGCGGCACTCACCGAAAAGGAGTTTACAAATAAATACGACCTCGTCCGCGAGGGCATTGGGATCTACGGCTTGCATCCCTCGGAGCACACGACTAAGCTGTTTTCATTAAAGCCTGCGATGTCGCTGAAAGCACGGATCACAAATATAAAGGTTCTTGATGCAGGCGTTGGAATAAGCTACGGTCATACCTTTGTAACCGAAAAAACGACAAAGGTTGCGACCATTCCCGTCGGCTATGCAGACGGCTACCCGAGGCTGTTATCCAACAAGGCAGGAGTATTGATAGACGGGCATTTTGCCCCGATTCTCGGTAGAGTTTGCATGGACCAAATGATGATCGATGTCACCGATATTCCCTCGGCGCGAGTCGATTCCATCGCAACGCTCATCGGCGCCGATACACGAATTCGTGCCGATCATCTCGCATCGCTTATCGGAACAATACCGTATGAGATTATCTGCGCGGTTTCTCCGCGTATTCCAAGAATCCATATTAACGCATACGACAGTGTAAACTCGGACCAATAATATTTATTTGTGCAATTTTTTATTAGAAAACTATTGCTTTTTTGAAAAACATATGCTATACTAAGATGTATCTATGTTTTAGATAGAGGTACAAAGCGCATGGCAAAATCCATGCAAATAATGATTGAGAGGTGTACAAAATGAAAGCAGGAATCCATCCCGAATATAAGGAAGTTACAATCAGATGCGCATGCGGCGAGACCGTTGTAACCAAGTCCACAAAGGGCGACATGAGAGTTGAAATTTGCTCAAAGTGCCATCCGTTCTTTACAGGCAAGCAGAAGCTTGTTGATGCAGGCGGACGTGTAGACAAGTTCAAGAAGCGTCTTGAAATGAGCCAGAAATAATTCTTATTTCGGTCGATTCATGGGGTTTGGAGCGCCATAATTATGGCTTATCCAAGCCCTTCTTCATTTTATAGTTTATAATGAAAGGTTAATATATGGATACGTTTGAAAGAGCCGTCCTCGTTGCGGTCAACACCTCAAAAATGAAAGACGGCGAATGCGATATTTCGCTCGCAGAGCTTGAACGATTGCTTGACACGGCAGGCGGAAGCGTTTTTGCAAAGATGGTTCAGTCACTTGAAACTCCGAATCGCCGGACATGTATCGGAAGCGGAAAGCTTATCGAGCTTTCCGAGCTTTGCAAGGCAAACGATATAAAGCTTGTAATATTCGACCTCGAGCTTACTCCGATGCAGATACGCAATATTGAAAACGGAATTGATGTAGACGATATCCGCGTGCTCGACCGTTCAATGCTTATTCTTGATATCTTCGCGCTCCATGCCACTTCCCGCGAGGGCAAGCTTCAAGTCGAATTAGCTCAGCTCAAGTATACAGCGCCAAGACTGATCGGAAAAGGCACCGAGCTTTCAAGGCTTGGCGGTGGAATCGGAACTCGTGGTCCGGGCGAATCAAAGCTTGAAACGGATCGCCGACACCTGAAGCGCCGCGAAGAATTTCTGAATGCCGAGCTTGAAGAGCTTGATCGTGGCCGTCTTACGCAAAGAAAGGCGAGAGAGCGTTCGGGCATTAAAAAGGTTGCGATCGCCGGCTACACGAATGCCGGAAAGTCAACGTTGCTCAACCGCCTGACCGATGCAGGAATACTTGCTGAGGACAAGCTGTTTGCGACTCTCGACCCCACTACAAGAAAGTTCACTCTTCCCTGCGGTATTGATATTCTGCTGACAGACACGGTCGGCTTTATACGCAATCTACCGCACCATCTGATAAAAGCGTTTAAATCTACACTCGACGAAGCTGTATTTGCAGATATTATTCTTATTATTATCGACGCATCCGACCCCGAGGCAATGTCACAGCTCTCCGTTACCGAGAATCTTCTCTCTGAGCTCGGAGCTTCCGGAAAGCAGACACTATATGTTTTCAACAAATGCGACGCTGCAGAGCTCGGCTTCGGTCATCTTGCACTCGATTCCGAAAAGAATTCGGTAGCTGTATCCGCTTTAACCGGCGAGGGAATTGACAGCATGGTAGAAAAGCTTGAAATCATGGTTCAAAGCGGCAAAACCGAAGAAATATTTATTATTCCGAATGCGCAGGCCGGTATTGTAAACCGTCTTTATTCCTCAGCTGAGATAATTGATATCGATTACGGAAGTGAAGCGGTCACAGTGCGCGCAACCGTTGATGCCAAGACACGCGGACAATATGACAAATACCGTGTCAAAAAAGATGGTGAGAATGATGGCGAAGAAGACGAAGAATATTGAAGAAACAATAGTCGAGCAGCCTAAGACGTATACGACGCTCGAGCGTGAAGCCTTTGCGGAATTCGTCGAAAAGAAGTCGGTCTTCATCGGCTATGCTTGTCCGACAAAGACTGAGGATGAGGCGATCGCGTTCATAAACAAGATTCGCAAAAAGCACGCTGATGCTACTCACAACTGCTACGCCTATCAGCTGAACGGCGGCGGCATCGCACGCTACAGCGACGACGGTGAGCCGCAAGGTACAGCAGGCGTGCCGATACTTGATGTAATAAAAAAAAGCGGCGCTGATGACTGCTGTGTTGTAGTCACGCGCTACTTCGGCGGTATACTGCTCGGTACGGGCGGTCTTGTACGCGCCTATGCAAACGGTGCAAAGGTTGCTCTTGACGCGGCACACATTGTAACCTACGAGAGCTACACTGAATTTCGCCTTGAGTGCGACTATGGAGCATATCAAAAGATCAACTACGAGCTTCCGCGCTTTGGAATCGTGGTCGATGACAGCAATTTCGGCTCGAATATTTCGCTAAAGCTTGCAATTAAGGCAGCAAGATTCGCTGAATTTGAGTCAAGGCTAAACGAAATGTTCGCAGGCAAGATCTCAGCCGAGGTTACCGGCGAGAGATTTGATTTCAGATAACAGAAAGCTCCCCGATAAAACGGGGAGCCTTTATTTTTGTGTCAAGACTTTTATAAATACATATACCAACCGCCAATTACAGCGATGACTCCAACGCCAAAAAGGATGTACGTTACCACTTTTCGGATAACAATTGCAAAATACGATGGCGTAGTATCCCACCCGTAAAATATGCGGTATTTCAGCGTATCAAGAAGCCACATGAATTTTGGGATGATCAGCATCGGAAATGCTGCGACAAGGCATATGATTCCGATCACTGCGCTCAGAGTCGCGCGGCTAAGCTCATCCACTCGCGCATGGGGGTAATCGTAGTTACCCTCGCCGTCGGAGAGAATCTCGGTGAAACCGTTTGATGTATTGACAATGACATTGTCGGGGATTGCTTGGCGGATATCGTCGTTTGCTCTGCCAACAAGAACGATGAGCACGATTGCGGCTATGATGCCGACTATACACAGCGCTCCCATGATCTTGTCGCGAAGCGGAACATAGAAGTCCTCGGCACGTTCTGCCATATTATCAAGCTTATCATCAAGCGCCGCCTCAGCCGCCTCTTCTTCCAATGGCGTCATAGCTCTGCCAAGATGCGCACCACAGTCAATGCAAACGCTTTTGTCATCACTTTGGAGCGCGCCGCACTTTTTGCACTTTTTCATGAGTATATCCCCTTTCCGAGCGTAGTTGGATGAAACATATCGTAGTTGGGTCAAATAAAGATAAAAGCAAAACTGACATCGCCTTGTGGGCGATGTCAGCCTGTCAGATGATTTTAGATGCTTCGCCCTGAAGCTTTTTTGCCATCCGTATAACGGACAGAGAAAATTCGGGGTGTCGTTTTAATTAGCCAAGGCGTGCCTTGAGAGCTGCGAGTTCATCGTAGAGCTCCTGAGGAACGCGGTCGCCAATCTGCTTGTAGAACTCATCGATTCCGGCAACTTCCTCTTTCCAGAGGTCAACGTCAACATTGAGAAGCTCACGAACTGTATCAACATTGATGTCGAGGTCTGTAATATCAATATCCTCAGCCTTAGGAACAAATCCGATAGGAGTTTCAACAGCATCAACTGCGCCTGCGCAGCGAGCGAGGATCCACATAACAACACGCATGTTGTCACCGAATCCGGGCCAGATGAAGTGTCCTTCATCGTCGGTGCGGAACCAGTTTACGTTGAAGATCATAGGAGGATTGGAAATCTTCTTGCCCATTGCGAGCCAATGTCCGAAGTAATCACCCATATCGTAGCCGGTGAAAGGACGCATTGCCATCGGATCGCGTCTTACAACCCCGACTGCACCGGTAGCCGCTGCGGTAGTCTCGGATGCCATGATAGAGCCTACGAATACACCGTGCTGCCAGTTTCTTGCCTGATATACGAGCGGAGCAGTCTTTGCACGTCTGCCGCCAAAGATGATAGCAGAAATCGGAACACCTGCAGGATTGTCAAACTCGGATGAGAGGCAAGGGCAGTTAGCCGCAGAAGCGGTGAAACGAGAGTTCGGATGTGCGCCGCATGTAGACTTGTCGTTCTTGTCATACTTGGTGCAATCCCACTTGTTGCCCTTCCAGTCGATAGCGTTTGTAGGAGGATTCTTGTCGAGGCCTTCCCACCAAACAGTATTGTTGTCGAGGTTGTGAACAACGTTTGTGAAGATGGTGTTCTTCATAGTTGTTGCAAGAGCGTTGGGGTTAGACTTGTCGTTTGTACCCGGAGCAACGCCAAAGAAGCCGTTCTCGGGGTTAACAGCCCAAAGTCTGCCGTCATCGCCAACACGGAGCCATGCGATATCGTCGCCTACACACCATGCCTTGTAGCCCTTGGACTTGTAAATTGCCGGAGGAATAAGCATTGCAAGGTTTGTCTTACCGCAAGCGGACGGGAATGCGCCTGTAACGTACTTAACTTCACCGTCGGGACCTTCGATGCCGAGGATGAGCATGTGCTCAGCCATCCAGCCTTCTTTTCTGCCGAGATAGGAAGCGATACGGAGCGCGAAGCACTTCTTACCGAGAAGAACGTTTCCACCGTAACCGGAGTTAACAGACCAGATAGTGTTGTCCTCAGGGAAGTGAACGATATAACGGTTTTCTTCGTCGAGCTGAGCCTTAGCGTGAAGACCCTTGATAAAGCCTGCATCGTCGCCGAGAGCTTCAAGAACAGCCTTGCCGACACGGGTCATAATAACCATGTTAAGTACAACATAGATAGAGTCGGTAAGCTCAATACCGTACTTAGCGAACGGAGAGCCTACAGCAGACATGGAGTACGGAATAACGTACATGGTTCTGCCCTGCATGGAGCCTGTGTAAAGCTTTGTGAGCTTTGCGTAGCATTCCTTGGGATCCATCCAGTTGTTAATGTTACCAGCATCTTCCTTCTTAGAGGTGCAGATAAAGGTTCTGCCTTCTACACGAGCAACGTCGTTAACAGCTGTTCTGTGAAGATAGCAATCAGGAAGAAGCTCTTGGTTAAGCTTAATGATTTCGCCGGTTGAGCAAGCCTCATCGCGAAGAGCGTCGATTTGCTCCTGGCTGCCGTCGATCCAAACGATCTTGTCAGGTTTGGTCATAGCTGCCATTTCGTCAATCCAATTAAGGACAAACTTATTTGTGGTAAGTGCCATAGTAGGTTCTCCAATCTATAAAATAAAAATTATGACAATTTCAGCGGTTTACGATTTCTCCGCCATTGTAATTATACATTATATTATTTCCTTTTTCAAGTATATACGGGCTCTTTTTACACATTGTTAATATTTCCTCTAATGTTATAGATAACATCCGAAAGTCTTGCGAAATCCTCAAGGTTAAGTCTTTCGCCTCTGACTGTCGGCTCAAGCCCCGCCTCGCAGATTGCAGATGAAATTCCATCACGCCCTAAATCGGAAAACTCGGTTGAGAGCGAATTGGCAAGCGTTTTTCTGCGTTGTGCAAACGCGCCTCGTATCACACGAAAGAGCATCTCCTCGCTTTTAATACCAACGGGCGGCTTATTATACAGAGTTATGCGAACGACGGTTGAATCAACCTTAGGCGCAGGTAAGAAGCAGCCTGCCGGAACATTGAAAAGCCGCTCAACCTTTCCGTAATATGACATGACAGCTGTAATCGCACCGTATTCAGAATCTCCTGCAGGCGCGCAAAGCCGTGCCGCGACCTCTTTCTGAATCATAACCGTAATAGCGTCGAGCGGAAGCTTCGACTCCACGAGCTTCATTAGAATCGGAGTTGTTATATAATACGGCAGATTTGCCGCGACGGAAACACGAATCCCCTGCGAGGTAAACTCACGTTCAATAAGCTCGCCAAGGTCAGTCTTCATTACATCCTGATTAATAACTGTAACATTATCGCAATCCTCGAGAGTTTCCTGCAATACGGGGATCAGTCCGCTGTCAATTTCAAGAGCAACCACCTTTTTCGCACGGGCAGAAAGCTCCCGTGTCAGCGTGCCGATTCCGGGACCAATTTCAAGGATTCCCTCTCCAATCTCCGTTGCGCCCTCGGCGATACGAATGGGCACCTGAGGGTTAATCAGAAAGTTCTGTCCGAACTTTTTCTGAAAGGATATACCATGTCTTGACATAATTTCACGGATTGTTTTTAAATCTGTCAGCTTCATTTTCGCTCCAAAAATCTGATAATATTCACGGCAACATCTTGACAAACATGCCGCAATCGGGTATAATATTGTTGTTGTTTATATTATACCATGCTTTGGCTTGAAAAGCAATATGGATATATATTTAATTTGCTGGTATGGCGCAGTGGTAGCGCAATTGATTCGTAATCAATAGGCCGAGGGTTCAAATCCCTCTACCAGCTCCAAACTTTATAACAAGAGCGGAGGATTTTCCTCCGCTCTTATTTGTTCGACATATTGGGATTTGTTATTCTCCTATTTTTTTCAAGGTGTCGTTACGAATTTCCTCTCTTAATCCTTTAAGATATTCTGAAAAGGCCACCTTATCATCTGCATATGTTTTGTTTAACTCGTATTCTCTTGGAATCCAAGTTGATAAATCTGAAATATTATGTTGAATTACAGCTTCTAACCCATCAATCGCTTTATATATTTTAGCTTCTATTGTTTTTCCTTCAGCCATTTCCTCATACAATGCAATCATTTCATTAGCATAATTTTCAGGTAAAGTTCTTACCCAACTATATAAAAGATTTTCTTCGGTTTTTTCATTGGCTTTTGTCTTTTCAAATGTTGGAATATCTCCTGTAAAACACTCTCCCAAATCATGGATAATGCACATTTGAATAACTTTATTCATATCTATTTCAGGGAATTCGTCTTTCATAAAAAAAGCCATTAAGGTCATCATCCAACTATGTTCAGCGACACTTTCATGTCTACCTTTTTTAGTATAACAGTGCCGTGTTGTGTCTTTTAATCTCTCAGCAACACTTAATGCATCTAACAATTCTCTTGCTTCCATTTCTTACACCCATTTTCTCCTGACATTTATTCTATTCCATAAATTACAGTTTATCGAACTGATTACAAATATCTTTCACCTAATTATACCACAAAGATATGAATAATTCAATCTGCCTTGAAATTTTGCGTTTTATTCAACAAAACACAAAGCCTATTCCCATAACGGGAATAGGCTTTAAAATTAATAACTCTATATTATTTAATTTCCTCAGGATCCAATGTAGCATAAGTAAATGTGATTACATCGCCGTCTGCAATAACATTGTTGCCTGCTCTGCCTTCCTTAGGCTCAGCACCATTTAAGAGGTACATCCAATAGTGAACGAGTCCGTCTTCTGACTTGTCAGCACCAAGGTCCTTATATTCTTCGATATCAAGAACGCCCATCTGATCCTCAGTGAGAGTATACTCAATCTCGTTGATGATGCAAGCTTCAATAAATGCCTTGAGAACAGTAGGTTCCTTATCCTTAATCGGGAGAGTTACATCAAGTACAGTGTCATCGTCAGCAACAATCTTGACAGTAACATTGATTTCGGGAGTAGCGGCACCGCAGGATGCAACGCAAAGCGCAAGCATGATTCCTACAATTGCAAGAGATAAAATGCGATAAAATTTCATTGTAAATTCCTCCATGAATTTCTATAAGCAACGGTGCTCGAGCATTCTATCTTGTTGCATCGGCACATTTGTTTTTGTGCTTATGCGTATATTATACTATTAAAAATATAATTTGTCAATAGAAAAAGAGGATAATTTTAGCCCTTATTTTGTGAATAATGTATGACTTTTTTCTTTTGCACAACCGGTTTCTTCCTCTTGTTATAAGCGTCAGTCAGTTAAGAATGATAACCGCCAAATTAAGATATGCTGCAAATGCAAGCCAAATCAGATAAATCGTCATTATTACTGCAGTCAGTTTGTAAATCCGTCCGAAAAAGCAGATAATCAAAAATGTTAAAATAATCATCATCAGTATCGCCCAAAATGCGGCAAAAAATGCCTGAGCACCAAAGAATAGCGGCGACCAGATGAAATTGAATACCATCATAATGACAAAGAGCAGCAGTCCCTTGTATTTTTCGGACTCCAATGCCCTGTCCTTCGAACACGCGATCGCACCTGCCGAGCCGCCAATCAGTGCATACAGAATCGTCCATACGATCGGAAATACAAACGGCGAAGGCGCCCACTTAGGAAGCTCAAGCTCGGAATACAGCGAGGTAGAGCCTCCCGCGATCGCGCTAAGCGCTCCGCACAGCAATATTATCACCGCTCCTGCGATAACGCATCTGATATCGATCCTGCACAGTTCTGAGCGTATCGTGCTCACTAATCTTTTTGCGTCAAATTTCAGTTTTAACATAAAAATCACCTCACACAAAATGTATGAGGTGATTTCGATTTTCATTCGTCCTCGAACCCATTTTCAGGGTCACTCGGAATACCTTCACTCGGATCGGTTATCGACGGATCTTCATCTGTGGTATCGTCTGTAGTATCATCCGTCGGTTCATCCGGAATCGGCTCGGGGTCCTCTATAATATGCTCGTGGCAATAGCTGTTCACATAACGTTTTCCTCCGGTATCGGAATAACCGGGAGTTTCGCCCTCGGCATACAGTCCGATATAGAAGGGCACATCGTTTTCCGTGGGCATTGAGGTTCCATCCGGCACCTCGCGGTATGTGTACTGCGCATCCGTTACCTTGACGCTTGTCGGGAAGATTCTGTCAGCCTTTATAAGACCTATCTGCTTTAGATTATCTGACGGACAGCCCTCATGAGCAATTCCGCCCGTTGTTTTATCGATATCGACAAGCACATGGCAGTCGCAGTATTCAGTCGGAACGGATGCCGCCGTGAAATATCCCGTTTCTGCGCGATTTCCGCGTGGATCAAGATAGCATGCCTGACTCATCAGCATTCCGGAATCCTTGCAATAGGTTGCTGTTACGATTCCGTTAGCCGTTTCAAAGCTCTTCAATTTGCCATCGGCTATGATTGGCTTGTGAAGCTCTGTCATGATTATATCCCACGCAACGGTTGACGGGTTCCACGAGAGCGTACCGAGCGTCTGAGGCTGTTCATATCCGAACCAGATACCACCTACATAATGCGGTGTGTATCCGACAAACCAGCGGTCAACGTCGCTTGAGGTCGTACCCGTTTTTCCTGCAACATCAACATCCTTTTTCAGAGTAACAGAGGTAGCCGTTCCGATGTTTACTACATTTTCAAGCATCTTTGTCATAATTGAGGCAGTCTGCTCACTTATAACGATATAGCTTTCCGCTTTGTTTTCAAGCACCACGTTTCCCTCGGAGTCGAGGACTCTGAGCCATGTGCGCGGCTTATTGTATACGCCGCCGTTTGCGAAAATCTGATATGCGGCTGTGATTTCGAGATTCGTCACACCATAGTTCATTCCGCCGAGCGCTAACGGCGAGAGGTCTTTATCGGTGATTCCGATTCCGCCCGTCAATGTGGCGTATTCAATAAAGCTATTCATTTGAAGCTTGTTTTTTACAAAATCGAATGAGCGGTCAGTCGTAAGCTCTTGGAGAATTCTGACCGCGACTGTGTTGACCGAGCGTGTGACCGCGTCATTTACAGTCGTAAGTCCGTTGTATCTTTCGGGAAGATTCTTCGGCCATGCACTTGCATTTTCCTTTTCAACGTCGTCCTCGGCGTAGTTGAACATAACGGGAACATCATCGTAAACGCTTCCGTAGGTTATTAGTCCGTACTCAAGCGCGGGAGCGTAAACCGACAACGGTTTTATTGAAGAACCGGGTGAGCGCGTTGCGTCGGTTGCAAGATTGTAAAGAAGATTTGCCTGCTTCTCACCGCGTCTTCCGGCAATGCCGAGAACATCTCCGGTAGCAGGGTCTATAATAACCGCGGAGGACTGCGGCTGTACGGCATTTCTCGTACGAGGGAAGTTCGAATCGTTAGTATAAACCTGGTCAAGCGTAGCCTGAACAAAGGGGTCCTGCAGGGTTATAATCTGTAAACCGCCCGTATAAATGAGGTTATACGCCATTTCGAGCGTGTAGCCCTTTTGCTCAACAAGCGCGTGAGCGACCTCCTTCATAACCTGGTCGGTATACCACGATTTTGTTGAAACTGATACATCCGATGCGCGGCCCTGATAATCGAGCTTCAACTCTTTGCCGCTGGCTCCGTCATATTCCTGCTTTGTGATATAGCCCTGATCAAACATCTTGAATAGAATTTCTTCGCGGCGCTCTGCCTGCTTTACGGGGTTTTGAACAGGGTCGTATCTCGTCGGGGAATTTGTAATAGCGGCAATTGCCGCACACTCAATAAGCGTCAGCTCGCTGACGTCCTTGTTAAAATAGGTATATGCCGCCGCCTGAACGCCAACGCAGTTCTGAGAAAGGTAGATATTGTTTAAATATAGCTCAAGTATCTGCGTTTTATCAAGCTTTTTCTCAAGATTAAGCGCACGCAGTATCTCTTGCACTTTACGTTGAGGGGTATAATCCTTATCATCGTAAATATTCTTAATTGTCTGCTGAGTAATCGACGAGCCGCCGCCCTGAGATTTATTAAATGGGATAAAGTAGTTTATAACCGCGCCGCAGGTTCTTATCCAGTCAACACCGTTATGCCCCCAGAAGCGTCTGTCCTCAACTGCTACAAACGCATCGACCAGGTTTTCGGGAATCTGCGTATAGGGCACCCAAACGCTGTTTTCCGAGCCGAAGAGCTGCTCGTCCTTGATTTCTACCATTTCGCCGATTCTGTTTTGGCGGTCGGTATAGTCCATGTAGTAGACCTTACTTGTCTGATTCGTATTTACATAGAAAAGGTCCATATCAACATTGGGATCGATATTTTCCTTTACATAAACCGCAAAAGCGGTTCCTACAATTATTCCCGTAATAAAGCAAATCAGCACAACAGTAAGCAACGCATTCAGAACATACGACAAAGCGCGTCCTAAAACACGTCCTACGATTTTTAAGGCTTTACGTACCTCTTCCGCCCAATTTACTTTTGGCGACTGAGGCTTTCCGGAGATTCTGTTCAATTTCAGATTTCCCTTTCTTTTTAAGGTATGCTATTAGACGAAATATCACTCGAAAAGTTCTTAATATTATAGCATAGTATATTAAACTTTTTATGAATTTTTCGTCGAATATGTTTTACTTATTCTTAGAATGCGAAGTTTTTACAGTTCAGTCAGCTCTTTAGTGACATTTGTGCCCTCTTCGGAAGTGTTTTTGACACAGACGCGTCCATAAACATTGGCAAAGAACAATATAAGTACTCCGATCAGTATTCCGTAAAAATCAAAACCTAACGACAAATGAATTGCATCCTTGTCCGTAACAAAGGTTTTCACAAGCAAAAAGTTGTAATACTCTCCTGCGAGCTCGACAAAAATGTGTCCTATCATAACCGATAAACCGGTATATCTCATATAATTCGCATTCTGGGGATTCAGCTCAGCGCCGTCCTTGATATTTTTCATCAATCGCGATAAAAAACGGGCAATCGGTGCAAGCATGCAGAAAAATGCCGCAGACAGCAGAAGCTGAGCGTAAATAACCGTCTTGATATCTCCAAGCGACACCGTATCGTACGCGGCATTAATGCGAATTCCGTTTCCGATAGCGATGGAATAGTATTCATTTCCGTGAACGGACATAAACGGAGGCAGCAGCATATCATCGACAGAGGTATTAACAAGCAGCATGATAAGAGCAATTACAGCGCATAAAAGCACGCACACAATGCTGATATAATAAACTGCGCCGAGTATGGGTGCACCGATTTTTGAAATAACAGAAATCACACCGTAGCTTCGATCCTTTTTGTTTTTCGCAAACATTTTAATCACCTTGCCTCCGCAATCGAAGGTTCCTTTTCGAAAAATTCTATTTTACAACAACATTTTCATCTCCGAGTATTGCTCTGAGCTCATTTATTACAAATGGCGTCGCAGAGAGCTTTATACCCGTTTGCCGTCTGTATTCGGACAAACCTTTGTCGAAGAATATCACCTCGGCAAAGCCGTCACAGAATATCTGAACGAGGTTTTCCGCTTTTTTAAATTTAGCATCAGACTCATCGGCGTGCTCCACACGCAAATAAACCTTGCTGACTCGATCATTCCTGATCGGTGCCGTTACATTCGGGGTATACATGCCCGGAATAGCCGGAGCCATTCCGCCTCTTACCTTGTAAACTCCGCCATCATTAACCACCGTCGGCTTTGATGACTGAATGCTCTGAGGCGGCTCTTCGGGTGCTTTCTTAGTATAGTGAGCGTTGTCAACAAGCAGCAACGCATCACGGCAAAGAAGCTTTGGCTCCTCGTCGTCGCGTATCGAAAGCTGGCCTGTAATTGAAAGAACTGCTTCAAAGTAAAGCTTTGACTTTAGCTCCTCGAGGATTTTCGGGAAAACAATTACCTCCATTTCACCGAAACGGTCCTCGACAGTTAAGAACGCCATTTGCTCGCCATTCTTGGTCATTTTCATTTGAATACGGGTTATCATGGCGCAGACTGTGACCGTCTGCTTGTCCCTGAAGCTCGAAGCCGCTTGTGCTTCTTCGGCAAACGACGAGATTATTTCACCTATACTGCTGCACTGAATATCTTCTATATTCAGAGAATAGTCCTCTAAAATGTGGCCGGAGAAATAGATTCCAGAGCAATCCTTTTCGAGCCTTAGCTTCTCGCGGAACGAGAGCTCAGGTATATTGGGGTAATCGAAGGTTTTCGGCTTATCATCCTCAGGCGAAAGCATCGAAAACAAGTCAAGCTGACCTGCGAGATTGCTTCGGCTTCGCTCTTGAAAATGGTCAACGATATTTTCATATGCAGCAAGCAGTTTACTGCGATAAACACCAAGCCCATCAAACGCTCCGCTCTTAATAAGCGCTTCAAGCTGACGCTTGTTCATATCCTGACCGTACATGCGCTCGACGAAATTCTCGAACGAGCTAAACGGGTTACCCTTGCGCTCCGATACGATTCTGTCTATGAATGCACCGCCCAGATTTTTGAGCGCAAGCAAGCCGAAACGGATATATCTGTCGTTACCGTTTATTATCGCATGATAATTGGCGGTTGATTCGTTGATATCCGGCGGAAGAACGCGTATTTTGTATCTTGAGCATTCCGATACATATTCGGCTGTTTTCGAGGTGTTCCCCATAACCGATGTCATCAAAGCCGCAAGATATTCGCATGGATAGTGACATTTAAGATAAGCAGTTCTGTAGGAAATTATCGCATATGCCGCCGCATGGCTCTTGTTGAACGCATAGCTGGCAAAGCCTGACATTTCATCGAACAGCTCGTTTGCGACCTCTGCCGATACTCCATTTTTTTCTGCCCCCTCGACAAACACCTCGCGTTCCTTTTCCATTTCGGATGCTTTCTTTTTTGCCATCATTCGGCGAACGAGGTCAGCCCGTCCGAGCGAATAGCCTGCCACAGTGCGGCAAACCTGCATAACCTGCTCTTGGTAAACCATGCATCCGTATGTCACATCAAGTATTGGTTTGATCAGCTCAGTTTTATACGAAATCTTATCGCGATCGCGTCGATTTTCGATGTATTTCGGAATTGAATCCATCGGTCCCGGACGGTAAAGCGAAATAGCGGCAATGATATCCTCAATTGAATCGGGTCGAAGCTGCATGAGCATCTGACGCATTCCGCCTGATTCAAGCTGAAAAACGCCGTCAGTATTTCCCGATGAGATCAGCTCAAACACCTTTGGGTCATCAAGCGGCAGCGCTTCATTATCGAAGCTCGGATCGCGCTCACGGATCTGCTTTTCCGTGTCGGAAATTATTGTAAGATACCTGAGCGCAAGGAAATCGAACTTTAACAGTCCGAGCTTCGCTACGGTATCCATATCGAACTGTGTTACGGGTATATTGCCGTTCATCGCAAGCGGAACATAATCGCTCACGGGTCGGTCGGTTATAACCACGCCTGCGGCATGGGTCGAAGAATGGCGCGGCATGCCCTCAAGTGCTTTAGCTGTATCTATCAGCCGCTTGACCTGCGGTGAGGCATCATAAAGCTCGCGAAGCGTTTTACTTTCCTTCAGCGCGAGCTCGAGTGTCATATCAAGCGCGTGCGGTATATTTTTTGCAACCTCATCCGTTTCGGAATATCCCATTCCGAGCGCACGTCCGACATCACGGACGACAGCTCTTGCCGCCATCGTACCGAATGTCACAATTTGTGCAACGTGGTCTGCCCCATAACGGCGGCTGACATACTCAATCACCTCATCCCGACGATTGTAGCAAAAATCAATATCGAAATCGGGCATGCTGATTCGCTCGGGATTCAAAAAACGCTCAAACAGAAGCTCGAATCTCAGCGGGTCAATATCGGTTATTCCAAGCAAAAATGCAACAAGGCTTCCTGCTCCCGAGCCTCGTCCCGGACCTACAGGTATACCGTTGTTTTTTGCATACATCACAAAATCTTGAACTATCAGGAAATAATCCGCATATCCCATGCGAATAATTACATCAAGCTCGTACTCGATACGCTCTCGGTATTCGCTCTCAGGATGCTTGTCCGTATAAACAATCCGATTGGAGTTGACCCTTTTTTCAAAGCCCTGATACGCAAGTCTTCGTAAAAAGTCAGTTGACTTTGAGCCGTCAGATGGCTTGAATGCCGGAAGGTACAGCTTTGAAAAATCAAAATCAAAGTTGCATTTTTCTGAAATTCTTACCGTATTTTCAAGCGGGCTTCCAAGTGCCTCACCATCGAGATAGCCGAACAGCTCGTGCATCTCGTCGGTGGTTTTATAGTAGAACTCATCCGTTTCAAAGCCTATCGGGCGCCCGTCCGTAATAACATTGTTTGTTTGGATGCACATTAAAATTGCTTGACTGTCTGCATCATTTTTCCGCAGATAATGAGCATCGTTTGTCGCTACAAGCGGTATAGAAAGCTCTCGCGACAGCCGAACGATTCCTCGATTGGCGTTTTTCTGCTCCTCAATTCCGTGGTCCTGCAATTCAAGGTAGTAATCCTCGCCGAAGATCGACTTCATTTTCAGAGCATGCTCGCGTGCAGCTTCGTAGTTCCCATCGGAAAGCGCACGCGATATAAAGCCCGCAAGGCATGCCGATAAAGCGATCAATCCCTCGCTGTGAGCCTCAAGAAGCTCCATATCAACACGGGGCTTGCTGTAAAAGCCTTCCTCAAAGGCTTTGGATACAATATAAATCAGATTTCTATATCCGATTTCGTTTTTAACGAGCAGTACGAGATGATAGCTTGCATTATCCTCGCCGTGGTCCTTATCGAATCGAGTGCGTCGTGCAAGATAGACCTCGCATCCGATTATCGGCTTTACTCCCTCGGCTTTGCAAGCGTTGTAAAAGGCTACTGCTCCGTACATTACGCCGTGGTCGGTTATCGCAACGGCATTGTGTCCACATTCCTTGGCGCGCTTTGGTATCTCGGCAATGCGGCACGCACCGTCGAGAAGACTGTATTCGCTGTGCAGATGAAGGTGAACGAAATCTGACATTTTGATATCCTTTTGTCGTAAGATTATTTTATGCCTTCCACGACATAATTTTCTTAAGTCGGTGATTTACGCCCGATTTTGTAATCGGCGGCTCGTGGAGTGCGGCAAGCTGACTTAGCGTTGCCTCGGAATTCTCAAGCCGTATGTAAGCTGTTTGTTTAAGCTCATCCGGCATTCTTTCGATCTCGCCGTTTTTGATGAGCTCATTTATTGCCGTTATCTGATCTGCTGCCGCCGAAATAGTTTTGCCGATATTCGCAATCTCTCCGTTGGCGAGCCGATTTGCGCTCGAGCGTATTTCGCGCTCGATTTTTTTATTCATTATCGTAAATGCGGCGTTTGTAGCTCCAACAAACGCTAAAAAGTTCTCAATACTTTCGCTGTCCTTGTAATATAGCACATGCTCGGTTTTTCTCACCATTCGCTTTGGCACAAGCTCAAGCTCGGTCAGAGCAGCCTCAAGCTTGTCCGCAACAGCCTCTGTTGTGAAGCTCATTTCAAGATGATAGCTCTTATCTGGGTCTGTCAGGGTTCCTGACACCAAAAATATCCCTCGAACAAAGGCCGACATGCAGTTTTGACAGCGAAACATTTCTCTTTTTATTTCATACAAAGGCTCGTCCTCTGTGTAACGCAGAGAGTGAAACAGTCTGTCAAGTGCCTTCTTTTGAACAACGGTTATTTTACTGCTGCTGCGCTCGTCAGCATCGCCGGTCTTTTTTTCGGTAACGTATAAATTACCCTCAATCTGATGCTGTTCGCGAAGCCACTTTATTGTCATTTTGGCAAGAGATTCGCTCGTTGTAACAAGCTTGAATTTCTGCCTTGTTAAAACGCCCGATGAAAAGAGAATGCCATACAGCTCCGCCCTTCGGCAGCAATCATGCTTCATCGCATCCGACAAGTTTACCAAATTATTTTTTGTTTCTTGTGCAAATGACATGAGATTCTCCGTTTGGATTTATTTTGTAATATCTCTGTGGATGGTAACTGTTTTGTAATTACTCTGCTCGATATGCGACGCAAGTGCCTCGGTAATTGCTACCGAGCGATGCTTTCCGCCCGTACATCCGATAGCAATAACAAGCTGAGCCTTTCCCTCGCTCTGATACAAGGGAAGCAGGTAATCCACCATGTCGTAAAGCTTATTGACAAAAGTGCATGTTTGGTCATGCGAGAACACATAATCTCTGACCTGGGCTTCAAGTCCGGTGTGCTCTCTCAGCTTTTCGTGATAGTACGGATTCGGGAAGCACCTCACATCAAATACAAGGTCTGCTTCAGTTGCCGCGCCGTGCTTAAAGCCAAACGACATGCAGGTGACAAGCATTCCGCCAACGCTGCTTGCGTTAACTATGCCATGAATTTTTTCCTTCAGCTGCTTGGGTGTCAGCTTGGTCGTATCAATGGTATAATTTGCATTTGCTTTGGCAGTTTCAAGAAGCCCTCTTTCAAGCTTCAGCGCCTCTGTCATGCTTATTCCTCTTGACGCCACAAAGGGATGTGTACGGCGAGTGAATTTATACCTGCTGATTATTTCCTCATCAGCACATTCAAGGAATATGGTCCGGCAGTTAAATCTCTGCTTTTTCAGCTCATCAATCTGCGTGAACAGCGTTTTGAATTCAACTTCTCCGCGAATATCCACATTAAACGCTACCTTGCCAAGATTTCCCGGGACTGCTTTATACAGCTCCGCGAATGTCATAATAAACTGAGCCGGCATATTATCAATGCAATACCATCCAAGGTCCTCAAGCGTATTTGCCGCCTGTGATTTTCCTGCACCGGACATTCCGGTTATAATTAAGAATTCCACTTTAATCACCCCTCCCTCGCACATGCGAGAGCTTTTCTGTTGGAGATTTTGCCGATTTGCACGGCAAATGGCTGATTTTTTATCTGAGCCAAGCAGCTCTGAGCATGAACAATTTTTATCTTACTAAGCTGCAATTCAGCTCTCAATATACCGTATTTCACACTCTATCGTCTTATCGAATTTATCCTTGATTGTCGCTTTAATGATGTCAATAAGCGAGAGCACATCCTTGGCCGTAGCTCCGCCGCGGTTGATTATAAATCCCGCGTGCTTTTCGGAAACCTGCGCACCGCCGACACTCATTCCCTTTAATCCGGCTTCCTCAATAAGCTTTGCGGTTATGAACCCATTTCCTCGCTTAAAAACACTGCCTGCGCTCGGATATTCAAGCGGTTGGTTTTCGCGCCGTCTTGCCATGTAATCATTCATACACGCCTTTATTGCTTCGCGGTCGCCCTTTTCAAGCATGAAGGTTGCTGACAATATCACCTTGTCGGAGTCCATATACACGCTTTTTCTGTATGCAAACTCGTGTTCCTTTCCCTCAAAAGCACCAATCTCTCCGCTTGAAAGGTCAAACCATTCGCTCCGAGTCACAATGCTTGAAAGCTCACTGCCAAACGCGCCTGCATTCATGTAAATACCTCCGCCAACAGTTCCCGGAATACCGTAAGCAAATTCCATGCCTGTCAGCGAAAGCTTTGATGCTTCGAGCGCAATATGAGTAATCGACGCTCCTGCATCAGCTGTAATGCTGTTATCGCGATATTCGGCGCCCCTCATTCCCGACAGCACCAAAACTGCACCGCTAAATCCATCATCAGAGATGAGCACATTCGTTCCGTTGCCGAGCACGAGTATTCTTGCACCCGCATCCTGAAGCAGCCTCAGCGCAGTTATTGCCTCCTCACTCGATTTCGGTGAGATAACAAGCCTTGCCGTACCGCCTATATGAAAGCTGGTATATGGGGCAAGCGTTGCATTTTCAAATGTATCAATGCCGCACTTGGCAAGCATCTGCGCCGCTCGGGAATAAATCATGCAAAAATTCTCCTTGTATAACTAAATATCGGTGTTTCATTGTATGCCGATTGACTTATCGGCTATTACAAATTATTTTACAATAAACTTATGGAATACCTTCTTGCCCTTTTTAACGACTACGCCTGCTTTGAGGGCTTCGGCATCGATTACTGCATCAAATCTGTCTATCTTAACATCGTCTACCATGACGCCGCCCTGCTTTATAAGTCGCTTAGCCTCTGCTTTTGAGGGAGCAAGTCCTCCGAGCACCAAAATATCGGCAACTCCGATTGAGCCGCTCGCAATATCATTCGCCTCAAGCTCGGTTGTGGGCATTTCATCGCTCACGCCGCCTGCAACGAACAGCGCCTTTGCAGCCTCAAGAGCCTTGTCGGCTTCTTCCTTGCCATGAACCATATTTGTAAGCTCGTAGGCGAGAATCTCTTTTGCTTTGTTAAGCTCTGCGCCCTCCCACTTGCTGATCTCATCAATCTGCTCGAGAGGCAGGAATGTGAGCATGCGGATGCACTTTAATACATCGGCATCCCCTACGTTTCTCCAATACTGGAAGAAATCGAACGGCGATGTCTTGTTAGGATCAAGCCAAACCGCGTTTCCTGCGGTTTTTCCCATCTTTTTGCCGCTGCTATCGGTAAGAAGCGTGATGGTCATTGCATATGCATCCTTGCCGAGCTTCTTTCTGATAAGCTCAGTTCCGCCGAGCATATTCGACCATTGGTCATCTCCGCCGAACTCCATATTACAGCCGTATTTCTTGAACATGTAGTAGAAATCGTACGACTGCATGATCATGTAGTTGAATTCAAGGAAGGAAAGTCCCTTTTCCATTCTCTGCTTATAGCATTCAGCACGAAGCATATTGTTGACCGAGAAGCATGCTCCAACCTCACGCAGAAGCTCAACATAGTTGAGATTCAGAAGCCAGTCGGCATTGTTAACCATCATAGCTTTTCCTTCACCAAAGTCGATAAATCTCTCCATCTGGCGCTTGAAGCATTCGGCGTTGTGGTCAATATCCTCTTTTGTGAGCATTTTGCGCATATCAGTTCTGCCTGACGGGTCGCCGATCATTGTTGTACCGCCGCCGATGAGAGCAATAGGTCTGTTGCCTGCAAGCTGCAAACGCTTCATAAGCGTTAACGCCATAAAATGACCCGCTGTCAGGGAATCTGCTGTACAGTCAAAGCCGATATAGAAGGTAGCTTTACCGTTATTGATCATCTCTCGGATATGTTCCTCGTCAGTAACCTGAGCGATAAGTCCGCGCGCTTTAAGTTCTTCGTATAATTGCATTCTATTTACCATCCTTATTTTAAGAAATTTCTATATTTTTTCTTCTATCATCTCGCGCGCCGTTTCAAGAAGGCGCTCGGTGATATTGATTCCACCCATTATTCTTGCGACCTCATGAATTCTGCCATCCATGTCAAGCGGAGATACAGAGGTTGAAACACGTCCGTCCGACTCGCTTTTTGAAATCTTGTAATGATTTTGGGCTCTCGCAGCGATTTGCGCCGAATGGGTCACGCACAAAATCTGTGAAGTGCCTGAGCCGCCACTTGCAAGCATAGACAGCTTAATTCCGATTTTCTGCGAGGTTTTACCCGAAACGCCCGTATCTATCTCATCGAATATAAGAGTTTCAGGTGCATCCTTTTCGGCAAGAACGCTCTTTATTGCAAGCATTATTCTTGAAAGCTCACCGCCCGATGCAATTTTTGCAAGCGGCTTTAGCGGCTCACCCTTATTCGTTGAAATAAGAAATTCCACATCATCCGTTCCGCTGCGGGAATATGAAACACCGCCGTCAGCCTCTGAGCGGTTTTTTACGCTGACGCTGAATGCAACTCCGCCCATATCGAGATACGCAAGCTCTCCAACTATTCGCTCCTCAAGCATCAATGCGGCTTCGCATCGCCTTTCATGCAGCCTATTTGCCTGCGCATTCATTAACCCTACGAGCTCCTCGCGCTCCAGAGTCAGCATATTTAGCTTTTCCTCGGACATTTCTATCGATTCAAGCTGATTTTCGGCTCTGCTAAGATATGCTAAAACATCTTCAATCGTATCTCCGTATTTGCGCTCAAGCTTTGCAATCTCGTCAAGCCTCGATTCGATTCTGTCAAGCGCTCTTGACGGATCATCGTCCGTATCCTCGGACAACGCTTCTACAGAAAGAGCAATATCTTCAAGCTCGTATGTAATCGCATCAAGCCGTCTTGCCATTTGCTCCGCATCCGGCATAACTGCCGAGAGTGCATCGAGCGATTTTACAGCGCGATTGATTTTGTCAAGCGCCGCCGTCCCTTTGTCGTTTCTATAGATAAGTGTATATACCGAATTTGTAAGCTTAGCAATTTTCTCGCTGTTTTGAAGCTTTGTGCGTTTTTCAAGCAGTCTGTCCTCTTCATCGGGCTTCAGCTTGGCTGCTTTTATCTCGTCTATTTGGAATTTTAAAAATTCTACCCTCTGAGCTTTTTCTCGCTCATCGCGTGAAAGCTCTGCGATTTGTTTGTTGATCTCACAGTATTTTTCGTAGCTTTCGATATATGAATCAAGCTCATCTTTAAGATCAGCGTATTCGTCGAGATAGGATATATGATTTTCGGGCTGAAGCAGAGCCATGTTATCATGCTGTCCATGTATAACAATCAAATGCTTCATCGCTTCTCGCTGCAGAGAGAGCGGAACAAGGCGCCCGTTTACCCGTGCTGTGGATTTTCCGGAGGATGTTATCGTTCGCCAAAACATAAGAACGCCATCTTCATCGGGAGTTATCCCGAGCGTTGCCAGCGCGCTGATAATATTCGGCGAAAGATTTTCAAACACCGCAGACACCTGCGCCGTATCCTCTCCGCTTCTTATCAGCTCGCGGGATTGCTTCGCGCCGCATATAAGATTTATGCTGTCGATAATCATCGATTTTCCTGCACCGGTTTCACCGGTCAAAACCGTGAAGCCCTGTTCAAATTCGATGTCGGCAGATTTTATGACCGCTATATTTTCAATATGAAGTGAGGTCAGCATAAATATTACCAGCCTTTATTTTTTAGATTCGTTGATTATCGATTTAAGCTCGTGAATGAACAAATCCGCTGAATCGTTATTTCTCATTATGACGATGACCGTATCATCACCGGCAACACTTCCGACAACATCTCCTCGCTCCATCGAATCAATTGCCGCCGCCGCGCCCGATGCCATTCCTGCAAAGGTTTTCACGACAATAATGTTGTTTGCTGAGTCAAAGTCTTCAACCGTTTCGATAAGCAGATTCCGAAACTTTGCACTCAGCCTTGTTTCAATATGCTTTGGCATTGCATAGCGGGATTTTCCGCCCGAGCCGGCTATCTTTATAAGCTTCATTTCGCGAATATCCCGGGAAATCGTCGCCTGAGTGACCATATACCCTCTCTCGCGAAGCTTTTCGGAAAGCTCCTCCTGCGTTTCTATCTCATATTCGCTGATCAAGGAGATGATTTGCTCCTGTCGATTATATTTCATATGCGTTTCTCCTTTATCAAATTTCTTTATGCCATTTTATGACGAAGCACATCATAAAAGCTGCCGTCCTTCAATCGAATAAAGCTGACTGTCAGCGGCGAACGCCTGATAGCAACCTCTCTGCCGTATTCTATCTCGCGCATTTCACTTCCGTCAATACTAAGATAAAGCTTATCGCCGAGCTTTGTGACATTTTTCATAACAAGCTCAGTTTCTGCCGAAAACACGAGTGAAGAAGCATTTAATGAATGCGAGCAAATCGGCGTAAACATTATCGCATTCATGCGAGGATCAATGACCGCTCCGCCTGCTGAAAGAGAATATGCGGTTGAGCCTGTCGGAGTTGATGCAATAAGTCCATCAGAACGGTAACGGTTGACAAGCTTTCCGTCGCAGTAAAGCTCAATCTCAATCATACGGAATATCGACTCCGCACCGATTACGGCATCATTAAGCGCGAAGATTCGCTCATCGCCTATCTGAGCCTCAATCATCATGCGTCTTTCGATATTGAAAGAGTTTGTAAACAGTCCCTCAAGCAGGCTTAGCTCGTCAAGCTCCAATTCCGCCATATATCCGATTCGCCCGAGATTGATTCCGATAATCGGAACTCCATTCTGCGCGCATCGTCTTGCCGCCTTTAAAATCGTTCCGTCGCCCCCGAGCACTATGAGCGCCCCCGGCATGGAATAAAGCTGATCCTCGTCTGCAAAACGAACTCCATCGGTCGGAACATCAGAACAGCAAATCAGCTTCTCGCGGAGCTCTTTTGCAACAAGCACCTCCGCTTTGCCGCTAATTGCTTTAATCACCCGACAGGTTCCGACAAGGTCGGGATCTTTATCTAAATTGGTACATATTCCGATTCTGTTCAAAGTTATCCTAACACCTCGTTTGGATATAGTCAAGCATCAAATGCTATTTTTCGAATAAGCTCATGATCAAAGCCGCCCGTATGATCAAAGCCGGCTAAATACTCGCGGTTTCCGTCACCGCCTTTTATCGGAGATGCGCACAAGCCAAAGCAATGAAGACCATTTAGCTGTGCGGCTTCAAGGACGCGTTTTATTACATCGTAATGAACATTTCTGTCCTTGACAATTCCCTTCTTGCCTATATTCTCACGCCCTGCCTCGAACTGAGGCTTGATAAGAGCCACAAATTTTCCGTTTGGCAAAAGAAGCTTTTCTACAGTCGGTATTATCAATGTGAGAGATATAAATGATACATCGCAAACTACAAGCTCGCATTTTCCGCCTATATCATCGGAGTCTATGTATCTTGCGTTCATGCCCTCAAATGAGGTTACGCGTGGGTCCTCCGCCAGCTTTTTGTCAAGCTGTGAGCGTCCTACATCGACAGCGCGAACCCTTGCCGCCCCATGCTGCAAAAGGCAATCCGTAAAGCCTCCCGTTGAAGCTCCGATATCAACGCAGTCGAGCCCTTTAACATTAATCGAAAACTCACCAAGCGCGCATTCAAGCTTCAGTCCTCCTCGGCTGACATATCGAAGACTCTCGCCGATTATTTCTATTTTACAGTTTTCCCCTACATCAAGCGAAGGCTTTGTGACAGCCTTGCCCTCTGCATATACGATTCCTTCCTCGATCATTTTGCGTGCAGCCTCACGACTGCGCGCAAAGCCTTTATCAAACAGATATTTATCAATTCTCATTTCAGAATATCGGCACGATAAACGGGATTATGATTCCAAGCAATGCTCCCATAAACACCTGAAGCGGAGTGTGACCGATAAGCTCCTTCAGGTCCTTTTCAATGTAACGTGTTTCACCCTTTTGGATGTCTTGAGCGATACGGTTAAGGACCTTAGCCTGCTCACCTGCCGCACGTCTGACTCCTGCCGCATCGTACATTACTATAAACGCGAGCACAAATGCGAGTGCAAATTCGAGTGAATCCACTCCCTTTAGCCGTGCTACAGAGATAAAAAGTGCACAAACAGTCGAGGAGTGCGAGCTCGGCATTCCGCCTGAGGCCATGATTACCGAAAAATTAATTTCGTGATTTTTTACTATGTGGATAACACATTTAATCAACTGTGCGGAAAACCATCCAATTATCGCGCACACAAGCACATAGTTTGAAAAAAAGTCGGTTAACAGCTTCATTTTATTTTTCCCTTGTAAGTAAAAATTCTGCAAGCTCGCACAAAACATCGGAGCCATCGAATGCTTCTATCGCAGCTTTTGCCTCATTAGTCAGCAAAACAGCGTATTGGCGTGCTTTATCAATCCCCATGTGTGTAACAAAGGTTGCTTTGCTCTTCTTTTCGTCGCTTCCGATCGGCTTGCCGAGTGTTTCTTCATTTCCGACTACATCAAGAATGTCGTCAATTATCTGAAAAGCTCTTCCGATTCCCTGCGCATATTTTTGCGAAGCACATATCAGTTTTTCCGACGCTCCGCCTGCAAAGCATCCGAGCAAGGATGCGCATCGTATAAGCTCGCCTGTTTTGAGTGCTTGAAGCTCCTCTAACTCAGAAAGCTCAACAGCCTCATTTTCTGCCATAATATCGAGCACCTGACCGCCTATCATGCCGTCAGCTCCAGCACATTCCGAAAGAAGCGCTGCTGCCCTGCAGCTTATATTTGCATCGACATTGGTATTGGAAGCAATTACCCCAAACGCACGTGTCAGGAGAGCATCTCCTGCAAGAAGTGCGTTTGTTTCGCCGTAAACCTTGTGATTTGTCGGCTTGCCGCGACGCAAATCGTCGTTATCCATGCAGGGAAGGTCATCGTGAATGAGCGAATATGTGTGAATCATCTCAACTGCGCACGCGTAAGGCAGTGACGCCATCTCGGCTGCACTCAGCTCAGCACCGCTCTCAATCGCCGCAAGGCGCGCGAATTCCATAACAAGAAACGGTCTGAGGCGTTTGCCGCCCGCAAGCAGGCTGTACCTCATCGCATCGTGTATAACGCCATATCTCACATCGGAAATCGGCACATATTTTTCAAGCGTCCTCTCAGTCTTATCGGCACACAGATCAAGCATGGCCTTGATATCAATCATGCCTTTTTCCCCTCTGAGGGATCTGCAAGCGGTGTAAAGTCCTGCTCAGCCGCCTTGCCATCCTCTCCGCGAACGAGTATTTTAACAGTCTGCTCCGCCGCATCAAGCTTACCCGAGCAGAATTTCACGAGCTTGACGCCCTCTTCAAACAGCGCAAGGGATTCATCAAGAGGTGCCGCACCGCTGTCGAGTGCTTTTACAATTTCCTCAAGTCGTGCCAACGCTTGCTCAAAAGCAAGCTCGGTTTGATTATTATTCATGTTAGTATGCTATCCTTCCCGTGCGTCCGAGCGCACATCCTCTGCTATATCAATGACCTCACCGACAGCACTTCCGTCAACCGTCCGGAATGTAAATCTGTCACCGAGCTCAAGCTGTTTAACGCTTTTTACAAGCTTTCCCGAGCCATCAAACACCGCTGAATATCCGCGCGAAATTACCGACATCGGATTAAGTGCTTCAAGCGACGCGGTCAGCGAGGCGAAAGCTCCGCGCTTCGCAGTTAAGCTGAGCTTTATCTCCTGCTCAAGCTTTTCGCCGAGCGAAAGAACAAGCATTCGTTTGTCATCGATAAAATTGTTAGGTGATGTCAGAGCGCGGCTGCCTGCAAACGAAGACAATGCCGCACGGTATTCACCAAGCCTCTTTGAAAGCGAAAGCTCCATATGACTGACAATATTCTGTGTTTTGCGTAAAAGCTCCGAGGTGTCGGGTACAGCAAGCTCTGCCGCTGCCGAGGGTGTGGGAGCTCTTACATCGGCTGCAAAGTCACATATTGTAAAATCCGTTTCGTGACCGACCGCTGAGATAACGGGGATCTCGCTCGAAGCAATTGTTCTTGCAAGTGTTTCGTCATTAAATGCCCATAGGTCCTCAATCGAACCGCCGCCTCTGCCGATGATGATCACATCAACATCGAACCTTGATTTAGCCACTCTCGCCGCATTAAAGAAGCGCACACCCGAAATAAGCTGTGCAGAAGCATCAGGCCCCTGAACAAGCGACGGGAAAAGCGTCAGCTTTGCAAGCGGGAAACGCCTTTTCGTAATATTGATCATATCGCGTACAGCCGCTCCGGTAGGAGATGTAATAATTCCTATGCGCGTTGGAATCTTCGGAATCGGGCGCTTTCGAGATTTGTCAAATAAGCCCTCAGCTTCAAGCTTCCGCTTCAGCTGTTCAAAGGCTATATAAAGGCTTCCGATTCCATCCGGCTCCATGCTGTCAATATATATCTGATACTGCCCGTCGCGAACGAATGCTGATATTCGACCGTGAACAATCACCTTCATACCGTTCTCAGGCAGAAATTTCAGTTTAGAAGCCGCGCTTTTAAACATTACAGCGCGAATAAGGCTGTCGGGATCCTTCAGAGTAAAATAGAAATGTCCCGTTTTATAGTGATTTGTGAAGTTGGAAATTTCGCCCTTTATCCAGACATTCGCAAGCAGGTTATCCGAATCTATAAGCTGTTTAACATAAGCATTAAGCTGTGCGACCGTCAGAACTGCGCGGTCATCCCTTGGAACAGGCGTGCTTATTTCGTCCAAAATTTCCATCCTTCCTCGGCAGCAGCGCATAGAAGCGCACAGCCTGCCGCATTATCGCTTGAAAAGCGCGGTTCGGCAAAACGCGCGTCAAAGCCTTCGTCAGCAATCATCTTTTTAATTATCGAATTGCTCATCACGCCGCCGGCGTAGAGTATCGGCATCTCGCGCGATGTGAGTGCATTTTTCGTAAGCTCAATAATCGTGCGTCCGATAAAATCGAGCACATATGCCGCAATATATTCACGGCTTCTGCCGTCCGAAATAAGTCTTTGCGCCTTATTTTCGAGTCCCGACAGATTACATTCGCATCCGTGCACGGATATTCTCGTCTTCTCTATCGGCTCGTTGTTTTTAAGAGCTAATTCCTCGAGCTTCGGACCGCACGGGAAGTCAAGCCCCATTGCAACTCCGATCCGGTCGATCGCCTGACCTGCATTGAGGTCGCTTGTTCCGCCGAGCAGGTCAATCGCAAGTCCGTCGCCTTCCGCATTTGGCTTTACCTCAAGCAGCTCCGTCGTTCCGCCCGAAACGTGAAACGCGATAAATTCACGGCTGAGTAAATCCGGCGATCCACTTGACCATACCGCCGCCATAACATGACCGGTTTGATGAGAAAATCTGTGAAGCGGCTTTTTAATGGCGTTTGAAAGCATCACCGCCGAGGCTTCGCCTGCAAGGAAGCACGGCATATAAGAGCCCTCTGTATCACGGGGTGTTGCTGACACTCCGATAGCACAAAGCTCGCTCGGATTAAGCTTTTCAAGCGCCTCCTCACTGACAGACGGAAGATTTTTTATATGAGCAAAAACCGCGTCGCTCTGGCGCAGTCCGCGCTCACCTGCGCTGACCGTGAGCAGTCTTTTCACATTGCTGTAAAAAACTCGCTCTGTCGCTTCAAAAAGTGCACACGAGGTTGTATAATTTGAGGTATCGATTCCTATATAGAAGCGTTTCATTTGTCGCATTCCTTGTCAGGAAGCGTGTGCGCGATCGTATTGAGCACGCCGTTGATGAACGACGGCGCACTGTCATCATCATACTTCTTAGCAAGCTCAACCGCCTCGTTAAGAGCAACTCTCTTCGGGACGTCATCGAGCGCAAGCATTTCGTAAATGCAAAGTCGCATAATAGCAAGTGAAACCTTTGACAAACGTGATACCGTCCATCCTACAGCCGCAGCCGAGATTTTTTCATCAATCGACTCCATATTGTCAATTATTCCGAAAAAAGTATCATGAACATAATCCGCCTGTTCACCGAACTGTACATCGGCATTTTCAAGCTCACCAATATAAAACTCATCCGCAGGCGCATCAGGTGCAAATTCCTTTGCAAATATCAACGCGAAAACAAATTCTCTTGCGGCGGCACGGTAGCTCGGGTTTCTTAATAAATCTTCCATTTAGTGACCTTCCTAACATCAACAATTATAATTATTCATTATTTGAAAGCATATATAATATATTATACAATTTATATTCATAAAAGTCAATCACATAATGTAAATTCCTGAGCACAAAGGGTAATAAATTTACCGCTTCGGAATATAAATAGCACACAATATACGCCCTGCTTGGAAGGTGATGCAATTGTCAAAAAGACGCCGCATATTTCTGATTTCGCTTGCAATTATCCCTTTGCTTGTTTTTATTGCCGTGAGCCTAATTTTTTCACATACCGACTCTATACAAGCCGCAAGCTATATAAAATGGGTCGATTTCAATGTTACAGCCGAGATAATGCGCGAGGCATTGAGATGCGATATAGAAAGCTATGAAAAGGCTCTGACCGCCCCGACGGTACATCACGCAAAATTTGTTGAGCTGATAGCTCTTGCCGCTACAAAATACGGCGGAGAATTTGCGCACTGCAAGCCCGCGGATATAAGCTCCTTCGCCAACCGGATTTCAAAAGGCGAATCGGCGGAGGACATCGCCGGCAAGCTGTCGGGAGGCAAGAATTACAAGTATTTTTTAAGTGCATACGAATCCGTCCTGGGCGGCTTCGTCGGAAGCTACTCCACAGTCGGCGAAACGGGAACCACACAGCATTACGGGCTCAAGGTCTTTTCGCCAATCGCCGCGGGATATTATTACAACGATTATAACGATTTCGGCACTACACGCTCATACGGATATCGACGTCCGCACCTCGGACATGATATGATGGGAAGCGTCGGAACGCCCATAATCGCCGTGGAATCGGGTTATGTCGAGGCTTGCGGCTGGAATCAGTACGGAGGCTGGCGCATCGGAATTCGCAGCTTCGACGGCAAGAGATATTATTACTATGCTCATTTGCGCCGCGACCACCCGTACAATGACATATTTGAGGGCAAGCAAATCACCGCCGGCGAGGTAATAGGCTATCTCGGCATGACCGGCTATTCCGCTAAAGAAAATGTAAACAACATTGATATCCCTCATCTTCATTTCGGGGTTCAGTTGATCTTTGATAAATCACAAAAGGACGGAACCAATCAAATATGGATTGACCTGTACGAATACACAAAATTTCTCTCCAAATACCGTTCAGAGGTCTACTTTGATAAATCCACAAACGAATTTTATGCAAAAAATCAGATAATCGACCCCGATATTCCGGATTAAATGTTATCAAAAGGTGACGCTTTTATAAATATTTATAATGTATAGTTGAAAAATGTCTGAAATCGTGATATGATATAATATGTATTTGTTTAGTCAATAAGAAAATTAAGGAATGTTGTCATGAATTTAAAAAAGACCTTGAAGCAGACGCTTTACAGTGCTTGCCTTTATTTTACAATCACCGAGTTTATATTGCTTGCCATAGCGACAGGCTTCAAGCAGCTCTCGCCTGAGGACGGCGGGGCGTTTGGCTTGTTTTTGAGCCTTGGCTCAACCTCATTGATTTTTCTCGCGTGCCTTATTATGGCATTGCTCAATCTCATTTTCCGAACCGGGTATTCGATCTCTGTGCGTATTCTGCTTCACTTTATCGGCTCGCTCGCGGCATTCAGCCTTGTTTTCATTATCATTCCCGGAGCATGGCGTGATGTAGCGCAAATAATCATTCGCCTTATCGTCTTTGCGGCAATTTACCTTATCATTGCTTTCGTCGCTTTGATTGTCGGCAGCATTCGAAGAAACAAGCATACCGAAGAGTTCGAGTACGAATCGCAGTTCGGACGCTTTAGCGACCGTTAAGCAACGGCCAAATGACATGTATAAATTTGGAGGACTCTAAAAGTATATGAATTCATACGGAAATGACGGACTTATGTTTAAAGCGGTTGCTTTCGCGATTTTTATAGTTTTGTCGGTGCTGATTATACTAATCAGCATAGCACCGTCTGATGCTGCGCATGAAGACAACTACGGAACGGACAAAGATACTGCCCCATCTATTGAAGCTCCTGTTGACAGCGATAAAGCGACTGATACCTCAGATAAGCAAACCACAGATTCGCAAACGCCGTCCGATACTACCACCGATGACGATACAACCAATCCTGCTGATCCGAGCACAGATACAAGCGCAGATATTGATACAGGCAGTGAATCTGACAGCCAATCCGATACCACATCGGCTCCACCAAAGCCTGTTGATACTACTCCCGTAGCACCGCCTCCCACAACGACCTCGGATTCTCTTGCGGACTTTTTAGCCAAGTATCCAAACACCGTGCTTGGCACGACTGAGGACGCGGGCAGCGATTACATTGACAAGCTCGTTTTCCTCGGGGATTCAACAACCTACGGACTTCGCTACTATGAGATGCTTGATGGCGGAAAGAACACCACGCAGGTTTGGACTCCCAAAAGCGGAACGCTTACTTTGACTCAGGTTTCATTTGCGACTATCGTATACCCCGAAACCAATGCCGAGATTACGATCAATGCGGCAGTAGCTGCAAAAAAGCCCGAATATCTCGTTATAACTCTCGGAGTTAACGGAGTTTCGTTCATGAACGAGGATTATTTCAAGAGCGAATACAAAAAAATGATCCAAGGCATCCAAGCCACAAGCCCGGATACAAAGATCATTTGCCAATCTATATTCCCGGTTGCTCGCACCTATGAGCTTCTCACAAAAATCAACAACGAAAAGATATCCACAGCAAATCGATGGATAGTAGAAATAGCCGATGAATGCGGTGTCAAGTATATCGATACCTATTCTGCTTTGGCAGACGAGGAAGGCTGGCTTCCCGAAAAATATCACAACGGCGATGGAATGCACCTGAACGCCACCTCGTTTAAAATCGAGCTTGACAATCTGAGAACTCACGCATTTGTTGATTAACCGACAATTTGAAAACGAATTTTCGAACTCTCTTTTAATGAAAACCGCGCCCAAGAAGGGCAGAAAGGAAGCTTTCGCTGCGGCGGAAGCCATGGTTAAAAATGAAAAAGCTTTTATCAGTTATATTAGCCGCATTAATGCTCGCATGTATCACATCCTGCGGAGCGAGTGTCGAATACTCCGACAGCATCGCAGTTTCGGAGCTTGCCGAAGCCGCAGATTCAGCCCTCTCGTTTGATGTGCCGCTCATAGCGGTTCCCGATGATTATATCATCGGAATGATGGAGATCGATGTTTCCGAATTTGCAGAGCATACCGTAAAAATTCAATCCACCGGCGCAAATATTGACGAATACGGAATCCTCAAAGCCGCATCAGCCGACGATGCAGACGCCGTCAAGACTATTGCTTTGGATTACATTGCAAAGCGCGTCGACAACTGGAATCCGCAGTACATGCCCGAGGAGCTTCCAAAGCTTAAAAATGCGACTGTCAAGGTTTACGGCAGTTATGTAGTTTACTGCATCCTTGATGATGCCTCAAAGGAAGCTGTTTTCAAGGCGATTGAGAGTAAGCTCGTAAAATAATATCGTAAAATAACATTTATATGAAAAACTCTCCGAGAAAATTCGGAGAGTTTTATTTTTTCTATTGACATCTCGTTGGTTTTATGATATCATTATGATATCACAAAGAATGGAGGAAGCATCAATGACTGAAATCATTTTAACAAACCGCAAAAACGGAATGGCAGTTCTCATCAAAACAGTTTTACTTTACATCATTGCAACAGCGGCATTTATCTTCGGATGCATCAGCGCTGAAACGGGCATTCTTATGTTACCGCTATCTATAGTGCTTATTGTAATCTCGGGCTTGTGGCTGCTTATCGGTTGGATACCGTGGCTCGGCCTCAAGGTTTTAAAGCCGCAGGAAGCACTTGTCCTCACGCTTTTCGGTAAATACATCGGCACACTCAAGGAGGAGGGCTTTTACTATGTCAATCCTTTCTGTACAGCAGTTAATCCCGCGGCAAAAACCAAGCTTAACCAAAGCGGAGATGTTGCGCATAACAGCGTTATTCCGTCTGTAAATGTGAGCTCAACCAGCTCAGTTAACATTGAGCTTGAAAATCGTAAAATCTCGCTCAAAATCATGACACTCAACAACAACCGCCAAAAAGTTAACGACTGCCTCGGCAATCCCGTTGAAATAGGCATCGCAGTTATGTGGCGTGTTGTCGACACAGCTAAGGCTGTATTCAATGTTGATAACTACAAGGAATATCTCTCGCTTCAATGCGACAGCGCGCTTCGCAATATCGTTCGCATCTATCCTTACGATATCGCCCCCGGCGTTGATACAACGGGCGACGGCATAGCTGATGAGGGTAGTCTTCGTGGCTCGAGCGAGCTTGTTGCACTCAGAATCCGCGAGGAAATTCAGTCAAAGGTTGCCGACGCAGGTCTTGAAATCCTCGAGGCTCGCATCACTTACCTCGCATACGCGCCTGAAATCGCTGCTGTCATGCTTCAACGCCAGCAGGCTTCCGCAATTATAGATGCTCGCAAGATGATAGTTGACGGAGCTGTCGGAATGGTAGAAATGGCGCTTGAACGCCTCAACGAAAACGATATGATTACCCTCGATGACGAGCGAAAAGCTGCTATGGTTTCAAATCTGCTTGTAGTTCTCTGCGGAAATCACGACGCTCAGCCGATTGTTAACACGGGAAGCTTGTATTAATCTTTATGGCAGACAAGAAACAAATACCTCTGCGCCTATCCGAAAAGCTTTATAACGAGCTTGCAGCATGGGCAGAAGACGATTTCCGCTCAGTCAACGGTCAGATAGAGTATCTGCTGACCGAGTGTGTTCGCAAACGAAAAAGACGCCCAATCAATGAAGCGTCTGAGGATTCTCCGAAATCTGATAATAGCTAAAAATCAAAGGGGCTGTTGCAAGTTGAAAACTTGCGGCAGCCCCGGGCGCGAATGCGCATACAATCGTTTTTTGTGTGCAATGCACACAAAAATGTCACCCTTGGTGGGTGACAAGGTGTATTTTATGGGAGCTGTTGCACTTAACGGTGATAGCCTTAACGGAGTAATAAATCGAACCGAATAGAAAAAGCGGTCGTACAGCCATTAAGCTGTACGGTCGCTTTTTGCATTTTATATATACTAACTACATTTTTTCAACTATACTACATTACTAATATCTATGAAAAGTGTTACTTTGCCTGCAGAAAAAAGAATGTTTTCTAAAACCAACATCAACACTGTTTCAAATAATTGCACAATCCGTTTCCACTGTATACAGTGTAACCGTTAAATGTGTCACCGTCAAAGATATCTTCGGCATGATTGGTACGAACGACCTGTAATTTGGCGGGAAGCGGATGAATACACAGAATGTTTTGCATGCCAGCAGATGTATCAATTTCTGGCTCCAATTTTACTGTTTCGTGGTTCATATAATTATTGTTTTTTAGCCTCGTGATTTTGGGTAGGTATAGGCGGCTTTCTTCCGGCGTTCGGGGCATTAGACCATAGTGAGGGGCACGAAAAGACAAAAAAATCGGATTCGCGTTATTGGTGGTGAAATAACTCGTCGCACCTGTAAATGTGTATGTATCGTTTCTCTTTAGGCATGCAGTAAAGCGAACGGCAATCGTTTTTCCATTCATCCGAATAAAGAACGATGGCTCGACAGAGTTGTTATCAAAATCCATATAGGCATTTACTGTGCAACGATAGCTGAAATGTTTTTCTTTACATAGTTTTTTCAACCGGCCGATCAGACGAACGCGCTTACAGAACGCGCGGATATATTTGTACTCACGCGCAGCAAATGTCACAGACAAAATAGCACAGATGAATTGAGAAGCAAATATCATCCAGCTTTTTACGACATATGGAAGATCCGTTTGAGGAATGATATACACCAGTGCTGCTGTGATTGCAATACACAGCAGCATGGTCAAACGACTCATCAGCTTAAAAGGCTCCCTGTTGTGAACAACAGCAAACAACCGCTGTAGTTTTTTCGGGTCACCGAGTTCCTCACAGGCAATTTGATAGGCTTCCTGTTCTGTGTGTCCTTTCAGCATATGATGTTGCACAGCATCCTCCACATGTTCAGACAGTTCCTTCTTAATCTGTGCCCGTTTCTTCCATGAGTGTACATCGTGTACTACCCATGCTGTGTGATAATCGATTTCTTTTTTCAAATTGAAATCCTTATGTGAAGTACCATTATTTCTCATTCAGCACTCCGTTAACAGCGTTTGTAAAGGCTCGCCACTCCTGGAGTTGTACAGCGAGCTTCAGATTTCCGGCGGAAGTAATCCGGTAATACTTGCGATCTCTGCCGCCGTCACCCGAATTGCGGTAGGATTCAATCCATCCCTCCTTTTCCATCGTGTGCAGAATCGGATACAGCGTTCCTTCGTTCAATTTGAAAATATCTTCTGATTTTGACGCAATACGCTGAACGATTTGGTAACCATATGAGTCTTCCTCTGAGATCATTTTCAGAATCATGATCGCTGTACTGCCTTTCAAAAGCTCTTTGCTGATTTTCATAGTGATTCTCCTTGAATACAATGCATTATATATCTATGCTCATTATATCACGAAAATTTATCCATGTCAATATATAACTAATTATTTTGTTCAATATTTTTTGGGGTTATCTATTGACAAATAGGAAAATATATGCTATCATATACATAGATAGCCAATGCATTGTAATTCGACTATAATAATCGGTATGGAGGTTTTTATGAAGATTATGTTTAGATTGATTGCGTTTATTTTATCGATTACTCTGCTGACTGCAGGATGTGCGTCAGAGACGCCTGTGCTGCCAGACAGTGATGATACCTCGGCTGTTCCCACCGAAGACATGGAACTAAGGGTTTATTTCGACTCCTATACAAAAACCTACATGCAGGGGCTGCTTGATGTTTTCGCTAAAGAATTCCCCGAGGTCGAAATCATCGTCGAAGATTATTCCGATATGAATATTCCTGACTACCGAACCAAGCTTGTCGGTGATCTGATGGCAGGTGACGGTCCGGATGTGCTTCTTGTATCGAATACTGCCAACAATACTCTATACAATCTGACAAAACTGCTCCAGAACGATGTTTTTCTTGATATTGCTGAAACCGGTGCTGATCTGTCCGGGTGCAATGAGAAGGTCATGAAAGCCGGTATCTATAACGGTACACAGTATCTGGTACCCATCAATTACGGACTGGATTTTCTCCTCACCACAGAGGAACGTCTTGACGAGTATGATATCGTTTATGATAAAGGGTTGCGTGAATTTTCCGATTCCATCGGCAGTATTTATGAGGCAGGGAATTATGTATTCATGAGCTTCATGACAACTGAAACATTCTGGCGGGTAAACGGTCTGTCCTTGATTGATTATCAGGCAAATAAGCTTGAGGCAAGTGAAAAGAACGTTACGACATTCGAAGAACTGGCATATTCGGTAAATAAATTGTTCCCTGAGCTGTTTACAGTTCCAGGAAAAGGAACTGAATATTACTTCCCGCGCCTGCTAAAAAACTATAACAGTATTGCAGCAAATGCTTTTATCAGCGGTGATCTTGCGTTTTACAGCGATGATTCATTCCTTGGCTCATACGGAACAATCAGTATGTTCATGAGTGCCTGTGATACTATACTGAAAGCCGATCAGACACCGAAGCTGATTCATATGCCGAGTCTTGAAGGTTGTACATCCGCGCCTGCTGTCAATTATTTTCTGAGTGTCAACGCCAACACGAAAAACGCCGCAGCCGCAGGCTTGTTTATTGAAAGTGCTGTTGGACTGGAATCACAGTATACCGTCAGTGCAACAGCCGGAATCCCTGTCAACAACGAGCTCGTCGAGATTCAACGTGAATTTTACGTTGATGGTGAAATTAACGAAAACTACAGCTTTAAGGAATGGGACACATATCCCAAGCAGGTTGTAAACTACTATTTCGATCATATTGACAGCATGACAGACGGCGTACTGATTGACTATACAGCCGCTTCAAAGCTCGATACGATCATAAAGGAATATGCATTGAACTCTGAAAACTTTGATGCTGCCCTCACGTCAGGCAAGCGCACGCTGGAAATGTATCTGAACGAATGATGAAGAAATTTACACGAATTTTTCCCGGAGTGGTACTTTTGCTTCCGAGTGTAACCGGAGTTATAATATTCATGCTGTATCCGCTTGGTAAAACGGTAGTCTATTCGCTTTATCGCGGGCTCGAAAACGGAAGATTTGTTGGACCTCGGAACTATCTGGAGCTGTTTGACAACAGCATGTTCCATCTTGCTTTTGGCAATTCGCTGAAGTTCTGGCTGATTGCTCTGCCGCTTATTATGATTGTTCCGATTCTGATGGCAATTCTGTTTATGAATGTACCGGAGTTTGCGGCTGTTTTCGATAAAGCAGTTTATACGACCATGCTTCTGTCAAGCGCGGCACTCATGACGTTTGTTGATCTGCTGTTTGCGAAAAACGGATTACTCGTCGAGGAGACGGCAGCACTGTTCGGGCTGGACGCATCGCAGCTTTATCAATCAAGGTTTGCCTTCCCGCTCCTTGTTATGCTGTATCTGTATAAGTATGGCGGATATAACTATCTTTTGTACTGTATCGGACTTGCACGAATTCCGCGGGAATATTACGAAGAAGCACAGCTTGACGGTGCAAAGTGGTACCACAGTCTGCGCTATATCACATTGCCATCTCTGCGTCCGGTAATGGCGGTGACACTGCTGCTGTCAGTGCTCAACTCGCATAAAATATATCGTGAGGCTTTTCTCATCGGCGGCTATTATCCGCACGACAGTATTTACATGCTTCAGCAATTCATCAATAACAATTTCACAAACATGAATTACAATCGCCTGTGCTGTGTATCGGTGCTTCTTCTGCTTACTGTGGCAGCAGTCACAACTGCCGTACTGTTGGCGGTACGTTTGATCGGGAGGCGAAAATGAAGAATCGTATTCTGCATATTGTAATTGTCTGTTTTGGTATCATACTGCTCATTGGCATGCTTCTTCCGGTGGCGGTGATGCTTGCAGGCTCGTTCATGTCCGGTATGGAGCTGAACGCATATTATTTTCAAAATCAGATGATAGAGGAATTCCGTTTTGTTCCCGTACGTTTTACACTGGGACAATATTACGAAGCACTGATCGGCAATACCGAATATACACGCGCATTGCTGAATACTGTATGGTTCGCGCTTGTTTGTGCATTGCTTACTATGCTGATTGCAATGCCGGCGGCATATGCATTGGCATTATGCCGGATTCCGGGAAAGAAGATCATTGCGGCGGTGTATCTCACACTCATGCTTCTGCCGTATCAGGCCATTGAAATGCCGCACTATTTTATACTGCGCGATTTCGGCATTCTTGGTTCAGACTGGTCAGTTGTGCTGACAAATGTATTTGATCCCTTCGAGGTGATGATACTGGCAGCATTTTTTGTGACAATATCAACTGATACACTTGAAGCTGCCGCTATTGATGGAGCCGGAACCTTCAGAACTTTTTTGTTCATTGTAATTCCGCAGATGAAGCACGGTATTATCACGGTTGCCATGCTGAAGCTATTGAATGTGTGGAATCTGACCGAACAGCCAATCATGTTTCTGGATAATACCACACAGTATCCGTTGGCAGTCATGCTTCGGACACTCAGCGCAAAGCACACGGGAAGCTCTTTTGCGTTTGCAATTGTGTTTGTTCTGCCGCTGTTTCTTTTATATCAAATCATTCGTGATGATCTGGAAGCGACGGTTGCGATGGGACGAATCAAATAAAGAAAGGGATCTGAATGAAAAGCATTGCAAAATATATCTGCATCACACTGCTTGTACTGGTACTTGCGGCTGTTTATCTGTCACGAACTGTTGAAAACCTGACACTTACTTCTGTAACAATGATGACACCGTTCAAGGGAACGATCGTCACGGAAGACAGTGATTTTATACAGGAAATCGTTCGGGTACGGGCGATGACAGAGCTTGTAATTGAGGATGTTTACATTGAGGTTGGCGATACGCTGGAAGCAGGCGACCCTGTCGCATCCGTTTATCCGGCAGCAGCAGAGCGTGCGCTGGCGAAAGCGGACGGGGAGGCGTTATCATTTCTCACCAAACTGCGTGATGACGACTATCTGCTGACTGCTGACGCACCGGGGGATGTAACAGAAGTTCCGGTTAAAACCGATACAACTGTGAAAGCGGAAGGAATTGTGTATAAGTATATCCCTGAGGATGCACCTCGCGCAGAAGATACTACGACAGTCTACGATGTGATCGTTCCATTGTCGGTGCTCACACCGCTTGCGGATGAAAAATTTGCGATATATTATGCAGTTCCGCTGACCGGAAAGGGAGAAGAAGGGCAGTATCAGGTCATTCGCCATGAAGTGAAGCTTTTGACCAGCGACGATAAATATGCGGTGCTTGATACGGCAATTTGGGATGACCGGCTGGTTATTGTTTCTGCGGATAAACCGATAGCGCATATGCAGAAGGTCAAGGCGGAATGATATCATGTGAAATAAAATGTCCCCTGCTGTTCGTCGATTGAACAGCAGGGGGATGCATTTGACTTATCGAATAACATTGGGCTATTTGCCTCTCCTTTTTTCATGTTCATTTGATCTCGCGCTATTTGAAAAATCTTTTCTACTTACTGTTGTTGTATCTGTTTCCTCTATCGGAAACCAAGTCGTCATCGTGCGCCACGGCAACCTTTTCTTTTTATCCGCCAGACGCCGTCTGTTCAGCAACTCTGCCGCAAGCTTGGCATATCGATGGGTGAGTATGGTATCCCCTTCGGCAATTTCGATTACCTCATAATCAAGCGAATCCTTCTTCGAAGCATCTACCTTGATCAATCCGCCTTGCTTCTCGCACCGCGGGAAGTATTTGTAATAGAGGGTGTTCTTCTTTTTCTCACAGCCAACCGGCGGCGAAGTCCGTACAACTCCCACCGAATCGGTATAGCGAATCGCACTCAACTCTGCGACAATTCTGTAATGAAGCGCACCTTCTGCCTTGTTTACGCCAGACTCGTCGGCATAGCTGTACTTCATGGAAAGATCGATTTTTGACACCGGTGGGAAGATTTCAAATGTTCTCGTATCCACCCCATTGGCATCCCTTAACAGCTCCCGTTCCATCGCCGTCAGAGGCACAAACGCCACTGTGAAGGCGTTTCGCAGTTCCTCCCGCATAAGTGGAGCATCGATCGGTTCCGTGCCTGTGTCGGGCAACGTGTCGGCGTACGCGCATCTCGGCTCATAGCCGTGATTGTGCTCAGGACTCGGTTTGTATGAAATCGGAAGAGCATCCCGCCAGCCCGGAAGCATCCGCAAAGAACAGCGGATGTCTTTTTTTGAGAGCATTGGCATCTCGGTCAACAGCTTCGCTTCAAGCTGTTCGGGTGACAAATTCTCCTCGCGGTATTTCTTTGCAATAACGGATATGTTCCGCCAATTTGCATATACCTTCTCATTCATCGTCAACGCACCGATCTGCTTGGCCACCATCTTGTGCCATGCACGGCTGACCTTCGGTTTTATGATCTGCAGAAACGATATTGGATTCGAAGGATTGTATTGGAGGAACTCCTCCCACAGAATGCTGACAAAAGTGAGCTTCAGATCGGCGAAATAGCTTGCACTGATGGCGTAGGTTTCGATAAATCGCTCGGCTCTATTATTCAGAATGCCTTCGTAATAATGCAGAAAATACGCGATATATACGTTATTGCGTTCATGAATAGCGCGGACAAAATATTCGTTGAAATCTTCTTCTCGTTCAGGCGCAGGGCGAAGCTGATACATCCAATGATACTCGCCTTCCTTGAACCATTTCTGATTCACCCAATCGGAGTCTGAGTATTTCTCACCTTCCTCGATCAGCTCGGAATGAAACAGTTTCAGTTTCAAGATATCATCGTTTATCTCCCACAGAAACAGTTCCCGTGCTTCTATCATCGCCTTGATTTTGGAAAGATTCGCATCTTCACGAAGTTCGCAGTCGGAAATACCGGCGAGCAGTTTGTATGCATTGGTTTTGTACGAATCGTTGTCCAACCGCGAACCTCCTTTTAGTGTTGCTTGAATATATGCTTCAACTCTATATCCGCCTTGTACTGCTTTTCGGCATACCCCGAGTCGCGTATCGCACGATCATAGCAATCCTTGACATATGCCTGCGCTTTTGCGCATTCTTCCGCAGTTATGCTGCCGCGGCTCTTTCTCTTGCGGATGGCATCGTCACATTTCTTCCAAAGAATGTGAAGCGGATTATCTGCCGCTGCTTGCTTGTTCGCTTTCGTTTCAGCTGTTGCC
>JAZNMQ010000030.1:0-12145 GCA_045579745.1 Candidatus Flemingiibacterium sp. | reverse complement strand
GGGGGGGGCGTGTGCTTGTCTCGGCGAGCGCAGCGATCCCACTTGTATAAGACAAGCACACGTCACGGTGCCAAAGGGTAGATAGAATTATCGATAAGGCGTGCAAGTTGTTCAAAATTTTTAACCGATAGTTAAAATTATGTTGCCTACGCTTCGCTTGTAATTCTCGGGATTTATGTTATAATAGAATTAGAAACGGGCCTGTTTACTTAACGCATAAGGAGAATCATTATGGAACTGAATATTGGAATGAATATCAAACGCCTGCGCCTTGCCAGAGGGATGACACAGGAGCAGCTTGCAGAGCTTTTGACGATCTCAACGGCGGCGGTAAGCAAATGGGAGGCTAAAAACACATACCCCGACATTACGATGCTGTTTCCTCTTGCAGAGATATTCGGCGTTACCGTTGACGAGCTTTTGGGATATGACGAAGCAAAAGCCAAGGAAGACGTAGACAAAATTCTTGCTGAATACCAGCGCTTGTACGTAGGCGGAAGATTCAGTGAAGGCAAGGAACTAATCGTTAATGCACGAAAGAAATATCCCCACGACTACCGCATTATGAATACGTATATGTGGAATTTAGCAGGAGGAAGTGCAGGAAACGACCCTGAAATCTTGCTCAAGAACAAGGATGAAATAACACAGCTATGCGATTGCATTTTGGAGGGCTGTAAAGAGGAAGACCTTCGTGTCGAGGCGATCCATATGAAAGCAAAGCTTCTTCACGCGTCTGGTAATACCGAAGCAGCTCTTGAGATTCTTTCAAGGCTCCCTTCTTGGTATGCACCAATCGTTAAGGAATGTCTTTTCGGCAAGGATACCGCCGAATTTCGGTATTGGAACAAAAAGAATTGTTTCGGTCTTATGGACGTACTGGCTGTCAAACTCGCGCGGATCATTCGTTTTGATCCCTCGCTTTCTGTTGCGGAGAAAATCGAACGCATCGAATCAATGGCAGAAGCTTTTGGAGAAATGAGCAAACGGAAAGATCTTGAATTTTTCTGTATCGGAGAGAAAACCCTCTATGAGACCTTTGTAGGCATGCTTACAGCGGACAACGCCCCCATCGAAGACGTGATCCGCATCAGAGAAAAACAATTTGCCGCCATGGAGCGAGTGATGGTTTTCGCCGAAAGCGACGATGTTCATAAAGAGCAAATCCGGACTACCTATAAAACCGATGACCTGATTTCCTGGCATTTGAACCGTTTGCTGTATTCACCACATCCTCAATTTGCGAAGCTGAGGAAAAACCCGAAGTATATGGAAATGCTGAATAAGTGGGCAAGATAAACGAATGCCGCCGAGAGCGACCAATTATGGTTACTCTCGGCGGTTTTGTTATTTATGAGTTGAATCAGCCTTGCATGACCACATACCGCAGGTACTTTTTCTGGATGCTCTTTCTTCTACGCCACACAGTCGTGTTGTTGACGTTTTACATCTGCGCGATCTCAACGAATCCGAGTCCGGCCATGTAGTGATTCAGCGTTTCAGTTTCCGCAACGGTCAAAAGCATTTGATGGATAATCGTATCGACCTTGGTATAGTCTTCGATCTCATACTGGGTCTCGAAGTCAATGGAAGCATCGGCCGGCGAGCACTCTTCGATGCTGACGGTCTTATAGGGTGACAGATACTCCTTTTCGATGTACCGCAGAGCGTGGCGGTAACAAGCAAAGCGGACAGTCAGTAGCTCGCCTTTACGATTTTGACAAGCCAGATCATCCAAGTTATGACCGATGTAGTGACAGAGGAAGCAGATCACCTCGGAAGCGAGATCGTACCCGTCCGAAAAGGTTGTATTGTAGCCCTTGCTGTGGTAGATGTCCTCAACCAATCCAGCGTACAGCTTATCCAAGGATTTCGGATGGTGTGCAAACCGCATCATCTTCTTGATGGCAGACAGCGCGATGCACTCACCGATATGCTGGACATTTTCTTCGGTGATCCTTGCGTTTTCGTTTGTGCTTCTTACTTGGTTTTGGGTTTTCATTTTCTATACCTCCCGATTTTCTGAACAGCTTCGCTGTTCGCGAGCCATTTCGGCAGGGTCGGGGGAGCATAGGTCGGGAGGAAATCGGGATTATTGCAAGTGAGGTGTGCAGATGTCAACGAGAGGTATAGTCCGTTTTCAGTACACGAAAAAATATTGCGTTTGGATATAGAAAATCCAGGTATTGCTACCTGGCTTTCTCGATATTCATTTCATTTTTCAGCGATAATTTTTCACGTTGACAGCAGCGAGAGCTATGCTACACTGGACCAGGACGAAAGGCAAAAATCGGGAACTTTTCCGTCGTTAATATTAACATTTAGTACAACTCGCTGTTTTTTTTGTTGATTTATAGCAAAAAAGTTTTGTTGCCTATTGAAAAATTTTGGTTTTTATGGTAAAATACAAACTAGTTATTACAACAATTGACACGGAGGTTATTATGAGTCGCAAATCAAATTTTACATTTGTTTACAATCACAAATCCCCCAAAAATGAAGAACTGTACGAGTTCTTGTATAAACTTGAGAGTCAGGTGAAAACACAGCCTTATGAGATCGGAAACACGATTCGTCAGGTTTTGGAAATTTTGTGTGCCAAAAAAATTTGTTTGTACAAATTGGAAAAGGAGTTTTTGACTGTATACAAAAATGAGCGCAGGCGTGGTATCCCAGATTTGAATTATCAGCTAAAAAAGTTAAGCGATGCTGCTTTCATTAACAATTTGTTGCCCAATCATCCCGGTTTAACTCCGTTGCCATGTTTTGATATTGATTTCACATGTGTACAGTTCGAAAATCCAAATACGAGTAGGAATAATTATAAAAACGTAAATGATTTTTTAAGGCAGATTGGGAACGATTATTCCCATAATAGTAATCCTTTTTCACACCGTGTATTCAAAAAGGATTACAAAAATGTGCTGTATGCTATGGAATGCCTTCACAGATACATAGGGGAGTATTTGGGGCTAAACCGTAATGAAATCGGGCATTTTCAAGAGGATCTTATGCCTATTGGCAATTATGAGATAGTAAGTGTCGTGCAACCAAGCGATATCGCGCAAGGATACTGCTTGAAAGAATTTATTGCGAATCGGTACGAAGATTATCATAATGAACGCGTTGGATATTCCATCATTCGCCAATATCGTCGTGTGGGAAAGGATGAAGAGGAGTTTGTAAGGAGAGCGTCCGATGTATATCTTGCTGGAGATAATTGCGGATCTCTGCTAAAGCAAGTGACTATTCTTTCTACAAAAGATTCGCAATACTATATCGTTGCGTACGATTTCCGTACTTCCGCACAGCCAATTAACCAGACATTTCTAAAAAGTTTGTCGATAACAGAAAAATTGCAGCTTTGCTTGTCATATGCAGAAATCTTGAATGCTTTTCATAATAACTCTACCCCCATTTATCACCGTATGCTTACCAGCAAGTGTGCGTATTATACAGATGAAAGAAAGAACGGGCGCGGAATTAGTACGGCAATAATCAAGTTTGAATTTGCAAAGATCGAGGACCCGACTATAGGAACAATTTTTGACTATACCAGAGAACAACAGAGAAGATTGTCTGCGGAGGAACGACGTTTTTTGCCGATAGGTAGTTCCAATCATTGGAATCAAATGGATATATATTCGTTGAGTGTTCTTTTCTGCGATATCTTGATGGAGCAAATAGGCAACTATCAGATAATTAGCATGAGACAGAATCCCAACATCCAGCTGTGTGCCAATATTTTGGGGAAAATGAGGCAGTTCGAATATGACAATATATCTGGAGTTTGTTCAGATTTGCGTGCGCTGATTAAAAAAACGAATGAATAAGGGAGGAACCCCAATGCCGAGCGTACAAAGTACAAGTCAACGCAGTTATTTCTATGAGGAGCGTATGCTCATATACGATTCCGACTGCTGCAAGGTATATCGTGGAAAAGATATAACTTTTAACCGTACTGTTTGTTTAAAGGTGTTAAAATGTGAGGACTCCCAATTTAAAACGCTCCTGCAACGTGAAATTGCCGTCCAGTGCAAAATTGGAGGAGATTGTGCAAATATTCCTACATTTATAGACGCATGGTATAGTTCACAACAGAAGGAATTATACATTGTCATGCAGTGGATCCCTGGGAAAACCATGAGAAATTTCATGGATACAATGGTTTCAACTGTATTTTTGCAAAACATGATTATCATGTGCGATGTTTTGCAAGTGTTTTCATCGCAGGGTATGTCACATAAAGATATTAAACCGGAAAACATCATGATCACACCTCAGGGAACTCTCTACTTGATAGATTTCAATCTCTCCCTTACAGAGCAGGTGCTCGGGATTGGAACGGAGAATTACAGGGCACCCGAAATGGTCATGCCGGGAACAGGAACAAATCTTCTGCAAGCCGACATTTTTAGCATTGGGGTTATGCTATACGAGTTTTTTACTGGAGAATGTCCTATGCTCAACACCCACTATTTCCTCAATATTTTTCATGCGGATCAAACGCGTTGGACAGATTTCAAACGCCCCAAGGAGATCAATGATACCATTCCAGACTCCTTGGACGAATTGATCGTCAAGTGTATGGCCTACTCTCCTCGGAGCAGATATAACAACCCCGCACAATTAAAGCGGGCACTTATTGAGTGCAAAAAAACGTTGAGAAATTGGAAAAAACGCAAGTGATTCAGTTAGCCAAATTATGAATTTGAAGGATAAAGGAGCCAACTATGGAAAATTTCATTCCCTTCGATAAGAGTATCTCGGATCCGATTCATTTTGGATTGACAGCTGGAGCCGTACAGAAAGCAAGAGAAATCGGAATCGAAAAGAAGTGGTTTATGGAACTGACTCGGTGTAAACGGTTCTTGCTGTCGATGTATATGGTCGAGAAAAATGGAGAGCGCAAAGAGCATTTTTGTTTTCATTACCGAAAAATCGTTTTAGACTGTATTTTGAATTCGGATCAAAATGATTCATCATCGAAGCATTTTTTGATCATAGCAATACGTCGGGCAGACTATACCCGTTGGTCGGAAGCGGTAGGACACGGAAAGAGTTTCTATTTTGCTAATAATGTGTCGTTGTCTTTCCATTCAAAAGAAAATGGATTCCATTTTTATAATGGCTCTGAGTACAGCAGGCCGCAAAATGTCGGTAACAGTGAGCCGGCTGCCAAAATCATCAAAAGCTGTTTTCAGGATTCCGTCGACGTTTTGGTGGTGGATGAGACATATGAGCCGAGTGAAGAGTTGACGGAATACTTGAATCTTGCTCAGAATTATGCCGATGTAGCCTATAATTTGGAACAACTTGCCGTAAATGATACTCCACCTCTGGTTTATCATGAGATTATGGGCGCCAATCATGAGAATATAACAGGAACCACCTTGCGATTTATCCTACAATCCTTGAATGAGAAAAAGTATCCTGATGAAACCAAGGTGGAAATAAAGAAAAACCAGGATCAGTCTTGGCGAGGAACCATTGTGAAACTCGCGCCGTTGGAAAATCCGCCGTGGGTAGATATTCAATTTAACCATCAGACCAACTTGGATGATCTTCCTCAGTCCGGATTGATTACCCTGGCTTGTTCCAGCGTAAACCATGATGTACAATCGGCAGCTATAGATGGTCTTCGATTAGGAACCGCAAAGGCCCAATATATGGACGACATTCTCGGGAAAGCAACACCGAAAACCTTCATATCCGCCCCTCTCCCCCCCGAACTTATCGAGTTAAATAAACAGCTGGACCAAAAAAAGTATCCTCCCAATCCGAGTCAGAAAAACGCGATTTTTAACGGCATTCTGGCGAAGGATGCCTATTTGGTTATGGGCCCTCCCGGCACGGGTAAAACCACGGTTATTCTGGAGTGGGTTCGATATTTCGTGCAAGAACGACATATGCGTGTGCTCGTGTCATCCCAGAATAATATGGCGGTGGACAATGTATTGGAGCGTATCATGCAGGAGGATGGCATAGACGTTCTCCGCATAGGTTCGGAGAGCAAGGTCGCTTCTCCTGTTCTTCCCTGCTTGTTTGAAAATAAGCTTCAATTTTTGCGAAACCAAATCGATACCACAACTGCTGACAATGTAGATAAGTTACAGAAATGTATCCAATGTTGGGAAGCCGGCATTCAAGTCTTTGGTGCCTATAGGGAACCGAAACACCCCCTGGATGACCTGGATGGATTAGTTTCGGCTATTCAATCGTCGGTTGAATGTTTCAAATCCATTAGAGAGAAGGTGTCGGATTATTTAGGGGTTGAAGAAAATATGTCGAATATGACTCAGGATATGCTGATGCTGATCGATCAGGAACAAAACTATCGGAATCGCAATCGATTGGTCCGATTCCTTCTCTCCCCTGTATCCAAAGCCAGACTGAAAAAAATACGTTGTGCAATCAGTGATTTTTTCGTCTACGCAGAAAAAGCGATTCGCCGGTCAAGGCACATTGTTGCGCAAATTGTGGAATGGCGTCAAACAGTTTTGGAAACCGAGAATCATGCGCTGAAGGATCTTGTTCTGGATTCTGTGAATTTGGTGGGAGCCACTTGCATTGGTATAAAGTCGCAAAAGCGGTTTGCGGATCTGCAATACGATGTTACGATTATCGATGAAGCCGGGCAGATTCAGATTCACAATGCGTTGGTTCCCATGAGTGTTTCCAACAAGCTGATCATGCTAGGCGATCATAAGCAAATTCCACCTATGGTTGAAGAGAAAATGCTCGAGCCCCTAAATGAACATGAGATCACAACCAAATTGCTGGAAAAAAGTCTGTTTGAAGATTTGTATGAGCGTTTCCCGGATACGAACAAGAGCATGCTGGATACCCAATTCCGTATGCCTTCGGAAATAGCAAAAATTTTATCGGATTGGTTTTACGAAGGTAAATACAAATCACACCCATCAAAAGAAAACATTACTGGAGAATTGAAGTATTTGTCTGCAAAGCCTTTTGTGATAGTTGATACATTCGATGATCCATATCGCTATGAGTCATCGGTCATATCCCAAGGCGAGGGAAACAAGGCTCATGTAAACAAATTGGAGGCTGATATTATAGCGGATATCGTGAGCATACTGTATCATTCCGACTATGATATGAGCAAGATAGGTGCTATTGCCGCATTAAAAGCACAGGTGGCTCTGATTTACAGGAAAATGATTGAAAGGGGAATCCCCAAAGACTTGGTCTCTGACATAGTGGCTACCTTGGACAGCTACCAAGGACAGGAACGAGATATCATACTATACAGTTTTGTTCGAAGCTCCCAACGTGAGACTGATAAAACTGGAGTTGGCTTCTTGACTGAGCTTCGAAGATTAAACGTGGCTATGTCCAGATGTAAACGGACCCTGGTCATGGTAGGTGATATGACTTTCCTGTCAACCCGGGATGCCATTGTGAACTATCGTGGAGAAGCTATTGATTTGGAACAGGATTGGGTGAAGACAGAGCGTCACTTTGCGCAGTTTATACGCCATATTTTGCAGTATGTAAACGATGGTGCCGGCGAACGAATGAACATAGCCACATATAGAACCAGACTGCAGAATTGGCGACATCACGCCCGGAAGGAGGAATAATTCATGCCCAGAATAATTTTTGTCATGGACGCGCTTACTAATATTCTTGATCAGTATAACTGTATCCATCCCGATGATATTGAGCTGTTCGCTCCTGTCGCCTATCCCATTGCGCGAATTGAGGTCGAGATGATGGAACAGAGCCGGGAGGACTTCGATAAGATCCAGTTATCTGTTCTGAAATTCATCGCGTTAGGCTGTAACAGCCCGAGTATCATAGCCGATATCATGGGACTTACAGTATCATATGTACAACAGATCATTCGGGTGTTGCTTTCTTATGAGCACATTAACGAGTATTGCGTTATCACAGATCTGGGAAAACAATCTTTGCAGGAAGAGAAGAAAATTACGGCTGCTCGCACAAAGCGTATCTTTTTGATGGATGCCTTAAATTGTTCGGTGATTCGTTTGCCGGACAATATCGATAAGAAAGTTATCGTTGGAGAAAACTCCGAAGCGGTCTCGTATATACCCTTTCTTGAACACGCTATGGGGGTAGATACGAAACAGCTGGAAAACTTCCTTCGTCAGACAGAGTTCAGAACGCTCTGTGCTATTCCCCAAAGCATTGACATAAACGTGTCATCAATCAACGGAGCTACTTGCCTAGGTGTTGCTTATGCGACAAGTTATTTGCTCAAACTTCGCGATCGCGCTCCAATGATCTTTATTAAACGATATGATTTTCATAGTGCAGAAAATCAAACACGATTCTATTGGATGCCCTTTAGTGTAAACTCTAAATCCCTTTGTGAATTCTTAGGGCATAGGGATCTTCCCATTCATGATTTCACTGTTCAAGAGGCAATCCAAAATCTCATGGATCGAATTCTCGAATATGGTAAAGGTGAAAAGAATCAGGAAAGAATACATGAGAAAATGGCTAGCAAGGTGGAACGGGATTATGGAATGAAAGTGACACTGTCCCCAGACACAAGATATACTGTTTTTGTCAATACAGAGATGTTTCAAACATATAACGGACATAATTTGCATATGCTGTACCGTATGGGTAAAAGCAATGTATTTCTGCTTGCTGACGATAACTTTTATGGAAATATAGTTAGATTCATGATTGATCCCATGGATGGCTATTTAAAAAGAGAGGCTTGTCTGATTGCTGATAAGATTGACCAATTGACTGACTATACCCTTTCCGGAATCAATAAAGTGATCCGCGAATATCGAAAAGCACATTCCGAAGATGAACAGTCTGCCATCGACTTGATTCATACTGTTTTGAATATGCTTTTGTCGCAAAAACAACCAGTTGAATAAGAGAAGATAGTCTTTTGTTGGTGTTGTTCTATAACTGTTGTGAGTGTGATTTGGGAATTCTGAGTACCGAACTAATTGTTGTAATAAGAGAGAGGACGAACGCATGGAGAATATACATCGGGATAGATCCCCTGCTCCAATTCAGGTAAGTGTTCACTTACTGATTCCCGCATATATCCATCATTCAATGAAGTTTCGAAGCCATTTGCTAAATTCAAACGAATGGAATGATGCACCATTAGAGACGTGCTTTTATTTGCGATATGTAAACACGATTTTTTGTAGCGAAAAAAACAATATTGGCGAAAATCCGCTTACATCAAGATGTCTTGTTATGGAAAATAGTTCATGTAAAGCAAAGTTAATTGTCAGAAAGCATGAAATTATTCTTGATAAGGCGCGAATCTTCTGTTTCGACACATCGGTTGGATTACTGGATCTTTGCCTGGCGTTTTCCTGCGAAAGCATGGATGATGTTGCCAACATATGTGCCCGACTTCGGCAAATGGAATTGCTGTATAAAATTCAAATGCTGGATTTATCCTCAAACGAATATTTGCACGCTAAAAAAACAACGATAAACAGCCTTGCATATCAACTCATATCGTCGTTTGGTGAGGTTACTCTGTATGACCATATTGGTTCAGGTGGTACACCTCGTGCGGAACTTTTGGCATCGATTATTGTTGATTCGAATTGTGTTGAGGAATTAGATTTATTAATGTTCCGTGTGGCAGAGGGGATGGATATGAGAAGCGAGGAGTGCGTTCCTACTGCTACACCATATTGCCCTCACCCACACATTCGTTGGGTGATAACCAGAAAAGGGGCATGTAATGTAGGCATCTTGACGGATAACAAACTCAATCGACAGTTCGTTCTATCCCAATGGCGAGATATCGTTAGTAATCGACATGTTTTGTGGTATGTAATGGTGCTTCATCAAAAATACGCAATCTATCATTACTTGAACGATATAGCACAAAAAAAACGGCCTTCCGACTTGAAAGCCTTTCAAAAGAAAATTATGGACTTCAATACGAAGTATCGTTATGAGGTAATTGCGGAAGATCCGGCCTATCAGATACCCTATGAGAAAACTCGCGAAGTAAAATCAGTAGAACAAATTTTTATAGACATTGACGAAGAGATACAGCGTATTCATACATATCATGACGCTATTCAATCAAAAAACAATGGCGTTGCAATGACCATTGTCAGTTTGGTTTGCGCCATCTCTACTTTCATCGATATTTTTAGTTTGACACTTTCTGAACAACCGTTTTTTGAATCAATCTGTAATCTGTCGGTTCCACAAGTTCTTTTATATGCGATTACGATCTGTGCTATGTTAATTGCGTTGTCATATCTTGTCATTATACCTGTTTTCGGAAAAATACTGGCATGGGTCAAAGATTTTGCATGTCGGCTATGGAAATTGTTTTTCCTTCGGCCCAAAAAATGAATCAGCATAATATGAATCATCATGATGTGTTGAGTTTTTTGCCTATATAAATGCCGATAATAGATGACATATGATTCCATAAAACAATTATAGAAAAGCTCTATAGTTCTTTCTTGATGTTTGTTTGGCGAGCAAAATGAATATGTCGAAAGAGTCGTTTCACACCCTCCCCCACAAAAGCACTGCTACGGCAGTGCTTTTTCGATTTCTGAACCCTTCCTGACCGCTTTCAATCATTTGTAACTCTCCGGCCCTCCGTCTATGAAAAGCCAAAAACGCCTACACTCAAAACGAGTCGTGGGCGTTTGGCAGTATAGTCTTTTCCTAAAAAATCAGTTCTTTAAGCAACCAATGGGAACAACGAAAACTCCGTCGTGACGTCGGTACGCATAGTCGCCGACTCCAACCAGAACCATCAGGAAGGACGGCGCGTTCATCTTGTCGGTATCGATCTTCTCCGCCATGGTCTTCAAGCTCTTGGCACCTTCCTCAATGAGCTTGTCACCGCCGAGCTTGATCTCGATCAGACCGTATTTGCCGTTTCTCAAGTGGATCACCGCGTCGCATTCCTGACCGTCCTTGTCTCAGTAGTGATAGACCGTGCCGTTCAGAGCATCCGCGAAAACGCGAAGGTCGCGGATACAGAGGGTCTCAAACAGGAAGCCAAAGGTTTTGAGATCGTTTACCAGATCATTGGGACCGATCCCCAAGGCCGCCGCGGCAATGGAGGGGTCTACGTAGTACCGCGTATCGGAGGAGCGAATCGCTGTTTTAGAGCGCAGATTCGGGTTCCACGCGGGCATATCCTCCACAACAAAGATTTTGCGGAGCGCGTTCACGTAGGACGCGACGGTTTCCTCGTTGATGGGTGTCTCATCGTTCGCCGCAATGTCCTGTGCCAGTACGGTGTTGGGGATCTGCCCGCCTTGGTTTCTCGCGTAGGACCGCATGAGCCAGCGTACTCTTTCGGGGTTTTTGTGGACGTTGTCGGCGCGATTGATATCGGAATGTACGACGGCGTCATAGTAGTCCACGGCCTGATCCAAGGCGATCTCATCGCGCATATCCACCGCTTGCGGCCAGCCGCCGCGGCACACCAGAAAAGCCAGACGGTCAATGTCAAGACCGGAATCTCCGTCAATGTCAGTCATTCCGTCGAAGAGATCCTTCAAGCTGACCTCACCCGTGGAGTCTCCCGATTCAAACAGACTCATGGGACGCATGGTCAGCCATGTAAACCGCCCGGTTCCGGAATGGGTGATCTCCTTTGTGTCTGCGGGAACAGCCGAGCTGGTAAGAACGAACTGGCCCAGCTCGCCGCGATGGTCAACCTCAAAACGGATGGCGTCCCAAAGCTTAGGCGCCAACTGCCACTCGTCGATCAGTCGGGGTGTCTCACCCTTCAGCCAAGGCGCTTGGGATTTGATTACATATATTATACACTATGTTCTGTCTTTTTGCAATGGTTTTCCGACGATTGGCGAAAATAAATTCCGACGATTGGCGAACAATCTGCGCGATGATTGGCCTCTATAGAGCCCGAAAAACGGGGAATGAGCGGAAAATGGTTGTCTGTTCTTTGAAGAGAGCGGTTTTGAAGGTTGACTTAAAGGGTAATTTATGGTATAATATTGACGTCTGAGGGGGAAGAAGCTGTTGTGTACATGAATGGCATTCCCCCATCTCCGCCAATAAGAACCTAATACGGACACTATGTGTTTGTCTTAGGTTCTTTTTTATCCTTTTATCCGGTTAGGCATACTGATTCAAATATGCTTCAAAGCGGATCCGAATT
>JAZNMQ010000029.1:0-8461 GCA_045579745.1 Candidatus Flemingiibacterium sp. | reverse complement strand
GTAGGTGATACAACCGCACCTGATGATTCAACTGATGTAGGTGATACAACACCGCCCGATGATTCAACCGGTGTAAGTGATACAACCACGCCTGATGATTCAACCGATGTAGGCGATACGACACCGCCCGATGGTTCAACTGATGTAGGTGATACAACACCGCCCGAAGATACAACTGATATAGGTGATACAGCCGCGCCCGATGATTCAACCGATGTAGGTAATACAACACCGCCCGATTCGGCATCCGATTCGGATACAAATGACGCAGGGAACGATACAACTGCCGCACCGCCCGGTGACGGAGCATCGCCGCAGCCTGAAAAGCTCGTTTATCTGACCTTTGACGACGGGCCCGGAAAATATACCGAGTCCATACTTGCAACGCTCGATCAATACGGCGTTAAGGCGACATTTTTCACGGTCGGAGTTTATGCTGACATTTTCCCGAACAGAGTAAAGGCTGTTGTCGACGGGGGACATGCTATCGGCTGTCACAGCTATACACATGAATATTACAGTATTTATGAATCCGCCGACACGATTATTGCCGATATTGCAAAATGGGAAGCGACAATTACCAAGGCACTCGGTTATATCCCCGAGGAAAAGCTTTACCGATTCCCGGGAGGTTCAACCTGTACTGCAATCGACGACTTGAAGCCGCTCTATGACGCGGTTAAGGGCTACGGCTACCGAAGCTTCGACTGGACCTTTTCAACCAACGACCGATGGGCACCTGACAAGCCTGAGGATATGGAAATGAACGATTATATCAAGCAGTCGGTCATTGACACGCTGAGGCTGACACGCGGAACACGTATTTTACTCATGCACGATACTTCGACCTACACAGATCAATGCCTTGGCTGGATCATCGAATACCTGACCGAGCAGGGCTATACCTTTGCAACACTCAAGGAATATGACGGCGATATGCTTTTCAGAATGCCGAAATGATAGGAGAGGCTCATGGACAACAATCAAAATAATAAGCTTGAAGCAAAATTTGACTTTGGCAAGTGGTTCGAAAATTTTTGGTATCACTATAAGATCCAGGCCCTCATCGCGATCGTTCTGATCGTCACGGTAGTTGTTTCCTCGGTTCAGCTCGCAACGAGAAAGCATTATGATTACTATTTCATGTATGCGGGACCTGCCGTTCTTGCTCTGCAGGATTTAACATATATTCAGCGCGCACTTGAAATCGTTTCAGACGATTACGACGGTAATGGAGCTGTTGCGGTATCTATAGACGATATTGTAATGCTGTCGCCCGAGGAGCGCGAGGCTTCCTCCGCCGCAGGTGCGATGTTCAACCCCGATTTTCTGCGAAACACGATGACTGAATACTATCAGCAGATCGTCGGCGGCTCAGCAGTTGTCTGCATGCTCTCACCGTATATGTACGAGATGGTTAAGGAATCGGGCGGATTTATGCCGCTTAGCGAGATCTACGGCGAGGTTCCCGAGGAAGTCAGGGCGATCATGTATGACGAATGCGGAGTTATTCTTTCAAAGACAGAATTCGGTCAGGCCTTTAACGGCATCGACGATCTTCCCGAGGACACCGTGCTTTGTGTTCGCAGGCTTTCAACTATGGCAATCTTCAAGGGCGAAGAAAAAACCCGCGCGCTTCACGAGGCGAGCGTCGGCGTTTTTAAAAATATTATCAGTTACAAAAAAGAAGCTTGAATTATTAAAAAATAAATTAAAAAAGGGCTTTACATTTTACTTTTGTTATGATATAATATATTAAAGTACAAAAGCCCGACCCTATAGTTCAGACAGTTTCAGAGCAAAGAATTACACAGGTGTAATAATGTCTGATAACTTAAAAGAATTCAATTCAAGCTTAACTAACGAAAAAAATCACCATGGCGCACGCTGTGGTTTGCCATACGATCTTTCCGATGATATTTCCGTAATGCGGCACGACCAAAGCGATGATCTGTTCGGCGGTGCTATTCCGCCATCCCAAAAAAAGTGCGAGATATTTGCTTACTGTTCGGCAGGTCAGGGGCATTACATGCCCGTTTTTCATTCGCACAACTACTGCGAATTTATATTTGTATTTACTAAGGGCAGTTATTCCTTTTCAAATACAAGCGGCACTCTCGAAACGGACGGTCAATGCGTTTGCTTTCACAATTCGCATGTGCTTCATAAAAACAACGCTCCGCCCGATGCTTGCTACGACAGAGTCGTGCTTTATTTCGGCGAATCTGCGCTATCAATGCTCGGCGACGGAATGGGCTCACTCGGTCAGTTCGCAAAAGAGGGAACTGTGCTTATTCAGCTCGACCGCCGCATGCTTAAGATCACGAAGCGGCTTCTGAGGCAGCTTCTAAGACCGAAGATCACCGACAACAAAAAGCGTCTTCTGACAGCCATTATTCTGAATGAGCTCAAGGAGTATTCAAACGAGGATAACACGAAATTGCTCCGACCGGCTCTTTCTTACATAAAGGCTGTTATGGAACATATCGACCAGCATTACATGGAAAGCATTACAACGCCCGAGCTTTCACGGCTCTTTTTTGTCAGCGTGAACAAGCTCAATCGCGATTTCAGGCGTTTCACGGGCTCTTCGATCAAGCAGTATCTGATCGATATTCGCATGAAGCATGCTCAGCTTCTGCTTGCATCCGGTGAAAGCGTTAAGAATACTGCAGAATTATGCGGTTTTGAAAGTCTTTCGTATTTTATTTCGACCTTCCGTCAGCATACGGGCATAACTCCGAGCAGCTTTGCAAAATGCGCACTCGGACATGCCGAACAATAAAAAAAATTTCCCCATGAAGGGCTTACATCCTTCATGGGGTTATCTTTTTTTAGCTGAATTATTTTGCAAGCTTTACGAGATAACGGTCCTCGGTAAAGTTCTCCGCGTTGTACAGCACAACGATGTCGTCGATCGAGCCGCCGTCTGCCTCAACGGACGCGATATATGACATAACGCCCATATTGAAGTGACGCAGGTCGAGAAGAATAATGCGCTCATAGTGGTTTACAAGCAGGGGAACCATGCAATGCGAATAGGAATCCTTGATAACGAGCAGAGTCTTTCCGTTTTTGTTGCTCGTTGTGATGTCGCTGATCGGTTGATTTCCCGAAAGGAACGCACCGTATTTGTCGCGCTTTTCGAGGTATGTTCGGTCGATGACCGAATCGCTCGTAGTATGGCCCATGTTATAATCAACACTCAGCTTTACATCTGTCACATAGGTGAAAATTTCCTCGAAGTCGTTCTTGGTGTTTACCTTTGCGGCGAGCGTTCCGATAAATTCGCTTGAAAGTATCTCCCTCTCAAGTGAAGCTTCCTCGAGCGGCTCAATTCCAAGCGACCCACAAAGCTCAACATACGCGTAATACGCGCCGAGTGTCGTCCAGTGGTGGTCTGTGCGATAATAGATGTTCTCACCGCTGTGCTCGCTCAGGATGTCGCGTGCGTCTACAAAGGCATCATTCTGTGCAAGCCTGTCAAGCATACCTGCCTGATCCCATACGGGCGCAAATGTCGGAAGCTTGTCAGCTAAAATGAGCGATGCAGTCGGAGCGATCATTGCGCTGACGTTGTATTTTTCCTTGGTCAGCGAGATGAAGCTGTTCAGCGCGTTTATGTTGTATTCGAGCTGTTCCTCATCATATTCGTGCTTTTCTATGAGGTAGCCGTCCTTGCCGAAATATACGCCGCCCGAATCCTTTTTGCCGAGTGCAAGCTCAGCTTGCGTTTTCAGAGCAATCCATTTATCGCGCAGAACGAATTGGTCGGTGATAAATGTTTCGTAATCGGCTGTAAACTCTCCGTCAAACAGCGATTCGAGCGAAAACTCAGGCATTTGCTGAAGATTTCGGTTCTCAGTTTCTGAATAAGCCCTTGTCGGATTCACGATGCTTGCAACGGTGAGTCCGCCGATCAGAGCACAGAAGGTTACTACGGTTATTAAATTATTTTTCATTTGCGCTTCCTCCTGTCAGAATCTGAAATACAAGAACGGATTGTATGTCGCGTCAACGAGATATGCGACCGAAACTATGAAAATCGCGATATAAGCCACATTTTCAATAATTGCGGCAGTAGGCTTGTTTTCGAGCTTGCTCATAAGCTTCTTGGCTATATTCTTCGGAGCGGGAGTTGATGCGAACGCCAGAATGGCAAGCAGCACCGCGTTCGTTGTGAGAAGATAAAGCGAGCCGTTGTCAAACAGCGCACCTCCGCCTCCGAACATTGCACCAATGAATTTAGTGAGATGCGACATATCGTCGATAGCGAATATTGCCCAACTTATAACAACAAGGAACAGAGTGTAAACATGCGAAACAAATGACGGAGCCTTGCCGAGCAGCTTTAATAAGAATAGCTTCTCGATGATAAGAAGTATTCCGAAATAAACTCCCCAAAGCACAAAGTTCCAGCTTGCGCCATGCCATAGTCCTGTTAAGAGCCAGACAACGCAGATATTGCGGATCTGCTTTGCAAAGCCGTTGCGATTTCCGCCAAGCGGGATGTAAACATAGTCGCGGAACCAGCTTCCAAGCGAAATGTGCCAGCGCCGCCAGAACTCCGTGATGCTCTTTGACATGTACGGATAGTTGAAGTTTTCGAGGAACTTGAAGCCGAAGATCCGTCCAAGACCGATCGCCATATCCGAATAGCCCGAGAAGTCGAAGTAGATCTGGAACGAATACGCTAAAATACCGATCCATGCTGTCAGCACGGGCAGAGTTGACGGATCCTTTGCATAAACGAGGTCCCAGATGATTCCTGCGTTATTTGCAAACAGCACCTTTTTGCCAAGACCTGTCATAAAGCGGTTAACACCGATTGCGAAATCGTCGATATTTTCGCGTCTGTTATCAAGCTGATCGGCGACTGTCTTAAACTGAACGATAGGTCCTGCGATAAGCTGTGGGAAGAGTGCTACATACGCGCCGAAGCTTATAATATTGTGCTGAGCCTTTGCATCGCCGCGATAAACGTCTACCGTGTATGACATTGTCTGGAAGGTGTAGAACGAAATACCGATAGGAAGCGCGATTCCGAGCAGGTCGATGTTTGTTCCGAAGATCGCGTTGATGTTTGAAAGAACGAAGTCGGTATATTTAAAGAAGCCGAGCAGGGAAAGGTTGATGATCATGCTCGATGCGACTACCAATTTAGCCGCCTTGATATTTCCTTTTTCCTTAAATCGCTCAACAAGCAAGCCGTGTGTGTAGTCAACAACCGTTGAAAAGAGCATGATGGTTACATAAATCGGCTCACCCCATGCGTAGAAGATCAAGCTAACGACATATAAAAGCAGGTTTCTTAGCTGTCTTGGAAGAATAAAATAGAGCAAGAGTACGATCGGAAGATAGCGAAAAAGAAACAGCAAACTACTGAATACCATATTGTACTGCCCTTAATAAGGACATTCGCTCCTTTCTTTTTGATAAAATTATGGCGGCTTGCGATTACCGTAAGCCGCCGCTGATTTCTAAGTGATTATTTCTCGTTAGGGAAGAAGAGCTTGTGAACGGTATCCTTAGCTTTTTCGGTATTAGCTGCGAATGCTGCGTACTGTGCTGCTTCGATCTCCTCAGGCTCGCCCTCCATGAAGAGGATGTCATCGGAAACGGTACCGATCATAAAGAAGAATACATATCCGCCCTCGGTGTAAACCTCAGCTGCCTGGATCTTCTGAACATCCTTCGGGTATGCCATACCGTCTTCCTTCTGGAAGTTGAGGTAATCTGTGAGTGCCTTTTCAACGTTCTCCTGGTTGCCCTCTGTAGGCTTTACGATAATGAGAGTGTCGATGTTTACCATGATCATAGGAATCTCTGCAACAAATTCTTCAACCCACTCAGGCTTTACACCGTAGGTAGCTTCGAGCATTTGTGCATCGAGAGGAGTGTTGGGATAGTACTGCTCACCGAAAGCGTCCTTGAGAGCGGTGTGAAGCTCGTCGATAGAAACGTCAGCAGCCTTAGGCTCGCCTCCGCATGAAACTAACATGGATACGGCGAGAACTGCCGCAAGTGCGAGAGAGAGAATTTTCTTAAACATTGTGTATACCTTGCCTTTCATTCTTTTTAATATACTATTATCATTTTGCAGCGTTTTTATACGCGCACGGTTAGATAGACGCGCAAGTAAAAATAAAGTTCCCGATTTTTTTAAAAATTTTTATAAAAAATAAAAATTTCTGAATAATCTCAAATCATCATTATTATAAGCTCGCAGACGAGCACAGAGCCGCACGTCGAAAGTGCGACAACAATAAGCGAATTGCAAAAGAGGGCTACGGCTATTCCGACAGCAAAGCCGATTATCGACGGCAGAAGCTCGGGCGTTGAATAGAAGATCGCAGGAATCGTCATTGCGCTGAGCACGGCGTAGGGAACATAATATATGAAGCTTTTAACAAAGCTCGAATTAATTTTGCCCTTAACGAGGGTCAGAGGTATCATTCTTATCAAATATGTAACGAGCGCCATGACTGCTATATAAGGTAGAAGCTTTTCATTCATCGGCAGGGTCCTCCGTTTCAACAGGATAGACGATCGCGCCGATCATTGCCGCCGCTACCGTGCTGATGATAATTGAAACGCCGCTTGATATAAACGAGAGCGCAGGAAGATATTTTATTATGCAGGAGATTGCGATCGCAGGCAAAACGACCGCAAGCAGACGCGGCTGTTTTTTTATCGGCGGAACGACTATGGCAATAAACATTCCGTAAAGCGCAATTCCGAGGGCGTTTGTGACAATCTTGGGAAGAATGCTGCCTGCCGCCGCTCCGAGCAGAGTTCCGAGCGTCCAGCCAAGATAGGGCATCGTGATGAGCCCGTACATATATTTTGAAGAAAGCTCATGCTCTCTTGAAGCCGCAACGGCAAAGACCTCATCGGTCACACCGAATGATGCGATCAGGCGATTTGGGAGGCTGAAGCCTTTATCGACCTTTTGCGAGAGGGAAAGGCTCATGAGAAAATATCGCGAATTTATTATAAGCTGTGAAATTACAAGCTCGGCGATGCTCCCGCCCGAGGCGATTATCCCGACGCCTGCAAGCTGACCTGCCGATGTGAGATTTAATGCGGAGATCAAAATGCAATAAATAAACGGAATCCCGCTTGAAAGTGCGATAATTCCGAAAGAAAAGGACACCGAAAGATATCCGATGCAAATCGGAATACCGTCGTACAAGCCCTGATTGAAGGTATTTTGGTTGAGTTTCATTATAAAATTCTCGAAAAGTTATTATTTATTGATAACATTATAGCATACGGTATATTCTTTTGCAATAGTTTTAGACAAATCAAAAAAAATACTAAAAAACTATTTACAAATCGAGGATGTTGTGTTATAATAATTGCGTATGATTATCGGAGGCAAAGTCCTTTGGCGTTCACCTCGCCGGGTGCCTTGTCTTTCGAGTTCAACAAAATATTTTTTATGAGGTGAATTTACCATGATTCAGAAAGAAGTTAAGCAGCAGATCATCGCAGATTACAAGCTCTCCGAGAATGACACCGGTTCCCCTGAGGTTCAGGTTGCAATTCTCACAAACCGCATCAATACTCTCAACGAGCATCTCAAGGCTAACCCGAAGGACCATCACAGCCGTCGCGGCCTTCTCAAAATGGTTGGTCAGAGAAGAAGCCTTCTCGGCTATCTCCAGAAGAAGGATATTGAGCGTTACCGCGCTATCATCGAAAAGCTCGGTCTCAGAAAGTAATTGACAGCAGGGGCTGTTGCATTAAGCAACAGCCCCATGCCAAAATTCAGGGAGAATTACGGACTTGCATTTAAAAATGTGCCCGAAGCTCGGACATGTTTTTAAGTGCCTGACCGCAAGCTCCCAAAACAAATTTTTTATTTTAAAGGAGAACTATCATGTTCGAAAGCTTCAAGGTTTTTAATTATGAGCTCGCAGGCCGTCCCCTTGTTATTGAAACAGGCAAGCTTGCAGGTCTTGCAAACGGTTCCTGCCTTGTTCGTTACGGCGAAACCGTTGTACTCGCGTGCGCAACCGCATCCGCTAAGCCTCGCGACGGCATCGACTTTTTACCCCTTTCGGTAGATTTCGAGGAAAAAATGTACTCTGTCGGCAGAATCCCCGGCGGATATCTCAAGCGCGAGGGCAAGCCCTCCGAAAAGGCGATCCTCACATCTCGTGTTATTGACCGCCCCGTTCGTCCTCTTTTCCCGAAGGACCTTCGCAACGATGTCAACCTTTCTCTTACCGTAATGAGCGTTGACCCCGACTGCTCGCCTGAGGTTACAGCAATGATCGGCGCATCTATCGCGCTTTCAATTTCCGATATTCCGTGGAACGGCCCGATCGCCGGCGTGTTTGTCGGCCTTGTTGACGGCGAATTCGTCATCAACCCCACCTATGAGCAGAAGGAAAAGAGCGATCTGGAGCTGACCGTTGCCGGCAGCCACAAGAAGGTCGTTATGATCGAGGCC
>JAZNMQ010000028.1:0-28044 GCA_045579745.1 Candidatus Flemingiibacterium sp. | reverse complement strand
GGTCTCAAGAGAGCCGACGGTTCCTATATCAAGTTCGACGAGAACGCAGCAGTTGTCATCAAGGATGACAAGACCCCCAGAGGCACCCGTATCTTTGGGCCGGTAGCAAGAGAGCTTCGTGAAGGCGACTTCCTTAAGATCCTCTCCCTTGCTCCTGAAGTATTATAATAGGAGGTATCTGAAATGAATAAACAGGTTCACGTTAAGAAAGACGATACCGTTATTGTAATCTCCGGTGACGATAAGGGCAAGAAGGGTAAAGTTCTTGAAGTTTCCCCTAAGGAAGGCAAGATCATCGTTGAGGGTATCAACATTGTAACAAAGCACGCAAAGCCGCGCCGTCAGGGTGAAACCGGCGGAATCGTTAAGGTTGAGGGTGCTATGTATGCTGACAAGGTTCAGCTTTACTGCAGCAAGTGCGGTAAGGGTGTTCGCGCAGCAGCTAAGATCGTTGACGGCAAGAAAGTCCGCGTTTGCTCAAAATGCGGCGAAATTCTGTGAGTTGGAGGTAAAGAATCATGGCAAGACTTAAAGAGTACTATAAAAGTGATGTAGCTCCCAAGCTCATGGAAAAGTTCGCTTATAAGAGCCCGATGCAGATTCCGAAGCTCGACAAGATTGTTGTTAACGTCGGTACAGGAGATGCTAAGGATAACGCAAAGGTTATCGACACCGTTATCGAGGAAATCTCGATGATTACCGGTCAGAAGGCAGTTCCGACCTATGCAAAGAAGTCGGTTGCTAACTTCAAGCTTCGTCAGGGTATGAAGATTGGTGTTAAGGTTACTCTCCGCGGCGAGAGAATGTACGAGTTTATTGACAGACTGTTCAATTTCTCACTTCCTCGCGTTCGTGACTTCAAGGGTATCAATCCTAACGCTTTTGACGGCAGAGGAAACTATTCTCTCGGCCTTAAAGAGCAGTTGATCTTCCCTGAAATCGAGTACGATAAGGTAGAAAAGATTCGCGGTATGGATATCGCTTTCGTTACTACTGCAAACACTGATGAGGAAGCAAGAGAGCTGCTCGCACTTATGGGCGCTCCCTTCGCGAAATAATAAGGAGAGTTAACAATGGCAAAGAAATCTATGATTTTAAAGCAGCAGAAGCCGCAGAAGTTCTCCACCCGCGAATACAACAGATGTAAGATTTGCGGTCGTCCTCATGCTTATCTGCGCAAGTATGGCATTTGCCGTATCTGCTTCCGTGAGTTAGCATACAAGGGCGAAATCCCGGGCGTAAGAAAGGCAAGCTGGTAAGCTGCAAAAAATGTGTACAGCTCACATTAAAAGCTGAATAACTAATTTTGATATTGATAAATATTGTCAATATAATAAATCGCTCCAATCTTATCGGAAGGAAGCAAGACCGAATATCATTCGGTCGAGCTTAACCACCGGTTGCAGGCTGAATCTTATTCGGCAGCAAGGGTTATAGCGTACTTGCATAAAGGAGGATAAAACAATGCAAATTTCAGACGTAATTGCTGATATGCTTACGCGTATCAGAAACGCAAACGACGCAAAGCATGCCACTGTTGATATTCCTGCTTCTAACATGAAGAAGGCTATCGCTGACATTCTTCTTACCGAGGGCTACATCAAGTCCTATCAGGTTATCGAGGATGGCAAGCAGGGCATCATCAGAATCACCCTCAAGTATGGTCAGGGCAAAACCAAGATCATCAAGGGTTTACGCAGAGTTTCCAAGCCGGGTCTTCGCATCTACTCCAACTGTGAGGATATGCCTAGAGTTATGAACGGCCTCGGAATCGCTATCATTTCTACCTCAAAGGGCATCATGACTGACAAGGCAGCTCGCGCTAACAATGTCGGTGGTGAAGTGCTTGCCTTTGTTTGGTAATCAGTAGGGAGGATATTAAAATGTCAAGAATTGGAAGAAAGCCAATCGCTATTCCCGCTGGTGTTGACGTAAAAGTTGCTGATGGAAATGTAGTGACTGTCAAGGGTCCGCTTGGAACACTTACTCAGAGTTTCAACACCAGAATGACCATTTCGGTCGAAGGCAGCGAAATTAATGTTACTCGTCCTACCGATGAGAAGGAAGACCGCGCAATTCACGGTCTCACTCGTACTCTTGTTTCTAACATGGTTGAAGGCGTTAGCAAGGGCTATAAGAAGAAGCTTGAAATCATCGGTGTTGGTTACAGAGCACTCAAGAACGGCAAAACTCTTACTCTCAACCTCGGTTACTCACATCCGATAACCTTCGAAGAGTTTGATGACATCAAGTTTGAGGTTCCTTCTCAGACTGAAGTTATCGTATCCGGTATCAACAAGCAGACTGTAGGCCAGATCGCCGCACAGATCCGCGAGAAGAGACCGCCGGAGCCCTACCTTGGTAAGGGTGTTAAGTATGAGGGCGAGCACATTCGCCGTAAAGCCGGAAAAACCGGTAAATAATGAAAGGAGTGGACTTGCATGGTATCAAGAAAGGATAGTAATATCCAGCGTCTTAAGAGACACAAGAGAGTCAGAGCCAAGATTTCCGGCACTGCAGCTCGTCCGCGTCTCTGCGTATATCGTTCGCTCAACAACATTCAGGCTCAGGTCATTGATGATGTTGCAGGCGTAACACTTGCATCCGCTTCCTCCCTTGAAAAGGCTTTCGAGGGTATCGGCGGAAACAAAGAAGCAGCTAAGAAGGTCGGCATGCTTGTTGCTGAGCGCGCAGCTGCAAAGGGTATCACCGAAGTCGTTTTCGACAGAGGCGGATACGTTTACCACGGTCGTGTATTGGAGCTTGCAGAAGGTGCAAGAGAAGGCGGACTCAAGTTCTGATTGAGCTTGGTTCAAAAAGACCAGTTTATACACGGTTTGCGTGAATTATCACACAAATATTTAATTCAAAGAGAGGAAACGGGTTTCAGATAAAATGCTGTGTAAATCCCGTGTGGCAAACAAAATGGCAAAGCAGAATTTTGATCCGGCTACCCTCGACCTTACAGAACAGACTGTTACAATCAGACGTGTTTCTAAGACTGTTAAGGGTGGACGTATTATGAGATTTACTGCGCTGATGGTAGTCGGCGATGGTAATGGTCACGTTGGTTACGGTCTTGGCAAGGCTGCCGAGGTTCCGGACGCAATCCGTAAGGGCATCGAAGATGCTAAGAAGAACATGATCGAGGTTTCTCTTAAGGGTTCAACAATCCCTCATGAGGTTCTCGGTGAGTACGGCGCAGGCCGCGTTCTTCTTAAGCCTGCTGCTCCCGGTACCGGTGTTATCGCCGGCGGTGCAGTTCGTGCCGTTATCGAAAAAGCAGGAATCAAAAACATCCGTACAAAGTGCCTGCGTTCAAACAATCCTGTTAACGTAATCAAGGCTACTTTCGAGGGACTCAAGACACTTCGTAACGCTGAAGAAGTTGCAGCAATGCGCGGAATCAGCAAAGAAGCAGTAACGAAATAAGGAGGCTTAATAAGATGGCAAACGTAAAGGTAACACTTGTTAAGAGCCTTATTGGTACAAAGCAGAATCAGAAGGCTACAGCGGCATCTCTTGGTCTTAAGAAGATTGGCGATTTCGCAATTCATGCTGATAATGAAGTCCTCGATGGCAAGGTAAAGGTTATTTCTCACCTTGTAAAGAAGGAAAACGTGTAATTTATCACAAAATTCAATATAAGGAGGAAAACCTAATGAAGCTTCATGAACTTTCACCTGCCGCAGGTTCTACCGCTCCCGCTTGGCGTAAAGGCAGAGGTGCCGGCTCAGGCAACGGTAAGACTGCAGGTAAGGGTCATAAAGGTCAGAACGCTCGCTCCGGCGGCGGTGTAAGACCCGGATTTGAGGGCGGTCAGATTCCGCTCAGCAGAAAACTTCCGAAGAGAGGTTTCCACAACCACTTCGCAGTTAAGTATACTATCGTAAATGTTAGTGCTCTTAACGCTTTCGAGAACGGTGAAACTGTAAACCTCGAAACACTTATGGCAAAAGGAATTATCCGCAAGAAAAATGATGGACTCAAGGTGTTAGGCAACGGAGATATTACTAAAAAACTTACCGTTGAAGCATCCGTCTTTTCGGCAACTGCTAAAGAAAAGATCGAAGCAGCGGGCGGAAAGACAGAGGTGATTTAAGTGCTTAACACACTCAAAAACGCTTTCGCTCAGCCCGAACTCAGAAAGAAGATGCTCTATGTTATCTTCATCGCGGTTCTTTACCGTATCGGATGTGCGATCCCCGTTCCGTATATCAGCTCTGATGCACTCAGCTACATCATGAGCTTTGGCGAAGGCTCTTTATTCCAGTATATGAGCATTCTCGCCGGTCCGGCATTCTCAAGAGCTACTCTGTTTGCTCTTTCCATCTCGCCTTATATCAACGCATCGATTATTATGCAGCTCCTTTGCACTGCAATTCCCGCTCTTGAGGCTATGGCCAAAGAGGAGAACGGCAGAAACAAGGTTACTCAGATTACTCGTTTTGTTACCGTCGGTATCGGTGCTATCACCGCTTACGGTTACTACATGTATATGAGAAATATGGGCGCACTTACAAACCAGAGTGTGTTCGCTGCAATCGTAATCATTGCATCCTATGTTGCAGGTTCTGCGCTGATCATGTGGCTCGGTGAAAAGATAAACGAAAACGGAATCGGAAATGGTATCTCGATTATCCTTTTTGTAAACATCGTATCCGGTATTCCGTCAGCGGCAATGTCACTCCTCAGCAGCTTTGCGAGTGGCAGCGTTAGCGCAATCATCGCAGCAATCATGACTATCCTCATGGCAGCAGCTATGGTTGTATTCATCATCTTCATGACCAACTCCGAAAGACGTCTTCCCATTCAGTACGCTAAGCGTGTTGTTGGCCGCAAGATGTACGGTGGTCAGAGCTCTACACTTCCCATGAAATTGAACATGGCGGGTGTTATGCCGATAATCTTCGCAAACTCTATTTTAGCTCTTCCGAGCACAATTTCTATGCTGTTCCCGACGCCTGAAGAGGGAACATTCTGGTATGGCTTCCAGAGACTCTTCTCATACACCTCGTGGCTGTATGTTGTAGTATTCATGGTATTGATCGTGTTCTTCTCTTATTTCTATATTGCAATTTCCTTCAATCCGATCGAGGTTGCTAACAATTTGAAGAAGAACGGCGGTTCGATCCCCGGTATTCGTGCAGGTAAGCCTACTTCCGATTATATCACCAAGGTTCTTAACAAAATCACCCTTATCGGTGCATTCTTCCTCGGTGTAGTCGCAGTACTTCCGCTTATCGCAAACATCATCTCCGGAAATCAGATGGCAGGTATCGCTTTCGCAGGTACTTCCGTTATCATCGTAGTTGGTGTTGCGACTGAAACTGCTCGTGAGATCGAAGCTCAGATGACCATGCGTCACTACAAGGGCTTTCTTGAATAATTCTCCGGTTGTTCCGCGCCGAGGCTGCTCATTGAGCTAACCCCGGGCGGACACGGAGCAACAGAATTTTGGGAGAAGATTAATGAAAATGATTTTCTTAGGCGCTCCCGGCGCCGGTAAAGGCACTCAGGCTGAGATCGTTTCCGAAAAACATTCGATCCCTGCAATTTCTACGGGTGCAATTATAAGAGAAGCTATCAAAAATCAGACCGAAATGGGCAAAACAGCAAAACAGTATACCGAAAAGGGTGCGCTTGTTCCGGATGACGTCGTTATCGGCATTATCAAGGAGCGCTTAGCAATGGACGACTGCAAGAACGGTTTTATCCTTGATGGATTCCCCAGAACTGTTCCTCAGGCAGAAGCTCTCGACAGCATGGGCGTGGATATCGATCTCGTGGTTAATATCTTCGTTCCGGACGAAAAGATTGTCGAAAGAATGTCCGGCAGACGCGTTTGTGCAAAGTGCGGTGCATCTTATCATACGAGCTTTAATCCTTCAAAGGATGGCGAAACTTGCGATAAATGCGGCGAAAAGCTTTCTATTCGCAAGGACGATGCTCCTGAGGTTGTAAAGAGCAGACTTGTGACATATCACGAGCAGACCGAACCGCTTGAGGAATTTTATTCGAAGCGCGGTAAGCTTGAAACTGTTGTGGGTCAGGAGAAGGTCGAAGATACGACCGCTCTCACACTTGCTCTGATTGAGGCTAAGAAACAAGGCAGATAATATCCATGATATCGGTTAAGAACAAAGAGCAAATCAAATTGATGAGAGAAGCTGGTCGCATTACAGGCGAGGCGCTTGCCCTCGCAGGAGAGGCGATTAAGCCCGGAATCACAACAAAGCAGCTTGATACGATAATTCGTCATCACATCGAAAAGTGCGGTGCGAAGCCCTCGTTCCTCGGCTACGGAGGCTTTCCGGGAAGCGCTTGCATCAGTATAAACGATCAGGTTATTCACGGTATCCCCGGTCCTCGCGTGATTGAGGAGGGCGATATTGTTAAGGTCGATGTCGGAGCCTACTACAAGGGCTTCCACGGAGACAGCGCAAACACTTTTCCGGTCGGGAAGGTGAGCTGCGAGGCAATGAAGCTTATCGAGGTCACAAAGGAGAGCTTTTGGCAGGGAATTGCCGAGGCTAAGCCGGGAAATCGTATCGGAGACATTGGTTTTGCGATACAGTCTTATGTTGAAGCAAACGGCTTTTCAGTCGTTCGCAGATATGTGGGACACGGTGTCGGAGAGGATCTTCACGAATCTCCTGATGTACCGAATTTCGGAACAAAGGGACGCGGAGTCAGACTCTGCTCCGGAATGACCATCGCGGTTGAGCCTATGGTCAATATCGGAGGACCTGATGTGACCGAGCTGAGTGACAAATGGACTGTCGTTACATCGGACAGAACGCTTTCCGCTCATTACGAGCACACGATTGCGATAACCGACGATGGCGTGATAGTTCTGACAAAGATTGATTAACAATTAGTTCCATCAAGGAGGGATTATTCTGCCGAAGGACGATGTTGTAGAATTCGAAGGTACGGTAATTGAGGCACTGCCTAATGCCGTATTTAAAGTCCAACTTCCCAATGGGCATATCATTACCGCTCATATTTCGGGAAAGCTTCGAATGAATTATATTAAGATTCTTCCCGGTGACAAAGTAACGGTTGAAGTTACCGTTTACGACCTCACTAAGGGACGTATAACTTGGAGAGCGAAATAATATCGCTCGGCGAGCAAAGCTCGCAAAAGCATCAAGACACATAACTGTGAGAAAGGCATGGTGAACACAATGAAAGTAAAACCATCCGTTAAGAAGATCTGCCAGAAGTGCAAGATCATCAAGAGACATGGTCGTGTCATGGTCATCTGCGAAAATCCTAAGCACAAGCAGAGACAAGGCTGATCTATAACGATTTTTAACCAACCAATTAAAAAGGGGTGAATTAACGAATGGCACGTATTGCCGGTGTTGATATTCCGAACCAGAAGAGAGTAGAAATCGCTCTCACTTATATCTACGGTATCGGAAAGAAGAGCGCCAAGGATATTCTCGAGAAAACCGGAATCGATCCTGACAAGCGCGCAAAGGACCTTACCGAAGAGGATACCGCTAAGTTAAGAGATGAGATTGAAAAGAACTATCACGTTGAGGGTGACCTCCGCCGTGACGTAGCTCTTGATATCAAGCGCATGATAGAAATTAACTGCTATCGTGGTATCAGACACAGAAAAGGTCTGCCCGTAAGAGGTCAGAGAACTAAGACCAATGCGAGAACCAGAAAGGGTCCCGCAAAGACCATCGCAAATAAGAAGAAGTAAGGAGTGAATCACTGATGGCAAAAGCAGCTGCTAAGAAGGTTATCAAAAAGCGTCGTGAGCGCAAAAACATCGAAAAGGGTGCAGCTCATATTCGCGCAACCTTCAATAACACTATAGTTACCATTACCGACGTAGCCGGAAATGCTGTTTCTTGGGCATCCGCAGGTGAGCTTGGATTCAAGGGTTCCAGAAAATCCACTCCTTATGCTGCACAGATGGCTTCCGAAACTGCTGCTAAGGCTGCAATGGAGCACGGTATGAAGACCGTTGAGGTTTATGTAAAGGGCCCGGGTTCGGGACGTGAGTCTGCGATTCGCGCACTTCAGGCAACAGGCCTCGACATCAGCCTTATTAAGGACGTAACTCCCATTCCTCACAATGGTTGCCGCCCTCCCAAGCGTCGTCGCGTATAAGCAATTTCTGATCGCATAACAGTTTATAAAGAACTATTTATGCGGTGCATATCTCAAAAATCCACAGAAACCCTGTGGTTCCGTAAGGTTACGGACAAAGGACCGAGTTATTCGTTTACTCGGCGTCGGCTTATGCTGATATTATTTTAGAATAACGGAGGAAAATTATAATGGCAGTAAATCATGATCCGATCGTAAAGAAGTGCCGTGCGCTGGATATCAGCCCCGCTGCACTCGGTTACGACAAGAAATCTACAAGAAATCCCGGCGCAGACAAGAGAAAGAAGCTTTCCGAGTACGGTATGCAGCTCCGCGAAAAGCAGAAGCTCAAGTTTGTATACGGTGTTCTTGAAAACCAGTTCGAAAACTACTATGTAATGGCTACTAAGATGGAAGGCATTACCGGTGAAAACCTCATCGCTATCCTTGAGTCCCGCCTTGACAACGTAGTTTACAGAATGGGTATCGCTAAGACTCGTAAGCAGGCAAGACAGATGGTTCGCCACAATCATTTCCGCCTCAACGGCAAGAAGGCTAACATTCCTTCTATCCTCATTAAGGTTGGCGATGTTATTACAGTGAACGAAACCAGCAAGTCTACTGATGCATTCAAGTCTTTTGTTGAAGCAATGCAGACAAAAATCGTTCCCAAGTGGCTTGAGGTTGACAAGGAAAACGCAGTTGCAAAGGTTGTTGGAAAATTCCAGCGCGAAGACCTTGACTTCCCAGTAGAAGAGCAGCTTGTAGTTGAGTTGTATTCTAAGTAATAATAGTCTCCGGATATACCCAGTACGTTTTTTGGGCTATGTTTATATTAATGTAGGAGGGTTATTTAGATGATAGAAATAGAAAAGCCTAATATTGCAACCGTTAATTTGAGCGAAGATGGCAAAAGTGGAAAGTTTATCATTGAGCCTTTGGAGCGCGGTTACGGCACAACTCTCGGCAATTCGCTTCGTCGTGTTCTGTTAAGCTCACTCCCGGGTGTTGCGGTCGTCAGCATTAAGCTCGACGGTGTTCTTCATGAAATTTCCACCATCCCCGGTGTAAAAGAAGATGTTACCGAAATCGTTCTTAATGTAAAGGGAATTACCGCTAAGCTGCACTCTAACGGCCCTAAGACTGTTACTATTGACGTAAGCGGTCAGCCGAATGTAACTGCAGGCGATATCAAGCAGGATGCTGATATCGAAATTCTCAATCCCGACCATCACATCGCCACAGTCAGCGAAGGCACACGCTTCTATATGGAGCTCACTTTCGATCACGGCAGAGGCTATGTATCGCAGGAAAAGAATAAGCAGAACAATCCATCTGTTATCGGACTCATTTACACCGACTCGATTTACACCCCTGTTTACAATGTAAGCTACACGGTTGAAAACACTCGCGTCGGAAGTAATACCGATTACGACAAGTTAACGCTTGAGGTTTTAACTAACGGCACAATCTCAGCTAAAGAAGCTATCTCACTTGGCGCCAAGATACTCAACGAGCATCTCAACCTCTTTGTCGATCTTTCAGATGAGGCAAAGAAGGCGGAAATCATGGTTGAGCGTGAAGAAACCATTAAGGAAAAAGTTCTTGAGATGACCATTGAGGAGCTTGACATGTCGGTTCGCAGCTTCAACTGCTTGAAGCGTGCCGGCATAGATACGGTTGAAGACCTTACTAACCGTACTGAGGAGGACATGATAAAGGTCCGCAACCTCGGTAAGAAATCACTTGAGGAAGTAATTCATAAGTTACATTCCTTAGGTCTTGACCTGAAGAAAGAGGAAGAATAATTGCGTCGCTGCGAATAGAATTCGCTGTGTGCATGCAATTATCATATCCCGAAATTTCATATTAATCCGCAGAAGGAGGGAATTCCAATGCCCGGAACCAGAAAGCTCGGCAGAACTACCGCGCATAGAAAAGCAATGCTTAGAGGCATGGTAACATATCTGCTCGAAAACGGCTCTATTGAAACCACCTTGACTCGTGCTAAGGAGGTTCGCAGCCTTGCTGAAAAGATGATTACTCTCGGAAAGGCTAATACACTTGCATCCCGCCGTGCAGCACTTGCTTTCATTACAAAGGAAGATGTTGTTAAGAAGTTGTTTGATGTAATCGCTCCTGATTACGCTGACATCAACGGTGGTTACACTCAGATTTACAAGCTCGGTCCGCGTCGTGGTGATGCTGCTGAAATGGCACTCATCAAGCTCACAAAGGCTGAACTCGTTAAGGCTGAGGATGAAAAGAAAGACGCTGAATAATTCAGAGTTTACAACAATAAAAGGATACCGCGTGCGGTATCCTTTTTGTTATGTAGAAATTAGAACTCTTCGATGTCGCGCTTCATTAGCCATAGCATGAATATGAACACGCCGCATAGTGAAACGCAAAATGTGAGTGCATTCAGAATCAATCCTAAAATCGCATTGCCGGTGAGCAGATATGCGCCCGCATCACAGACGAATAGGCATTCGAGTAAGGTGAGCTGTTCATGGACAAAGCCCTGTATTGCGTAGGATATGCAAAACGGGAGTTGGAAGATCGCATATAGCGCGACGACTGCAAGATGAAGCTTCAGGTGTTTTTCTTTGTAGTATGAGAGAAGCGAAAAATCGTCTTCCTTTGATATTTGACGGAACTGTTTTCTGTAATCGACGAAGGAGGTTGCCATTCGTGCGTACATGAATACAACCACAAGATTAACCACGACGGAGAAAATGTAAAATGCGAGATTGGATGCTCCGAGGTTGTCTTCCGCGAGCTGAACTAAAATTCCGCCAAGAATAAAATCGAATATGAAGAAACTTATTAAATGGACAACTGCAAAAATGCCAAACCATTTGACGAGTGAACGGAAATTTGAGGCTTTCATAATTATTACGTTTGCTTCCTTTCTGAAAAGAGAGTTTCTGAATTATTTTCAAGCTTCTCCCTCTTTGTCGGTAGTTGTTCGTGAATCTATCATTGAGTGGTTGCAGAAAATACATTCCTTTGTTCCGGCTTCGCTCTCAAGACCGCATACCGAGCAAATCTGCATCTTCTTATCGAGGACAATCGGATGGGGTACAATGCTGTTTTGCCTTACCGTTAAACAAGGGCTGTTTTGCGTGTACATTCTACAGTGTATTCTACTTCTATTTATGTTGAATGGTGCTTATGATGCTTTATTTAGCATAGACTCGCAAAATTCTATTCTTGTCCTCAATCTGTCAAAGAATTCAGTAATTCTTCAACATCATAGTTGTTATAAGGCACAGGAAAATTAAATACATCCTGCAATTTTGAGGTGATTTCCAAATAACAGAATGAAGTTGAAAGATGTTCTTTAGTGATACACTTTATTTTCGTATCTTTTATATTTGATTCGAATTCATGACGTTCTATGTTGCCAGATACATTTATGTCATAACGAAATATTGTTATAGTAGTTTTGCTAACAAACACACGTGTAAGAGTATAATGATCAGTACGATGTTTTGCATCACTACCTCTCTTACATTTTGCACCTATCCCATATGCAGAAAACTCCCATTTTTTAATGTATGTACTATCAATATCATCATTATTTAACGTTTTGAGCATGTCATCCATGTGACGATCATACTCTTTATCGCTGACTGTCATGCTAGTGCATGCAAAGTACAGGATACCTCCTAATATTACAATCGGAATTCCCAACATTCCAAAACCATAAGCAAAAAATAATATTGCTAAACCCACAACAACGAGAATAATCGACAAATACCGAAGGATCTTGGCGGTACGATTAGTGGCAAAATAACGATCGCCTATATTATTCATTATATCTCTACCTTTCAACTTTAATTAGTGTTTACTATTTTGAAACATGCCTACAGTTGGTGCATCGAGCATCATCGTGTATGTATTCATGACCGCAATATGCGCATATAACACGCCCGCCTACGACCAACGGGAATTTAGTTCCACGATGATATAACACTTGATCTCCAACATGATACCATAAATAATCATAAAACGGTTCGTCGTTCTCGATATGTTTTACGATGGTTTTTCCGCTATCGAGCATAACGTTCAGATAGATATGATACCGCGGTTCAGTTGCAGTCGTTTGAGAATTTCCTTTAGGCGATACTAAGGTTTCTTTACGACGTATACTGATTATCTTACCTTGAAATGAATGATCTGTAATAATACGCCATAATTGAAGCTTAATCAACAAGCAAATCATAAACATTTCAGCAATAAAAACAGAGTATATTTCACCATGAGTTTCGCTCATACGGGATGATAAATATGTATGTAATCCCCCGTACCATACACCTGCTATTATCAAACAGCCCACAAAAAATATTATGAACTTTTTAATCCATATTTTTTTGAATTGGATTTCAAATATGTCACTCTCTGTCGAATTTTGTTTGTGAATTCGGATGCGTTTTTTCATTGTGCTTCTCCTTTCGATATTTGAACTGATAATAAAAATGCTTCAAGGTCAGATACAATTGCAATGTGAGGTTCGCGGCATCCCTGCTCGCGCTCTTACAACTGCATGACGTGTATTATGTCTATATTATACAATCATAAGAACGTATTGTCAAGACATGTGAATACAAAAATTGAATTTCGTAGGAAGTTATAGTTTGGTGAACAATATTTAGTCAAAGTGACGATTGAAATTTACCCTCTGAGGGTGTATAATGAATTGAATAGCTATTTTTGGGGGATACATATGAGTGTAGTTGTAGGAATTGATGTAGGAGGAAGCACGACAAAAATCGTCGGCTTCGATAAATCCAATAATAATAAATTGATAAATCCGTTGTTCGTTCGCGCAACCGACCCGATTACCGCGCTTTACGGCGCATTCGGAAAATTTACCGATCAAAACTCCATTGAGCTTCGAGATATCGACATAGTAAAAATTACCGGTGTCGGCTCAGCGAAAATATCGAAGTCAATATATGGACTTAACTGCCAAAGGGTTTCCGAATTTGACTGCATCGGTCTTGGCGGACTCTATCTTTCGGGGCTTGACGAAGCAATCGTTGTCAGCCTTGGAACGGGTACTGCGCTTATTTACGCGCGCCGCGGTGAAAAAATGGAGTATCTCGGCGGAACAGGCGTCGGCGGCGGAACACTTGTCGGACTTTCTAAAAAAATGCTCGGAATGGATGATATTTCTCACATTCAGCAGCTTGCCCTTGAGGGCGACCTTGACAATATTGACTGGCGAATCGGCGACCTGAATAAGGAGGACCTCCTTCCAGGAGCTCCGGAAAAGCTGACCGCTTCAAATTTCGGAAACATCAGCGACATTGCAAGCAAATCGGATGTGGCGCTCGGCATCATAAACATGGTGTTCGAAACCATTGCAATGGTTGCAAAATTCGCCGCGAAATCGTATGGTCTTCGCGATATCGTTCTTACGGGAAATCTCACAACGCTAAAAATGGCTCCTGAGATCTTCACCGCACTTAATGCGATGTTCGATCTCAATTTCATAATTCCCGAGAACGCACAGTTCGGAACGGTTATCGGAGCGGCACTCACATAATGATACACGAGCTTAACAATAAAAAGCTGTACATCTTCGACCAGGACGGAACGATTTATCTCGGCGTAATTGTGTTCGAATGTGCAGTCAAATTCATAAATCACCTGCGCGAGCAGGGAAAACAGGTTTTGTTTTTCACAAACAACGCCTCACACAATCCTGAATTTTATATTAAGAAGCTGACGAAGCTTGGCTTTGAGCCCACCGCCTCGGAGATTCTGACGGCAGGCGATGTGACGATACAGTTTTTGCTTCGTCACAGAGCAGGCAAATCGGTCTACCTTGTCGGAACGCCTGAGCTTGAAGAACAGTTTGTTAAATCTGGAGTTCGGCTTGTCCCGCCTGACGAGGGGGCTGTCGATATCGTTGTAACAAGCTTCGACACAACACTCACATACAATAAGCTTGAGGCGGCGTGCAGATTTATTCGGGCAGGTGCGGAGTATATATGCACTCACCCTGATTACAATTGCCCGACCGAAACGGGCTTTATTCCCGACAGCGGTGCTATTGCGGCACTTGTTACTGCATCTACTGGAGTAATGCCGAAATATCTTGGCAAGCCATACTCCTCGACGATTGATATGATTACCGAGGTTACGGGCGTTTCACGCGAGGATATGTGCATATTCGGTGATAGACTGTACACGGATATCGCGCTTGGCAAGAGGCATGGTGTGACATCGGTGCTCGTGCTCTCGGGCGAAACAAAGCTTTCGGATGTTGAAGCCGCAAAGCCTGAGGATAGACCCGATTTCGTTTATGCTGATCTAGGCGATGTTATGGATTCGTATTAATAAAGCTTTGTGTCTTATGTTTTATCGTTGACATAAATAAAAACTGCATGCGATCTAAGCATGCTTTTAGGACTCGTTGCAGCGCGTATGGAGCGGCTGTAACGAGTCCTGATGTTTTATTATGAATTTTCCTTGATAAGCTCAATTATGCTGTCGGTCAGATGCTCGGCGGCAAGCTTCGCTTCGCTCAGAGTATTTCCTGCCGAGCCGATTTCTATAAGCAGGGAACCCGGAGTAAACTGTTCGTTGAAGGATGCGCCGCGAATGTTTATCGGACGGGCAAATCTGTCGTATGCAGTCGTGAGCTTTGATTGGAGCTTTGATGCGACGGTGAAGTTATCAAGCCATTTCTGATGATCGGCGCCCTTTTCGTCCGTCCCCACAAGGAGCATTATCTGCGCCGCAGGCTGACCTTCGATAAGTGTTATCGGGCGGATCAGCTCACCCGTACTGCGAATTATTGCGTCGCGGTGTACGTCGAACACGTATTTTATTGATGGGTATTCGGCAAGATACTTTTGAATCGTATCTGCCGCAAGGGTGTATGCGCGCTGATAGGATTCAAGGTCGTGCATGATCTCGCAGTGCAGCGTCGGGATACCTGCGTCGTTAAGCTTTTTCGCCATTACAGCACCGACTGCAACGATGTTTTCTTCTGTGTTCTGACTGCGCTGAATGTCGGTAGGCTTGCAGGAAATTGCCCCCTCATCTACAAAAGCCTCGGTGCCGTGTGTATGTAGGATCAGAACAAGCGGCTCATCCTCCGAATGTGAGGAGAGCTTTACATTTATCGGATATTCGGCACTCAGATGCCTCGGAATGTCGATTTCGTACTTTGTCGTGTTTGATAAAAGCACCTCGCCCTTTGATGGATTGCAGCTCAGGTCAAACGGAAGCAGAGCAAGCTCTCCACTTGGCAGAGCCGAATAATCGTATTCGTAAATATTTTTATCTCCATCGGGCTTCGTCGGTGCCTCGGGCTCATCGAGCGGTGTTGTGGGCGCAACATTCTCTGAGCTGTTCGAGTCCTTGACTTCTACAAGCTCGCTGATTCCCGTGTTTTCCTCGCCCTCGTCAAAATAGAGCCCGTCGTTCCCGAAAAAAGCTGAGGAAAGCAAAAATCGGCTTATTTCCTCGTTCGAGGGGAGTGCTTCCTCGCTTGTTATCGCACTTGTCGGAAAAAAGAAGCATTGTCTGGCTGTTTCTGTCGGCGACCAGCTGATGAAAATGCTTTCTGCAAAGCGGCAGAGCAGTGCTGTAAAAAATAGTCCGCCGAGTACCGCCATGGCTGCCGAGCTGAGCCTTTTTATATAGCTGTTTTGGTATTCGAGCAAATAATTCCGAGAGTAGACTGAATTTTGCATTTTGTATCCCGCCCTTTTATTGATTCCCATTTCGGGTGCAAATCAATATATGAAGCCGTATCGGGTTTTATGACATCAAATCCCGCCGAATGAAAGCACGATCGAACGCGCGATCAGCCGCGCAACCTCTCTGACTATGGTGTCGCTTTCCTTGGGCGTTACATAAAAGCCGCGCCTGTTTGACAAGACCTTAATAAGCCTCTCGTCAGGCTCGGTTATCTGAGCTTCCTCAAGCGCATCCATAACCAATGTGGCGGAATCAACGACCGTTGGCACACCGATTGCTATTACCGGAATGCCGAGAGTGCTTTTATCAATGGAACGCCGTTGATTGCCTATGCCTGAGCCCGGGCTGATTCCGCTGCTTCCGAGCTGTACGGTTGTGGCAAGCCGTTCGGTTGAGCGTGCACACAGCGAGTCGATTGCAATAACAAGCTCAGGACTGATTTGCTTGCAGACACCGTGGACGATCTCAGCGGCTTCTATGCCCGTCTGACCGAGCACGCCGGGGGCTATTGCGGAAATTTCACGACCTCCGAGCATGCCGAAAAGGGCAGAGTTGTTCGTCTTTATATGCCGCGTCGCCGTTATCAGCCCGACGACCTCGTCACCGAGCGCATCGGCTGTGATTTTTCGATTGCCGAGCCCAACTGTGAAAATACTGTGAGGCATTTCGCCGCATAGCTCGCTTGCAAGAAGCGATAGATTTTCGGAAATTACTGCCGCCGCATTGTCAAAATCGCTGTCAGACGCAAGCCAGATCTTTCCGATCTCAACGGTAATATACTTTCCTCGCGGCTTTCCGAGGCGTTTTGCGGCACCGTCAGTCAGTATCTCAACAGAATTGACCTCGACGTTTCCGTATTTCTTTTGTCTTTTGTCGATATCATGGGTGTCGGAAAGATCAAGCTCCGAGGCGAGATCTGTTCGTCGCAAGTCGTTCATTTGCGTCACCGTCCTTTTGAAAAGCGAAAGTAAAATTAGTTTTTCAAATGGATGGCTTTTTTATTCGCAGATATCAAATTAAGCTTAAACAAACGCATTGTGCAAAAGGTATAAAACCGATCGCACGATGTTGTGCAATAGTATAAATCTTTTATTTTTTTTCAATTTAGAGGTTGATTAAATCTTAAAATGATGGTATAATATATGCAATATCCTAATAATGTTGCACCCGTGTCTTTTTAGCTGTTTATGCTTGCCCGGTTCAGCGTTATTTTGTTAGCATAATCCTGAAAATCAGGATATTTTGAGGAGGAGTCACACTAATCATGAAGAAGCTCGTTTCAATGCTGCTTATGGCAGCAATGGTCGTTACCCTGCTCGCAGGTTGCGGCTCGACACTTGAACAAGATGAAAAGGGCGCGGTTATCAACATTTATCTCGGCAGCGAGATATCCGACTACGACCCAGCTCTTGCATTTACCGATGATAGCGCTGCAAAGGTTCTCGGACTTGTTTTCGAGGGACTTACCCGTATCAACGATAAGGGCAAGGTAGAAAATGCTCTTATGAAGAGCTACAAAATCATTGAAAATCCCGAAAAGGGCGAATATCGCATGCTCATCACCATTAAGGAAACAAAATGGAGTGATGGACGTGTTGTTTCGGCAGATGATTTCGTATACGCATGGAAGAGAATTCTCGATCCTGAATTCTCATGCGCAGCCGCTTCGCTTTTGTTTGATATCAAAAACGCTCGCGATGTAAAGAACGGCGATAATTCAGTCGATGACCTCGGCGTTGCTGCGGTTGACAGCGATGAAATTGAGATTCAGTTCGAGGAAAAGATCGATTATAAGCTCTTCCTTGAAAACCTCGCAAGCCTCGCACTTGTTCCGCTTCGTGAGGACGTTGTAACAAGATATGACAGATTTGCAACAAAGGTTTCTACCTTCGTTTCGAACGGTCCGTTCGCAATCAAGGGTATCGAGCTTGGCAAGTCGCTTATGCTTGAGCGCAATGTTTACTATTTCAGAGATACCGAAAACGATGATGCACTTGATAAGTACGTTCTTCCTTACAGACTGATGATCAATTTTGCTGCTGATGAAGAAGCAAATACCGCCGCTTACGAGTCTGGCGAAATCTTCTACCTCGGCGAGATCGCATTGTCCAAGCGTGCTTCCTACGCTGACTCTGCAACCATTACCGATCTGCTTTCAACTCACAGCTATATTATCAACTGCTCGAACAAGCTGTTCACAGATGCAAACGTCAGAAAGGGTCTTTCTGCAGCACTTGACAGAACTGCTATTGCAAACCTCGTTACATACGCTGATCCTGCTACCGGCTTAATTCCGAAGCCTGTATATGATAAGAAGGTAGGCGACAGCTTCAGAGCTAACGGCGGAGATATCCTTTCCGCTACTGCCGATGCCAGCGGCGCTAAGTCGCTCACCGGCGGCAAATCCGGCAGCTTCACCATCACATGCAAGGACAACGCGCTTGAGCTTGCAATCGCTGAATATTCCAAGTCTGCTTGGGAAGCTCTCGGCTTCAAGGTTTCCATCAAGGCTCTTGACGCTGAAGAATATAAGACAGCATACGAAACCGGCAACTACGATGTTATTGCTGTAGATTATCAGTGCCTCTCGACCGATGCTTTCGGTGCACTTGCAGTATTCACACCTGCTTTTGCGGGCAACGGAATCGACATTCAGAATGACAATTATGACACGGTTCCTTATGTTCCGGGCTTCGACAGCGCTGCCTACAATGAGCTGATCGAATCCGCATATGCTGAAAAGAACAGAGAAGCTCGTTCGGCTATTCTCCATGAAGCTGAGAAAGCTCTTATGGATGAAATGCCCATCATTCCTGTAATCTTCAATAAGGACGCATATGTATTCAACAAGGACGTTCTTTCCGGAATCGGCAGCCGCTACTACGGCTTCAGAAACTTCAACAGACTCAGCATGAAGGATTGGAGATCATATCTCGAAACCGAAGCTGAATAATCCATAGTTTCAAATCATTTAACTCATACAAAACCTGAAATGGGCAGATACCATTAGGTATTTGCCCGTTTTTGACATTAACAGAAAAGAGGGGAATTATGCAGGCACCGCTTAAAGAAAAGACTGATATTAAGATTTTTATACTGTATCTTCTTATGAATATTAAAAGTCCTCTCGATTTCAATACGATCAGCGATATCGTTGTTCAAGACGAATTTGTCAGTTACTTTGATTTCGCTGAGTGTTTTGCTGAGCTTCTTGATTCAGGTACTATCGAGCAAATTCGTATTGGCGACGAAATTGAGCTTGAGGCAACTATCGGCAAGAACGGTCGTCCCGAGAAAAAAAGCGAGCTTTACTGTATAACCGAAAACGGCGTTCAAGTTGTTGAACAGCTCCAAAGTAATCTCTTGAATGTTATTAAGGAAAAGAGCTTAAAGAGCGCTATGCGTTTGCTTTCGTTTAAAGCAAACGGCTCTCAGATAAAGGCGAACAGTGCCGAGCGTGAGGACGGAAGAATTGATGTTGCTTTTGAAATTCTTGAAAAGCAGGGTCAGATCATGAAAATCAATATGGTTGTTGACTCCGAACAGCAAGCAAAACGAATGATCGATAATTTCAACGAGCGTCCCGAGGTTGTATATCGCGGGTTGATCGCGCTTTTAACAGGTGACATAAACTATTTGATTGATTGAAATAGTTTAGCAATAATTGTATAAAAAAAGACGCACATATTTTGATATATTAAAACAAATGGTATTATTGCATAAAAAACTGTTAATAAAGTATACACAGTTTACAAACTTTTCGAATGCGAGCCGTTTTTTATAGAATACTATTGACAATATTAAAAAAAATGGTATAATAAATATAGTTGTTTAATTATAGATATGCCCATATAGCTTAAAGAGAGCGTTGTATGTAATAGTTATGTCAAAGGTGACGGTTGGAATCCGTCTGGGGGCAAATAAAACATATTCTACACAAGCGAGGTAACACACCATGTATCAGGACGAGAAATTGATCTGTAAGGATTGCGGCGCAGAATTCATCTTCACTGCAGGCGAACAGGAGTTCTATGCAGAAAAGGGCTTCCAGAACAAGCCCCAGAGATGCAAAGCTTGCCGCGATGCGAGAAAGAACGCTGGTAAGCCCCAGAGAGAACTCTTTACTACTGTTTGCGCAAGATGCGGCAAGGAAGCTAAAGTTCCTTTCCAGCCCAGCAATGACAGACCTGTTTACTGCAGCGAATGCTACGCTGAAATGAAGCAGCAGTAATTTTTTAATCTGAAAAAAGATGCCGTAATTTATACGGCATTTTTTTTTGAAAAAATAATTAAAAGGTATGTACAAAACCTTTAAAGTGTGATATAATTATCTTATAAATAATAATAAAATGCCGAATTATATACATTCTTAACGAAAAAGGTAAATATGTACAAAAAAAACAACTCTAAAAGCTACACAAATAATACACACAAAAAATATAAACCCGAGCAAAAGCGTGAACGATCCGAAATGGCGGACGAAAAGCGCAGTGACGAGAATTACGCCATCTGCGGTCGTAATGCCGTTTTGGAGCTGCTTCGCTCCGGTCGGTCGATTGATAAGCTCTTTGTCAGAAAGGGCGACCGCGAGGGTTCGATAACACTTATTGTTGCCGAGGCGATCAATAGAAAAATCCCCGTTATTGAAGTTGAAAAAAGCAAGCTTGATCTTCTGTCGGACGGAATGAATCATCAGGGCGTTGCCGCAATGGCTGCCGCAAAGGAATATGTTACAGTTGATGACATTCTCGCACTTGCGGCTGAACGCGGAGAAAAGCCGCTCATCGTTATTGCTGATGAGGTCGTCGACCCCCATAATCTCGGTGCAATAATCAGATGTGCTGAGGGCGCGGGTGCGCATGGCTTGATAATACCGAAAAGGCGTGCGTCGGGACTTACTGCGGCGGTTGATAAGGCTTCTGCCGGCGCGCTTGAGCACTTAGCTGTTGCAAAGGTTCCAAACCTTGCCGCGGTTATTGACGAGCTTAAGGAAAAGGGCATTTGGGTCTACGGTGCCGAGGCTGACGGTACGACATATTATGATACAAAATTCGACAGCGCGACTGCAATCGTTGTAGGCAGCGAGGGCGAAGGTCTTTCGCGGCTGATTCGCGAAAAATGCGATTTTATTATCTCTATTCCGATGTACGGAAAAGTCAATTCACTAAATGTTTCCTGCGCAACTGCGGTTATTCTGTGTGAAGCCGCAAGGCAACTGCGCGGATAAAAACAGAAAGGAATGAAAATATGCGCAGTGATGATAAGTCCTCGGCAAAGCAAAACGACATATCGGCTGACGAGCTGTTAGCGCTTTTGCATAAGAGCGTTGAAGATTCAGAGCGTCAAGCCAAGACTACCGAGCCGGTTTTTCGCAGTTCTGCTGCTAAGCCAAGCAAGACGCTCGAAATCGACGACGTTGTATATAACATCGCAAGAGATGAGCTGAAAAATTCCGAAGCGGCAACCGCAAAGGATGATTCAGATCTTGATATTGACGAGCTTATTGCAAAATATATTACGAAGCCTGAGCCTAAAGAGGTGCCTGCTGAACCTGTTGAACCTGTTCAAATTGAGGAGGATGATTCGGAGGAAATCGTTCGCGAATTTTCGTCCAATCATCGCCCGACGGTGAAAGAGGAAGCCGAAACGGTCGCTCAGGATGCTTCGATTATTCCTGATCCTATTCCCGAATCTATAATTGAAGAAGAGTCAGACTCTCCTATAATCGCTATTTCGGATGAGGAGATTTCAGCTGCTGAATCTGAAGCTGAGAGTTTTGCCCAAATGAGCGAGGAAGCAACAGCGGCTGATTTTGAGGATGAGGATGTCAAGCTGTTTGACGATGGCGATGCGCAGATCGTCGAATCGGATGAGATCGAAGTCAGCGAGGCTGAGGATACTGAAAAGACCGCTGTATTTGATATAAGCATGGTTAAGAGTGCTGTGCAGGATGATATTGAAAGCGAAATCGACAGTATTGTTGAGGCTTCCTTCGATGAAGGCGCGGCAACCGAAGTCTTCACTCCCGTGCGTGAAGAAGATTTGGCGGAAACTGCAGAGGAAGCGGTCGCTGCGGAGCAGAGTGTTTACGGTGATCCGAATGGCGTTGAAATCGATCAGACCGATATTAATCTGATGATTGCGTTCGGTATGAATGACGAGCTCAAGGAAACCGTTGGCGAAGAAAAGGCAACCGAGTTTGAAAATGAAATTGCTAAAAAGCATGAAGAAACAACTCAGATGCAGGCTGTTGCATCAAAGGTTGAGTTTACCACAAGAGATCAGGTTTCTGAAATACTGACGAGCTATAAATCTCAGTATTACACGCTTATTCTCCGAATCATCATGTCTGTGGTTCTTCTGGGGGCGGTATTCTTTATTGAGAATTATTCGCTTTTCGGAATTACGCTGCCGACGTTTATGCGCCCGACATCGTATCCGATTGTGTACGCGATGATCGATCTGCAGATGATCGTGCTTGGCGGAGCTCTTGTTTACCGTCAGGTTATCGGCGGAGCTAAGGATTTGTTTGCTCTGAAGCCCGTGCCCGAAAGCATTACAGCGTTCTTGTTTATCATGTCTGTTTTGTACACCTTGGTCGCTTGCCTGACAGCGCCGGTTCAGGATTTCAAGCTGTTCAATCTTCCTGTAGCATTTGCGATCCTGCTTGCATTGATTTACGAGTTCATGATGCTCAAGAGCAATGTGCTCAGCTTTAATATTGTATCTTCCAAGAAAAAGAAATTTGTAGTTTCGTCGGTTTCCAATTCGACAGAATCGCTTGAAAGGGAAATATTCCGCGACTACATTCCTGCCGATTCTCAGATAATCAGAGTCGGAAAGACTGATTTTGTTGACGGCTTCTTCGCACGCGCTCATGACGCTAAGATTACAAAGCCGATAATCGGTGTTATCATTCCCGTAGTTTTGATTTTAGCGGCAATCTTCATTATTATTACATTCCTGAAGACACAGAGCATTCATTCGTCGTTCACTATGGCGTTTATGCTTATAACGCTGACTATGCCGCTTGCTTCATTTATTATTTTCAGCTTCCCATTCTACAGAGCGTCAAAGGAAGCGTTTGACAATGACAGCGCAATAGTCGGTGAAACCTCGCTGAATGATTATGCAGGCTCTGCTGTAATTTCCTTCGAAGATAAGGAAGTTTTCCCGTCCGGCGGAGTTAAGGTGACAAGCATCAAGGTTTACGGTAACAATCGTATTGATGAAATAATCTATAGCCTCGCGAGTGCATTTGTTAAGGTTGGCGGACCGCTTGCGGAAGTATTCAACCAAGCAACACATGATCTCGGTCATTCCGAGGACGTTGAGCTTATTGAGGTTGACGAGGACGGATTCGCTGTGACTATCGACGATGTTGAGGTATTCATCGGCAAGGCTTCGTATATGGAAAAGAAGGACTATGAACCGCCTTTTGATTCCGAGGACAAGCGAATCGAAACGAGCACCCCTGTCGGAATCTTATATGTTGCTTATAGCGGTCAGCTCACAGCAAAGGTTTATGTTCAGTATACTATAGACAGCGAATTTGAGGATATTCTTTCGCAGCTTTACAAGACCGGCATGTGTGTCGGTATCAAGTCGTTTGACCCTAATATCAACGATTTGATGCTTGCAAAGAAGATCAAAGCGGCGAAATATCCGATTAAGGTTATCAGATCGAAAACTGTCGAGGATATTCCGCATACCTTTGAGCGCTGCAGCAGCGGTATTGTTTCAAAGCGTTCTGTCAAGGCACTCCTTAAAACTGTTGCGCTTTGCGAGCGCGTTGGAGCGGTTATCAGAACTAACATGATTTTTAAAGTACTCGCAATGCTTATCGGAATCGTTGCGATGGTCTTTATCTACAGCTTTGGAAGCGAGCTTGATATTAAATCGCTTTGGATAATGCTGTATCAGCTCTTCTGGGTCGCACCGGTTCTTGTAATATCGTTCTTATCAATATAAGCCGATTTGGGATGCCGCTTTTGCGACATCCCAAATTATTTCTGAAAGGAAACCAAAATGGAAAATCTGATACCAAAAGCCGCGGCAGAACGCCTTTTGAAAAAGGTATTAAAGCCCGGCCGCTATACAGGCGGTGAATACGGACAAATCATCAAAAATAAATCCGAGGTCAAAGCGAGATTCGCGTTCTGCTTTCCGGATACCTATGAGATTGGAATGTCGAATCTCGGCGTTCGCATACTCTACGGCGCGATAAATGCTCATCCCGAGCTATGGTGCGAGCGCGCATACGCTCCATGGGTGGATATGGAGGAGCAGCTTCGCAAATACAACATTCCGCTTTATGCGCACGAGAGCGGTGATGCGCTCAGCGATTTTGATTTTGTCGGTTTCACGCTTCAATATGAGCTCTGCTATTCTACTGTATTAAACATGCTCGAGCTTTCGGGCATTCCGCTTCTTGTATCGGAGCGCGGCGAAGCTTGCCCTATTGTTATCGGAGGTGGTCCATGCTCGTATAATCCCGAGCCGATTGCGGATTTCTTCGATATCTTCTCTATCGGAGAGGGCGAGGAAGCGCTTCCCGAGCTTATGAAGCTGTATATTAAAATGAAAGAGAACGGCGATTATTCGCGCTCTGCATTTTTACACGAGGCAGCAAAGCTTGAGGGCTTCTATGTCCCGTCGCTTTATGAGGTAAGCTATAATCCCGATGGTACCATCAAAGCATACAAGCCTAAGTATGACGACATCCCATCCCGTATTACGAAGCGAATTGTCAAGGATATGGACAATGCGTTCTATCCTGAAAAGTTCGTAATGCCTTATATCGAAACTGTACATGACCGAGTTATGCTTGAGGTTTATCGTGGATGTATTCGCGGCTGTCGATTCTGCCAGGCAGGAATGGTTTACCGCCCCGTACGCGAAAAATCGGTAGAAGTGCTCGACCGTCAAGCTCGCGCTCTGTGTGAGTCAACGGGATATGATGAGATTTCGCTTTCCTCGCTGAGTATCAGCGATTATTCGCAGATAAACGGGCTGTGCGATACACTTCTTACCTGGACCGATGCCGCGAGGGTGAATCTCTCGCTTCCGTCAATGCGTCTTGATATGTTCACAAAGGAACTGATGGAAAAGATCTCGTCCGTCCGTGCATCGGGACTGACTTTTGCGCCTGAGGCGGGCACTCAAAGACTTCGCGACACCATAAACAAGAATGTTACAGAGGAAGATCTTATGAAAGCTTGCCGCGTAGCATTCGAGGCGGGCAAAAATCAGGTGAAGCTCTATTTCATGCTCGGACTTCCGACCGAAACTGAGGAAGACCTCGACGGAATTGCGGAGCTTGCAAAGCATGTTGTAGACACCTATTATGATGTTTTCCGCGGAGTGAAGGGCAGAAAAGCTCCGACGGTTACTATAAGTGTTTCCTGCTTCATTCCAAAGCCGTTCACGGCGTTTGAATGGGAAGCGCAAAATTCGCTTGATGAGTTGAAGCGCAAGCAGATGTATCTGCGCAGCAAGATTAACGATCCTAAAATAAAGTATAACTACCACGATGCGGATGTTTGCCGTCTTGAGGCTGTGTTTGCAAGAGGCGACCGCAGACTTGCTCCGGCAATGCTCGAAGCACATAAACGCGGAATTAAGTTCGATGCGTGGGAGGAGTTCTTCAACTACGGCATCTGGATGGAGATTTTCGACGCATGCGGTATCGACACCTCGTTTTATGCAGAGCGTGAGCGCGCAGAGGATGAAATCCTTCCGTGGGATATTATTGACTGCGGTGTCGATAAGGCGTTTCTGCTCAGAGAGCGTCACAACGCATATTGCTCAAAAACAAACAAAAACTGCGCTGAGGGCTGTACGGGCTGCGGCGCGAATAAGCTTGGAGGTGAAAAGTCATGGTGCAGCCAATGCCGATAAGAGCAAAATTCTACAAGGTAGGGATGCTTCAATATATTTCGCATCTTGACCTTGTGCGCACGATGACACGCACCTTAGTGCGCACTCGCATTCCTGTATGGTATTCGCAGGGCTTTAATCCAAGACTGAAGCTGACATTTTCGCTTCCGCTTTCAATCGGAACGCAGAGTGAATGCGAATTTTTTGATATTCGTCTTGTTGAGCCGATGGAGCTTGAAGAAATAAAAAGCAGAGTTAATGCAGCGCTCACCGACGAAATGCAGATTACCGAGATTTATCAAAGCGAACGCAAATTCAGCGAAATTGAATGGAGCGAATATGAGATAAAGCTGACATCGCCAAAGCTGTCAGAGGCGGTTGCTGATTCGCTCGGAGAGCTTTACTCAAATCCGCTTATCATGCTAAAACGCTCGAAATCGGGTGATAAAGAGGTCGACATCTCGCCGTACATCACGCTCAAAGAATGCAAATTTGAGAATGGCGAGATTACAATAAAAGCTCTGCTTTCGGCAGATAGTGCGAACTACTTGAATCCCGAATACATTATCAAGGCGGCGGAGCAAAAGTTAGGCCTGAGCCTTGACGATCCGTTCAGCGAACATTATTCCATCATGCGCCGCGAGGTTTATCTTGCAGATAAGATTACAGTATTCCGTTAAAATATGCTCGTCAGCGAAAACCGTTGGCTGTCGGCGATGTGAATGAGCGTATCTCTTAGGTTTTCAAGCTGTACATCACGCGCTTCGATATCTTCCTTGTGGCGTCGGATTGCAATGACTGCAAATTCTGCCTCCTGGATTTCGTTATAGTGTATCGAAAGTGAGAGAAAATCCTTGCATTCGTTCCATTCGTCGAAAAGCTTATCAGCGGTTTCGGCGGACGCATCCGCGCCGAATTCATCGCAGATTTCGAGTAAGGTTTCGATTTTATCGATCGCTATTACCGAATTGCACGCGATGGCGACAATCACGCTGCTGAGGATTAATGAAGCTGTTATAAATGAACGCATTATTTTCGGATCAAATTTTCCTTTCCTATATCATTAACAGTAAAAAGGTACACCTCATCAAGAGTTGTGTTGTAGTGGCGAAGACGGGAATCCAACCAATTTCGGTCCTTCCCGATAAGCGCAAGGTCGTAATTGCTGACAACCGAATCGACGATGATGGCGTGAGCTATTCCGGATTCTTCAATCTTTAAATTAAAATCGTAAGCGGCAGGCGGTGACTTCATCCTTTTGGGGATGACGGACAGCCTGCCGTTTTGTTCGAGAATTGCGTAATCAACATCGCTGATATCCGGAATGCCTGCATAGCGAAGCTCGCTCAGAAGCTCTTCAAGACTGATGCGAACTCTTGCGATCTCCTTTTTGTCGATCTTCCCATGAACAATTAAAACGCTCGGGTTGCCGTCGAAAATAGGCTTTAAAAAATGCAGCTTGGTAACAGCAAAGGAGATGATAACCTCGAGTGAAAGCAGAGTGGCAATTGGAATGACTGCAAAAGCAAGAGGAATCTGGTCGTCGGTGATCGGCTGCGCGGCAAGCTCGGACAGGAGAATCGTCGTGATCAGCTCAGAAAGCTGTAATTCACCGATTTGCCGCTTGCCCATAATGCGCATGGTTCCGACGAGTAGCGAGTAAACAAGAATTATTCGTATAAATATTGTAAGCATATTGACACCTCGAACAATAGTATACATTTAATTAAAATAAGTATGCACATTTTCAACAAACCTAGAAAAACCTTAAAAAAGGGGTTGACAAGGGTATAGCGTATATGATATAATAGACGAGCCGCGACGGAGAAGAGTGTTGCGGACGGACATGCCATAGCAGAAGTCGATGGAAAAAACTTTTTAAAAAAACTTTAAAAAAGGTATTGACAAAGGCGTGAGCATGTGGTATAATATACGAGTCGCGTAAGAGAAAGCTCGAGCGTGACGAGGATGGTCCTTGAAAATTGAACAACAAGAGATTTAGGAAAGTACAAAGTGAAGGAGAGCTCAGAAATGAGCTTGGCCTGAACGAGGAAAGATAGATAACTAAAAGAAATCTCGACAATTCTTTTGAACACGAACAAAAGGTAAATTAAGTAAAAGAGCAAAGAAATCAAGCTCTAAGGAAACGATATCAAGCGGTGAAAAACAGAGACGTGGGAGCTTCTCGCGTTAACCGAGCTTAGTAATGAGTGCGGCGGCGATTGAAGCGATCAAACGGAAACGGAGTAGCTGCTTAATATACAATTTTTTAGAGAGTTTGATCCTGGCTCAGGATGAACGCTGGCGGCGTGCATAACACATTCAAGT
>JAZNMQ010000027.1:0-7484 GCA_045579745.1 Candidatus Flemingiibacterium sp. | reverse complement strand
AGGGCTCGCAGAGTGTTGCGGCATCCTACATCGGACTCGAACGCGAGGACGGCATGATGTATTGGGGTGTCGGAACCCATACCGACGTCATCAAAGCAAGTACAAACGCACTTCTCAATGCATTCCATAACATGACCAAGGATAGTAATTGAAATTTAAATAATGGGCAAAATCGGCATTCGGATTGCAATTATACCGAAAAGGCGTCGCTTGGGCGGCGCCTTTTTGCATAAAGAAACTCCCAATTACCTTTTGTGCTCCCGCTGTAATACCCAGCTCATTAAGCCTCCCTCCGAGAGGGAGGTGGCACGACGAAGTCGTGACGGAAGGAGCCTGCGTGGCTGTATAATTTGATCAAACTTATCGTTCACGCGCTCTCCCTCAGTCATCTTCGATGACAGCTCCCTCCCGGAGGGAGCCAAATGAAAGCTATGTTCATCCGGGAACACTTTGTCGAATTGGGACATAAAGAAAGGCGAAATTATGGCTGAAAACATGCTAAAACAGTTCTGTGCCGAGGATGGTGCAATCGTTTTAAAGATATCCTATCCGAAAACGGTGCGCGACTTTTACAAGGGCGCAGTCGAGGCTTTTATAAACACGGCGAAAACAAGACTTCTTGACCACGCGCTTGATGATTACCGAGCCTCGGACGACCCGAGAAAGCGCTATCGGTTCAAGCCGCACCTTTACGAATTTTGCCTGACGCAGAAAAACGAAGCACAAAGCGAGCTCTGTATAATCGCACGGGGGAATATCATCCGCCGCGAGCGTCACCATTGGCGCGGCGAGATTTTAATAAAGCGCGAGAGAATATAAGCTTCCCGACGGGATAGCTATATTTCGCACAAGGCGCGGTATGAGCTGTTTATTACTGATGTAAATAAAAGTGCATTAAATTGTAAATAATTTGAAAAATTATACTTTATTCACACTATCATCACATAAAGGTGTTAGAATTGTAAAGTTTTATGGATTAGCAAAGGAGATTATTGATGCTTAAGCTTGCAAATATCACAAAAGAGTACAAAACGGGTGATTCTACCGTCCGTGCTCTGAACGGCGTTTCGCTCGAGTTCAGACAGAGCGAGTTCGTTTCCGTGCTTGGTCAGTCGGGCTGCGGAAAAACCACACTTTTAAATATCATCGGCGGTCTTGACCAATACACCGACGGCGATCTCGTCATAGGCGGAAAATCGACCAAGGATTTTCGCGACGCCGATTGGGACGCATACAGAAACCACCGCGTAGGCTTTGTTTTTCAAAGCTACAACTTAATCCCGCATCAGACAGTTCTTGCGAACGTTGAGCTTGCGCTGACCCTCTCGGGAGTTTCGCGCGAGGAACGCCGCCGCCGTGCGATTGAAGCGCTTGAATCGGTAGGACTTGGCGACCAGCTTAACAAAAAGCCCGGACAGATGTCAGGCGGTCAGATGCAGCGCGTCGCAATTGCCCGTGCGCTTGTAAACAACCCCGATATTCTTCTTGCCGATGAGCCGACGGGTGCGCTCGACTCCGAAACGAGCGTTCAGGTTATGGAAATCCTCAAGAAGATTTCTAAGGATAAGCTTATTATAATGGTAACGCACAACCCCGAGCTTGCCGAGAAGTATTCGACGAGAATAATCCGCCTGCTCGACGGTGTTGTAATTTCCGATTCCGATCCTTATAAGAGAGAGGAAGACGAGGTTGATAACGGAAAGCGCGACAAGAATAAATCCATGTCGCCCTTTACAGCATTTTCCCTCTCGCTTAACAATTTAATGACCAAAAAGGGACGCACGTTCTTAACTGCGTTCGCAGGCTCGATCGGTATAATCGGAATCGCGCTGATTTTGTCGATTTCAAACGGCGTTCAGCTTTATATTAATGAGGTTGAGGAAAACACCCTCTCAAGCTATCCGCTCACGATTGAATCTCAGACGGTCGATATGTCCTCAATGATGCTTAACATGATGGGCAAAAAGGAAGCCGAGGGCGAACGTGATCCGAATCTTGTATATTCAAGCGACATCATGGGAGATATGCTCTCAGCGATGCTCAGCGAAATGACCGAAAACGACCTGCGCTCACTCAAGTCTTATATCGAGGATGAAGATAACGGCTTCCTTGAGCTCACATCCGACGTCAAGTACACCTATTCAACTCCGCTTAATGTCTACCGACTCGCCGATTATGGCAGAGGCGAGGAGCTCGTTCAGGTAAGCCCGTCAACCATTTTCGAAAAATCGGGCTTTGATAAAATGATGCCCGATTCCGATCTATTGGAAGCAAGCGGCAGCATGGGACTCAGCATCTGGGATGAGCTTATCGACAACGAGAAGCTTCTTTCCTCGCAGTATGACGTTCTCGCAGGAAAAATGCCCACAGAGTGGAACGAGGTTGCGATCTTTGTTAACAGCAACAACGAAATTGCAGATATGTCACTTTTCTCGCTCGGCTTAAAGGATCAGAGCGCGCTTGACGGCCTGCTCTCCGATATGATGAAGGGCGAATTTGAGCAGGATGAGGAAACATCCTACACCTACGACGAGCTGCTCGGACTTGAATTTTATCTGCTTCCGAGCTCCGCTAAATTCGAAAAGGTCGGCGAGGTTTGGGAAGACCGCTCCGACGATGACAAATTCATTCGCGATGCGCTAGATGAAGAAATGAAGGTCAAGGTCGTCGGAATCCTTCGCCCGAATCCCGATGCAACTGCTACCTCGCATTCGGCAACCGTCGGCTATCTCTCCTCGCTTATGGAAAAGCTTATCACCGAGAACAACGAGAGCGAGCTTGTAAAGGCTCAGCTTTCGGATGATAAGACCGATGTGTTCACGGGAATCAAGTTTGAAACCGATGAAGATAAGGCTCCGCTGACCATGGCTCACGTTGAAGCATACATCGCAATGCTCCCCGCCGAGGAAGCGGCAGGCTACACCGCAACCATCGCTCAGATGAAGCAAAACGGAATGCCCGACGAGCAGATCATCGCGATGTTTGAGCAGGCTCTCGCGGCACAGTCGACCGACGCGACCTACGAGGGTAATCTTATAAGGCTCGGCGTTTCAGATCTTGAAAAGCCGTCCATGATCATGATCTACCCCAAGGATTTCAATTCCAAGGAATTAATTCTCGAAAAGCTTGACGAATATAACGCCGAGCGCGATGATTCAGAGCAGATCAAATATACCGATTACATCGGAATAATGCTCTCCTCGGTAACGACCATCATCAACGCGATAAGCTATATCCTCATCGCATTCGTCGCAATCTCGCTTATCGTTTCGTCAATAATGATCGGTATCATCACCTATATTTCCGTTCTCGAGCGCACGAAGGAGATCGGTATTCTCCGCGCTGTCGGTGCATCAAAGCGTGATATTTCGCGTGTTTTCAATGCTGAAACGATCATCGTCGGCTTTGCATCAGGTGCCATCGGAATCGGCGTGACGCTGCTTCTTAATATCCCGATCAACATTATTATCAAGCATATCACGAGCATTTCGGGAATCGCACAGCTTCCGATGGTCGGAGCGATCGCACTTGTTGTGATCAGCATGCTTCTGACCTATATCTCGGGACTTATTCCTGCAAGTGTTGCCGCGAAAAAGGATCCCGTTATCGCGCTCCGTTCCGAATAATTTTGCTTGCTGTTTAGCAAAAGAACGACCTCACGGTTTCCGAATACAGTTATATTCCGCCGCTCCGCAGAAATGCGGAGCGGTTTTTCATGTGTAACGAAAACTACCAGCTAAGCTGGTGGTTCAAAAGAGGCTTTTGCCGTTGGGAAGTCCCGCGCGTCGCGGAGGCTCCCTCCCGGAGGGAGCTGTCATCGAAGATGACTGAGGGAGAGTGCGTGAACGATAAGCTTGATCAAATTATGTAGCCACGCAGGCTCCTTCCGTCACGACTTCGTCGTGCCACCTCCCTCTCGGAGGGAGGCTTAATGAGCTTGGTATTACAGCGGCAACACAAACGGTAATTGTGAGTTTCTATGTTACAACCCTACAATTTCCCAAGAAGTGCGCATGACTTCTTGACTTGTTGGCAAACATGCTGTATAATAAAACGAAGATAGCTTTTAAAAGCACATCTCGTTTTGCACCGACTCAGGAGGAACAACATGGCACATTCTCCGCAAAACATTCGCAATATCGGCATTTTAGCTCACGTTGACGCAGGAAAAACCACGCTAACCGAGCAGATGCTTTATTATGCAGGCATGATCCGTCAGGCAGGAAGCGTTGACGACGGTACAACGCAAACCGATTGGCTGTCGATCGAACGCGATCGCGGAATTTCCGTGCGCGCGGCAGGCACTTCACTTGTCTGGAACGACACGCTGATAAATTTGATCGACACACCCGGACATATCGACTTCGCAGGCGAGGTCGAGCGTTGCCTGATGGCACTCGATGGCGTGGTGCTCGTTATATCCGCAGTCGAGGGCGTTCAATCTCATACGGAAAACCTTTGGATGGCGCTCTCACGCCTTTCGATACCTACGATAATTTTTATTAACAAAATCGACCGCGCGGGAAGCCACGCGATGGATATTTTCCGCTCGCTCGGCGAAAAGCTTTGCTCATATAATGACGCGCCGAGCTGTTCATTCTTCGCGGCAGAGTCAATTTTTGGCGAGGAATCGCGCGAATGTGGGGTTCAGATCGACAAGGATGCGGCTCTTCGTCTGACTGAGGCCGCGGCAGATCTTGACGACTCAATAGCCGAGCGTTATTTGATGGAGGAGGAGATCTCAAAGGACGAGATAACCGCCGTTTTGCAAAAAGCCGTTTCCGAGCGAAAGGCCGTGCCCGTTTATTTCGGCTCAGCACAAAATTCTATCGGAGTCAGCGAGCTGCTTGAAGCAATAACTACATATCTCCCATCAGCCGCGAAAACCGTTACCGATTCGCTTTCAGCGAGAGTTTTCAGCATTGAGCACGATAAGACGATGGGAAAGATCACCCATGTGCGCATGTACGGCGGCTCGCTCAGCTCGCGTGATACAGTAATCCCGCGTGATCCTAAAGCTGACCCGAACGATGACGAAAATCCGCCAATTCCCGAGAAGATCACGCAGATCCGCAAATTCAACGGCAAGCGGTATGTTGACGTGGGCGAGGTTCACGCAGGAGATATCGCCGCGCTTTGCGGACTTCAGACAACGAAGATATGGGATGTAATTGGCGATGCACCAAAAATGCGCGACTTCAATCTCGCAAATCCGTATCTCAGAATTAAGGTCAGCCCGAAGACCGATGCCGAGCTGACACCGCTTGTCAACGCGATCCGCGAGCTTGCCGATGAAGATCCGCTTCTTGACTATCATTGGGAAAAGACCGAGCGCGAGATACTTGTCAGCATCACGGGAAGCATTCAGATGGAAGTGCTCCACGCATTGCTTCTCGAGCGCTACAACCTTGATGCCGACTTCTCCGCCCCGTCGATAATCTACAAGGAAACGCCATCGCGCGAGGGCGAGGGCTTCGAAGCCTACACGATGCCAAAGCCCTGCTGGGCGATCGTCAAATTCCACTTCGAGCCGCTTGCGCGCGGAAGCGGAGTTGTATACGATGGCGGTCACATTCCAAGTAACACCTGCTTCTATAAATATCAGTCGCACATAAGGCAGGCGTTTTGGAGAAATCTCGAGCAAGGCATGCACGGCTGGGAGGTCACCGACTTCAAGGCTACGCTTACCTATGCCGAGCATCACACGATCCACACACATCCGCTCGATTTCTTTGTCGCGACACCTATGGCGATAATGGACGGGCTTCGAAGAACGGGAACAACCCTGCTCGAGCCGTTTCTTGAGATCCGCATAACGGCAGGCTCCGAGCATCTCGGCAAGCTGATTTCGGACATCACGCTCATGCGCGGAGAGTTTGACGATCCCGTGATTCGCGGCGACAGCGTAACGCTTTTAGCGCACGTTCCTGCGGCAACATCGCTTGATTATCCCGTTCGCTTAGCGGCACAAACGGGCGGCAGAGCGGTATTTTCCTCGCGGTTCGAGGGCTATCGCGCCGTCGATATCTCTCTCGGAAAGACAAGTCCGAGGCGCGGCGTAAATCCCCTCGACCGTGCAAAATGGATCCTGCAGGCACGCGGCGCGATTCAGAAGACGGACTAATAACAACCCAAACGCACTAATAACAAAGGAGAAAACACAATGATCAAAACGCTTGACACCAACATGCTTAACATCGCATATTCCCCGCTCGAGCTCGCACCGATCGCCGCACGTTACGGCATCGAAGCGCTGAGCGTGCCGACCGAGATCCTGAAGGATGAAAACAAGGCGCGCGAAGCCTGTGCGATCATGAACGAATACGGATTAAAGTGGGGACTTCTTCCCATGCCAGCCGATTTCTATCATTGGAATCTCGACGATGCGGCATTTGACGAGGCTTTGAAGGAGCTTTCCCTTCGTGCCGCGGCAGCCGAAAAGCTCGGCATCACGCACGCATATAACCATGTCTGGTCTTGCAGTCCGCGTGAGTTTGACGAAAGCTTCGAGTGGCATGTAAAGCGTGTTCGCGCTATCAGCAAAATTCTCGCCGATCACGGCGTGCAATACGGCCTTGAATTCCTCGGCCCACATGAGATACGCAAATGGAACAAGTACGAATTCGTGCATTCGCTTTCGGGCGTGCTCGCGATCGCCGATGCCGCCGACGGAATCGCAGGTGTCGCATTTGACACCTATCATTGGTACTGTTCGGGAGCTTGCCCCGACGATCTTCTCCTGATGCAGCAGCATACCGACCGACTTGTCGCCGTTCATCTTAACGATGCGGTCGCAGGCGTGCCGATCGAGGAGCAGAGGGATATGCAGCGCCGTCTGCCGATGGAATCGGGCGTGATCGATTCTCGCGCAATCCTTGCAAGATTCAATGCTCATCCTAACAACGCGCTCTACATGATCGAGCCGTTTGAGCCAAACAGAACAAGATTTCATGCCATGAGCGCTGAGGAAGCCGTATCCGAGGCAGCAGGTGTATTCAAAAAGCTTGGCGTTTGAGGAAATTAATAAAATCCGCGCCATGCGGCAGAACATAAATTTTTACAAAGCTATTGACTTTCAAGACAAGCTGTGCTATAATATAGATTGAACGATTATTGTTAATATCACACGGAGGATACATATTATGAAGCATATTAAGACTATCGGAACACGTGACCTCGTAAAGAGCGCAAAGTGCGGCGGATGCGGCGAATGCCAGACCTCTTGCCAGTCTGCTTGCAAGACCAGCTGCGGCATTGCTAATCAGAAATGCGAGAACACTGAGTCCAAGAAGGAAAGCAAGTAATTGCCAAATTCAAAGGAGCTGTTGCACTAAAGTGCAACAGCTCCCATAAAATACAGCTTGTCACCCATTCAGGGTTCCATTTATGTGTGCTTGGCACACATAAACCGCTGTATATGCGATGCATAGCATCGCAATGACGCATTCGCGCCCGGGGCTGACGCAAGTTTTCAACTTGCAACA
>JAZNMQ010000026.1:0-18932 GCA_045579745.1 Candidatus Flemingiibacterium sp. | reverse complement strand
ATCACCGGTACAAACAATTGACAAATTTACAGCCAATATTTCAGCGCTTTGACGCTGGACTTGTCAGCCGAATTGTGATATGTTGTATGTGCAAGAGATCTTGCAGCATATCCTATTCGGTTGATTTTATAGAGTGACACTTCACTCGGAAAGGATATTTAAAAAATGAAATCGATCGAAAATACAAGCAAAAACAAAGCGTTCATTACCGCATTGTACTGCCGACTTTCACAAGAGGATGAAAGGCTCGGCGAGTCATTGTCCATCGAAAATCAAAGGAAGATGCTTGAAAAATACGCCCAGGACAAGGGCTTTCCCAACCTCCAATTCTATGTCGATGACGGATACTCCGGGGCAAATTTCAACCGTCCCGACTTCAAGCGTATGATGGCAGACATCGAAGCCGGCAAGGTGGGGATCGTAATAGTCAAGGATCAATCGCGCCTCGGCAGAGATTATCTGCAGACGGGTATGCTGATGGAAATTACCTTTCCGCAATACGATGTGCGGTTTATTGCAATCAATGACGGCGTGGACAGCGACAACGGAATCAGCGACTTCTCCGGAATCAAGAATTATTTCAACGATTTCTATGCCCGTGACACATCGAAAAAGATTCGTGCGGTGCAGAGAGCCAAGGGTGAACGCGGAGAGCGAGTGGGAACGACAATCCCATACGGATATATGAAGCATCCCGACAATCCAAAGCAATACACACCCAATCCCGAAACGGCACCCGTTATCAAAAGAATCTTTGAGATGTATGCTTCGGGTACCGGAATCGACAGTATCTGTGCGGCATTGAGGAAAGACAGAATTGAATCTCCCAGTGTCTACACCTTCAAGCGAACAGGCAAAAAAAGCGGCATTCCCGATATGTCAAACCCGTACTGTTGGTCAAAAAAGACGGTAAAGCAAATGCTGACAAACCAGACGTATGTTGGTGATACAGTGAATTTCAAAACCTATTCCAAATCCAACAAGCTGAAAAAGCGACTGAAAAACGCTCCCGAAAACATGCTGATTTTTGAAAACACCCATGAAGCAATCATTGACCGCAAAACATTTGATATCGTACAAAAGCATTTCGAGGGAAGAAGGCGTCCGGACAAGCAGGGGGAGATGGACAAGTATGCCGGTTACCTGTTCTGCGGTGAGTGCGGAAGCAAGCTGTATCTTCACAGAGCGTATTCCCTAACGGAAAGCCAAAACAACTTTATGTGCGGTGGTTATCAGGGTAAGAAAATCGACTGTACGGCACATTATATCCGGGAATGTATTCTTGACCAAATCATCCTGGAGAAACTCCGAGAGGTAACCACCTTCGCTCGTGAGAATCCCAATGAATTCTATGCCTTGGCAGCACAGAACGGTGAAGCCGAAGCGAAGAAGTTCTATCAAACAGCCGAAAAAGAAAAGACACGGATGGAAACCCGTAACAAGGAGCTTGACAATATTATTCGCTGTCTGTATGAAGACCGTGTTTGCGGACGAATCACCGCAGAACGATATGACACCATGGCAATCGGATACGAACAGGAGCAGGCGGAGCTGAAACAGGAACTTGCATCCATCACGGAGCGTATTGACGAAATGGAAATGCGTGAGCAGTGCATTCGTGAGTTTATGGACAAGGCCAAGGAATATCTTGAAATGCCGAAGCTGACCCCCGAGCTGCTGCGAGTGTTTGTGAGAAAGATACTCGTGTATGAAAAAGAGGTCAAGTATTCACGGACGGCGGGCAATCCCATTGTGATATACTTCACCTTTCAGCCGAACTCGGACTGATACAGGATAGGGTAGAAATGGCAAGAAAGTATATAACCGGAAGCCATTATGACTTCCGGTTATATACCGAGTTTAATTCTTCGTTAAGGATAGCACGAAAAACGCTCGCACTCCTTTTTCTGAACAGACAATATCCTGCTTTTTGCAGGCGTTGATGCAATCGAAGATGATTACTTATTGTTTATATACTCCATGATAGCCTTTGCGGCAACCTTTCCGGCGCCCATTGCTGAAATAACCGTTGCGGCACCCGTCACGGCATCTCCGCCTGCAAATACGCCATCCTTGGTCGTAGCTCCCGTCGATTCTTCGACGATGATTCCACCGCGTTTGTTGACCTCCAAGCCGACTGTAGTTGATTTTATCAGTGGGTTCGGTGACGTTCCGATCGAAATAACAACGGTATCAACATCCAAAACAAATTCACTGCCATCCACAGGAAAGGGACTGCGGCGTCCGCGCTCATCAGGCTCGCCAAGCTCCATTTTGATGCACTTGATGCCGACGACCGAGCCGTTTTTGGGGTCGCGGCGGTCGTTCGGATTGCGATACCCGAGGATTTCGACGGGATTGTTGAGAAGCATAAACTCAACACCCTCCTCAATGGCGTGTTCAACCTCCTCACGGCGCGCAGGAAGCTCCTCCATAGAACGGCGGTATACAACATAGACCTTTTCGGCTCCGAGTCTGAGAGCGGTCCTTGCGGCATCCATTGCGACATTTCCTCCGCCGACAACCGCTACCTTGCCGCCCTTTGAGATCGGTGTTGCAGAATTATCTCGGTAGGCCTTCATCAGATTGCTTCTTGTTAAAAATTCATTAGCCGAATAAACGCCCTTGAGGCTTTCGCCGGGGATGTTCATAAAGTTTGGAAGTCCGGCACCCGAGCCGATGAAAACAGCCTCAAAACCGTCCTCGAACAGCTCGTCAACGGTAAGCGTTTTTCCGATAACGATGTTTGTATTTATCTTGACACCCATTTGGGTCAGATTGTCAACTTCTTTTTGAACGATTGATTTCGGCAGGCGAAATTCGGGAATGCCGTAAACCAATACACCGCCCGCGGTATGAAGTGCTTCAAAAACGGTTACCTCAAAGCCGCCTTTTGCAAGGTCGCCGGCGCAGGTGAGTCCGGAAGGTCCCGAGCCTACGACAGCCACACGGTGTCCGTTTGATTTTACGGGAAGAGACTTGCCTGATGCGTGAGCATTATGCCAATCTGCAACAAAGCGCTCCAATCTGCCGATGCCAACCGGCTCGCCTTTGATTCCGCGTACGCATTTTGATTCGCATTGTGTTTCCTGCGGGCAGACTCTGCCGCATACAGCAGGCAGGGATGAGGATTGTGTTATAACCTGATATGCGCCCTCAAAATCGCCATCCTTAATCTTTGAAATGAACTCAGGAATATGAATGTTAACAGGACAGCCGCCAACGCATGGCATATTTTTGCAGTTCAGGCAGCGCGCTGCCTCATCAAGTGCGGCAGCCTCTGTGTAGCCGAGTGCAACCTCGTCGAAGTTGTGCGCACGAACAGATGGCTCCTGCGAGGGCATCGGATTCTTTTTTAGTGACATGTTAGCCATGATGTTCCTCCAAGGTTAAGCTTTTTTGAAAAGGCTGCAAGCCTCTTCGTATGCATGACGTTCGAAGTCGCGATACATTGAGCCGCGTTCCATAGCTTCGTCAAAATTGACCTCATAACCGTCGAAATCGGGTCCGTCAACGCAGGCGAACTTCGTCTTGCCGCCAACTGTGAGTCTGCAGCCGCCGCACATTCCCGTTCCGTCAATCATGATGGGATTCATTGATACTATGCAGGGAATTCCCGTCGGACGGGTAGCCTCGACCACGAATTTCATCATAATCAGCGGGCCTATTGTGATGACCTTGTCAAAGCGCTCGCCCTTTTCGAACATTTCGTTAAGCGGAACGCATACATTTCCCTCTCTGCCGTATGAGCCGTCATCGGTCATAACGAACAGCTTTTCTGAAGCAGCTTTGAACTCATCCTCCAAAATCAGAAGATCCTTGGAGCGGAAGCCGATTACCGAGGTTACCTCGCAGCCTGAGTCATGTAAAGCTTGTGCGATAGGCAGAGCGATTGCACAGCCTACGCCGCCGCCTACGATGCAGACCTTCTTGAGCCCGTCAAGCTCGGTAGGAGTTCCGAGAGGGCCGACAAAATCGTGAAGCGAATCACCGACCTCAAGAGTATTCAGCTTTTTTGTGGTTGCTCCTACAATCTGGAAAATAATCTTAACCGTTCCTGCCTCGCGATTATAGCCTGCGATTGTGAGCGGAATGCGCTCCCCCTCGGAATCGGTGCGAAGAATTATAAACTGCCCGGGCTGGGCTTTTTTAGCAACAAGCGGAGCTTCAATATCAAGCATTGTGACAGTCGGATTAAGGCAACGCTTTGCTGTTATCTTAAACATAAAGTTATCTCCTTAGAATGGATTGAAAAGCTATAATACTATTATATCAAATAATCATACCACATTTCAAGACATAACGGCATTTTTATTCACAAATTATTATATCGGAGGCGAAGTCTAGAGTTATTTACGACAAATTGCCGTCTGCGGCGCAGTAATTCTCCAAAACCATCCGGTTTTCGGGTCGGAAATTTCATCTGTCGTCATTCCCCGTCTGTTGACAAACCAAACATACCTAATAATTCATACATCAATCGACAGAGAAAATTTTGCATTCAAGGTATAATTGTTTCACAAGCTGAATACGGCTGGGGATAAATGAAGGATGGTTAAAAACATGGCTATTACAAAATTACTTGGCAGCTCTATAAGAAAGGCGTTTCTCTCCGATGAGGGTGGAAATGCATCAGACGGGATCGATGTATCGAAAATCGATTATGTACATATTTCAAAAGGAATCGGCATTGCATTGCTGTCATTCATTCTTGGCTCAGCAAGCGCGGTTTTTTCTTGCTATCCGTTTGGGATAGCATTTTTCTCGGCGTTGAACCGATTTCTGCCGTACAGCTTTGTCGGCCTTGTGCTGTCGGCGGTCTTTAATCGTGGCTTGGCAATTGCACTTGTTATGGTGTATGTTGTTTGTTATTCGCTCAGAATTGCAGTTTGCAGGCTGATTAAGGAGAAAATGCCGGGCAAGACTGCAAAGATAATGATGCTCGAAATGTATGATGAGAGTATACTCGTCAGGTGCGCCGTTTCATGCTTTACGGCGTTTGTATTCGGGCTGTTTCGGCTGATATCGGGTGGATTTTTGTATTACGATCTGTTCGGATTGCTTGCGGGATTTTTTATATGTCCGTTGATAACGCTCACGGTTTCGGGGGTGTTTACAAAGAATGAGCAGCTTGCAAAATATTCGGAATTTTCTGTATGCACGCTGATGTTCATTACTGTTTTTTCGCTGAGAGGGTATGAGCTTTTCGGCTTTTCGCCTGCGTTTATGCTCGCTTTCTTTATAACGATGTGGACAGCATCGTCAGTCGGAGCTCTTAGAGGCTGTGTTATTGGACTTGTTTTGGGTATTGCGTGCGGTGCGATAGATTTAGGACAAGCATTTACCAATTCGGAGCTGGCTTATTCACTCGGAGCTGCGCCTTGTATTATAGCTATCAGTGGGCTTTGCGTAGGCTTAATGTGGAGATATAACAAGGTAATTGGGGCGGTGTCGGGTTGCGTTATAGCAATGACATTTGGAGTTGCGGTTGACGGCTTTGATATTATGTCACGCTTGCTTCCTGATACGCTTGGAGCAACGGTCATTTTTCTGCCGCTCTCCTATTACGGTGTTATGCCGAGATTACCTGTATTTGCGCAGCCTTATAACGACCGTATGGGGGATGAAGCGCTGATTTTGGAGAAAAAGCAGAGGGATATAATCATGCGAATGAGTGCACTTTCAGAGGCGTTCGGAAGACTTTCGGATGTTATTTATACCTTGTCAGACCGTCTGCGCCGCCCGGGAATCATTGACCTCAAGCAGGTGTGCGACAGCTCGTTTGACAGATACTGTCAAAAATGCTCGCTATCTTCGCTTTGCTTTGAGCGTGAATGCACTTCGACGCTCGATGCACAGAGTAAGATAACGACCGAGCTTTACAAAAAGGGCAGAATTGAGCTTGCTGATATTCCCGTCTATATCAAGGAGCGTTGCTATAATATTGAGAAAATCGTATCACATATAAACACCGGAACGGCAGAGCTTGTCGAACGGCTGATTAAAAATGACAGAACGGAAGCGTTTGCGATCGATTACGAATCGCTATCAAAGCTGCTTGCCGAGTCGATTTTGGATAACGATGCTGAATATAGGATTAACGAGGAGCTGACGGGAAGACTTCGCAAATCCATAAAATACATGGACATTTCCGCATACCGCGCACTGTGTTACGGGAACAGGAAAAAGCAGGTCATAATCGGAGGCGTTGATTTGTCACGCGTCAGAATGGGCGCAGATGAGATAAGGCGTGCTGTAGAAAATATAATAGGAGCTCCGATGTCTGAACCGCGATTCAACATCGAGGAGGAGAATGTTACGGTTACGCTGTCTGCTCGCAGGCGCTTCCGTGTAGAAAGCGCAAAGGCTACAAGCATAAAGGAAGCGGAAAGCGCGAACGGCGATACGGCGGCAATTTTCGATAATCGTGAGGACTATTTTTACACGTTGATATCCGACGGCATGGGAAGCGGCCGTGAGGCGGCAATAACCTCAAAGCTTTGCGCTGTGTTCTGCGAACAGATGCTCGCAAGCGGAAACGGCAAGGCGGTAACGCTTGAGATGCTAAACGGATTTATACGAAGTCGAGGCTCGGAATGCTCGGCGACGATCGATCTTGCGGAAATCGACCTTATTACGGGAGAGGCATGCTTTGTGAAAAGCGGAGCGGCTCCGTCGTATATTCTTCGTAACGGAAATTTATTTAAGCTTCAGTCAAAAACCGTGCCAATCGGCATTATGCCAACGCTTGACGCGGAGAAAATTCAGTTTGATTTGATGGAAGACGATATTATAATTATGCTTAGTGACGGCGTTGCGCAATCGCTTGAGGAGGGGGTATGGCTTGCGAATTTGCTGACATATGAGTGGGAGGACAATTTGCAGATAATGGCTGACAAAATCCTCGATAATGCAGTGCTCAACAATAAAAGAAGCGACGATATGACAGTCGCAATTGTACGGGTACATGAAAATACCATAGAGGAAGCACAAGACTGAATAGGGGAGAGTTTCATATTGACAAATTGATGCTTTGTACGATATAATTGAATTATCCTGAAGGAAAGGATGATTCTGTTATGGAAACAACTGAGCTTGCCAAGGAATTTTGCGAACGATTGGAAATAAGATATCCGGAAGCACAATGCGCGCTCGAATCGGGCGGTGAAGCGTGGAAGCTTCTGATTATGGGAAGATTGTCGGCGCAGTGCACCGACGCGCGGGTTAATATCGTTTGCCGCGAGCTGTTTGAGGTCTATCCTACGCTCGAAGCTATCGCGGACTGCGAGCTGTCAGAGCTTGAAGCGATAGTCAGACCTTGCGGATTATACAAGACCAAGGCAAAAAGCATAAAGGACGCATGCATAATTCTGCGTGACAAATATTCAGGCATATTGCCCGATACTATGGACGAGCTGCTGACGTTCCCGGGTGTTGGGCGAAAAATTGCCAATCTCTTGCTTGGCGATATATACGGCAAGCCTGCTATAGTTACGGACACGCATTGCATACGAATTTGCGGTAGAGTTGGGCTGTACAGCGAAAGTCTAAAGGACCCGATAAAGATAGAGCGAATATTGATTCCGCTTATCGAGCCCGAGAAGCAGTCGGATTTTTGCCATCGCCTGGTACAGTTCGGCAGAGATGTATGCACAGCCCGCGCTCCGAAATGCGAAGAATGCCCGATGCTTGATATTTGCATGCATAACAAATGACCCCGCGCATAAGTGCAACAGCTCCTTTTTATATAAATATGGCGCAGCCTTGATAGCATTCAAAGCTGCGCCTCTTTTTTATTTTTTAAGCTTCGCCTGAGCCTTTAGTCTGAGCGACGTATCAAGGATGCTCTTTCTAAGGCGAATCGACTTTGGAGTTACCTCCATGAGCTCGTCCTCAGCGATAAACTCAATAGCCTCCTCAAGGCTCATTACGCGATGAGGTGTCAGAATGAGCGCTTCATCCGCGCCCGAGGATCTGATAGATGTGAGATGCTTCTTCTTGCAAGGATTGAGCGCGATATCTCCGATCTTCGGCGACTCTCCGACTATCATTCCCTCATAAACCGGAGTTTGAACGCCTACAAACATCTGACCTCTATCCTGAGTCTGATACAAGCCGTAGGATGTAGTTTCGCCCGCTTCACTTGCAACAAGCGAGCCTGTGTAACGCAGAGTAATATCACCGCGATAAGGTTCATAGCCGGCAAATATCGAGTTGATAATTCCCTCTCCGCGAGTATCTGTCAAAAACTCGCTTCTGTATCCGAACAGGCAGCGTGCCGGAATGAGGTATTCTATTCTCATTCTGTTGCCGTGAAGATTCATTTCGAGAAGATCGCCCTTGCGTGCACTGAGCTTCATAATAACAGCGCCCTCCGATCCTTCGGGAACATCGATGGTAACGCGCTCCATTGGCTCGCAGAGCTGACCGTCTATTTCTTTATAAAGAACTCTCGGCATCGAGCATGTTAGCTCATAGCCCTCGCGACGCATATTTTCGATAAGGATAGAAAGATGCATTTCGCCGCGGCCCGCAACCTTGAAGCTGTCGGTAGTATCACCGTCGGTAACGCGAAGCGATACATCGCGCAGGAGCTCCTTGTAAAGGCGCTCTCGAAGCTGACGTGAGGTTACAAACTTGCCCTCGCGTCCGGCAAACGGGCTGTCATTTACGGAGAATGTCATTTCAAGAGTAGGCTCGCTGACCTTAACAAATTCAAGTGGCTCAACACAGCCAACAGAGGTAACAGTATCTCCTATAGTAACGTCAGCTGCTCCTGAGAAGCATACGATGTCGCCCATCTTTGCGGAGTTAACTTCTATGCGCTGTAAGCCGTCGATTTGGTAAAGCGAAACAATACGGGTACGCTTCGGAGGCTCGTTTGAATGGAAGTTGGAAACCATAACCTCCTGGCCGGTTTTCAGCTCTCCGCGTTCAATGCGTCCAATGCCAATTCGTCCGACATAATCATTGTAGTCAATGCTCGAAACAAGCATCTGAAGCTCGCCATCGATATCTCCCTCCGGTGCGGGGATGTAGTCGAGGATCGTGTCGAACAGGCACTTGAAATCCGTGCCCTTTTCTTCAGGCGAAATTGAGGCTGTGCCATCGCGTCCGCAAGCGAAGATCATCGGGCTGTCAAGCTGTTCATCGGTTGCATCGAGGTCGATAAGGAGCTCGAGAACCTCATTTATTACTTCATCTATACGCGCATCGGGACGGTCGATCTTGTTGATTACAACAATGACCTTGTGGTTGAGCTCAAGCGCTCTCTGAAGAACAAAGCGTGTCTGAGGCATCGGGCCCTCTGCCGCGTCAACAAGCAAAAGAACACCGTTTACCATTTTCAGAATACGCTCAACCTCGCCGCCGAAGTCAGCGTGGCCGGGGGTATCGATAATATTGATTTTTACATCCTTATAATGCGCGGCTGTGTTTTTAGCAAGTATGGTTATTCCGCGCTCTTTTTCAATCGCGTTGGAGTCCATAACGCGATCCTCGGTAGCTTGATTCTCACGAAAAATACCGCCCTGCTTGAGCATTTCGTCAACGAGAGTGGTTTTACCATGGTCAACGTGGGCAATAATGGCAATATTTCTTAAATCTTCACGAATCAAAACGATTTCTCCTCTGTAGTTTTATTTATCTAATTCTTTTCAAAATTTCAACATTTAATTATAACATATTTTTTTTCGATGTAAAAGAGCTAAATTAGCTAATCTTCACGCGATTTTTACAGAGTTTTTTGATATTGCCTTGATTAAAACTTAATTCTATCTACAGAAATTGCCTTTCCGGATGCCTTGTCAAGCTCAAAAATAACGCCGTTAACCTCTGTTGGCCCCTCGGCAAGCTCGAATTTTACCGGAAGCTTTGTGCGAAGCTTTTCGATAATTATATCCGCACGAACGCCGAGAACTCCGTCCGGAGGACCCGACATGCCAAGGTCGGTTACATATCCGCTTCCCCGCGGCAAAACCACAGTATCCGCAGTCGCAACATGAGTATGTGTTCCGAAAATAACATTAACGCTTCCATCAAAATACCGTCCGAGTGCGATTTTTTCGCTCGTAGCCTCAGCGTGAATATCGAGCACCGACAAATCAAACCGCCCTTTTTCACGCTCAAGTATGCGCTCAACCGTAGCGAACGGGCAAGCAAGCGGCTCGAGATAGATTGTTCCGAGCACATTCATCACAAGCACTCGTATTCCATCAACATTAACGATAGTATAGCCAAACCCCGGCGTGCCATATGGGTAGTTGGCAGGGCGGATCAGCGTTTGACTCGATTCGAGATACCGTCTTATCTCGCGCTTTCTGAAAATATGATTGCCGCCTGTCAGCGCATCGCATCCCGATTCGATTAATGTATCTGCACTTTGTGGGTCAAGGCCATTGCCAACGCTCGCATTTTCAGCGTTGCAAACGACCATATCTATTCTATTGGCCTTGCGAAAAGCCCATAGCTTTTCATTAATATATTTTACCGCTGCAGGTCCGACAATATCACCTATCGCAAGCAGTCTAAAGGTATCACTCATATATTATCTCCGTGTTTGTTTTCAGCAATATCGCGCGCAATCAGCGCCCATCTCGTTGCATCAAAGCATGTCTGCGCTGTCAGGTCACTTTTTCGTCCATTCATTATCAGCTCAAGAAAATCGGCAAAAATATCGCCCTCAGCTTCAAGTGGAAGTATGATTTTGCCGTTCTCCTTGTCAGATATAAGCGAAACCGTGTCATCGGTCAGCTCAAGCACACCCTCTGTTCCGACGAGTCTTACCCGGTCATCTCCGTGTGTGGAAGCAGAGCTCGGTCTGAGCATGTCAGCCGTAACGGTCGCAATAACCTCGTTTGTCATCATGAACTGCGCGCATGAGGTTATATCCATCTCTCCGTTTCCCTTGTTCTGCCTGCAGGAATGAAACGCCTGAACGGATAGATAATCCTCGCCCGAAAGCCATCTCATCCAGTCTATGGCATGTATTGCCACCCATGGGATTATTCCGGGATAGGTCTTCCTTGAACGATAAAAATCCGCGCGCGTTCCGCATTTGTAGGATTTGCGTGAATCCATCATCCGTACCTCTCCGATGCGTCCGGCATCGACCGCCTTTTTTACCGTGCGAAAGGATGCGCGGTTTCTCATACCAAACATGCCCACAAGCTCAGCTGAGGATTTTTTGTACGCCTCGACAACCTCATCGAGTTTATTAGTCTCCTGAGCCATCGGCTTGTCAGCAAAAACATTAATACCTCGCTCCAGAGCAAATATTTCGCAGTCGGCAATTTCCCAAAAAGGCGGATTTACAATAACGATATCGGGCATTTCGACCTCGAGCATTTTGCGCCAATCAGCGTAAAGCTTTGGAGAAAAGCCTTGATTTCTAAGCATTTCAAGCGTTCCGAGCGTTCCTTCGGCATCTATCCCCGCGCTTCCGCAAGCTAAGGCAGACAGCGTTACGCCATACTCCCTCAAAGCATTGAAGGCGTAAAACGCATGCCCCGCTCCGCCGATTTGTACCGCTTTCATCGATTTTCTCCCCTCATTTGCCGCTGTTTTTTATTTTATCCCAATACTGCTTTGCCGCCTGCTCATTTTTGTTAGCGCCGTATTTGTAATATTTCGCCCCCACTAAATCGTCAGGCAGATATTGCTGCGCAACCCAATCATTTTCAAAGTCATGCGGATATTTGTATCCGATAAAATTCGGGCTTCGCAAGTGCTTTGGAACATTTTGTCCCCGACCTCCTGCGACATCCGCTTCGGCAGCCGCAAGTGCCATATATGCGGTATTCGATTTAGGTGCAGTCGCAAGCATTACCGCCGCATTAACGAGCGGTATCCGCCCTTCGGGGAGTCCAAGCTCGCGCGCACTCTCAACACATGCACGCGTTATCACAGCCGCCATCGGATATGCAAGCCCGATATCCTCGCTCGCAATCACCTGAAGCCGTCGGCAAGCTGAAATAAGGTCACCGCCCTCAAGCAGCTTTGCCAAATAAAACACAGCCGCATCTGCATCAGAGCCCCGTATCGATTTTTGCAGGCAGGACAGCAAATCATAATGAACGTCCCCCATGCGGTCGAAATCACCCAGAATTTTCGGCGTGATACTGCGTATCATTTCACAGGTGATTTCACCCTCCGTCACGCCTTCATCGCCAACCGCCAAATAGAAGGTGTTTTCAAGCAGCCCTATGCTTCTGCGAACATCGCCTGCGCCTGCATTGGCAAGTGCATCAAGTGCCGCCTTTTCGCATTTGACCGATGTACCCTGCTCATTATTGAGCATATCGAGGGTGCGTGTAAGCGCGCGTTTTATCTCATCGGGCGAAACAGGGCGGAACTCAAGCACTGCCGAACGGGATATTATCGCATTGTAGACATAGTAATACGGGTTTTCCGTTGTGGATGCAATCAGAGTAATACGCCCATCCTCGATATATTCGAGAAGTGACTGCTGTTGCTTTTTGTTAAAATACTGTATTTCGTCAAGGTACAGCAGTATTCCTCCGCTTCCAAGCAGTGTGCTCGTCTGCTCTATTACCTCTTTAACGTCGGAAAGGCTCGCAGTCGTTGCATTCAGACGGCGAAGCGTCATTCCGGAGCGTTCGGCAACAATATTTGCAGCTGTCGTTTTTCCCGTACCAGGTGGGCCGAAGAATATCATGTTCGTGATATGCCCCGACTCAACCATCCTTCGAAGCACACCGTTTTTTCCGACAAGTTGTTCCTGCCCAACCATATCGTCAAATGTAAGCGGTCGCACCTTGTCAGCAAGCGGTCTCATATAGCTAAATCCTTTCGAAGTTTATTCTTTATCTTCTGCTTTTGCGTCTGCATTTTCAATATAAATGCTTCTTGACGGGAAAGCGAACGAAAGTCCCATTTCGTTTACAATCTGCATAATAGCGAAATTCACCGTGCCACGCATCGCAGTTGCTTCTGCGAGATCACCTGTCAATGTGTAGAATCGAATCGATATTTCAAGTGCGCTGTCGGCAAATTCTGCAAATCCCACCATTATGCCTTCCTTGCGGATATCATCGCGAGCTTCAAGCATAGCCTTTATTCTCGAAATGAGCTCCTCAAGCTGCTCCTTTGTGGTAGAATATGTAACACCAATGTTAAAGAGAACTCTGCGTCGATCAATCTTTGTCCAGTTTACAATTTTAGCCGAGCCCATGATCTTGTTTGGAACGATTACGAGCGAGCAATCCACAGTACGAAGATGAGTGGAACGAAGTCCCATCTTTTCAACTGTTCCTGCAACACCATCCACCTCAATGTACTCACCAATCTCGAACGGACGGTCTAACATTACTGTAATACTGCCGAAAAGGCTTGCTGCTGTTTCCTGTGCGGCAAGAGCGAACGCCACACCGCCTATCGAGAGTCCTGCTATCAATCCCGAAATATTTCCAACCCAAATCTGTAAAACGCAGATAGCACAGAGAATAATTACCACTGCTTTAATGGCATAGCCGATGTAGTTGAGTGCAATGTCATCAATGTGAGTTTCCGACTTTGCTGTAACCTTTGAAATGATAACCTTTAGGTCGCCTGCGGCATTATACATTGCCCAGAATGCGGCGATGATAATAATTGATGTAACTGTTTGAGATACAATTTGTGAAAAGCCTGACGACAGATGAAGAACAGCCGAGCAGAGCTGTATTGCGATTGCAATTACAACAATCTGAATCGGACGATCGAGAATGTTTATTATTTCGCTTATGATAGATTCCGTACCATCTTCTTTTTTGAGCTTTTTTCCGAGTATTTTAAACACGCATTTGCTGATAAAAGTTTTTATTAACAGCGCTGCAAAAATTATTGCGACGCAGAGCAAAACTCTCCAAAGATCAACCGAAAGAAATGATACCACAAAGCTTTCGATGTTATAAGCTATTCTTTCAAAAATTTCCATGATAAATTCTCCTATAAAAATATTATTTATTTGAGGCTGCCGCTTTGACAGCCGCATTGAACAATTCCATATTTTCGCAAAGATTGGCAAGCCTGAACCTGAGCTCACCGTGCTGTCTGACATCTTCCTCACCGGAGCGAAGAAAATCTCCAGGACCGCGCTCGGAAAGGTCATATTCCGCTATTTTATATCCGTCATATGTCGAACGCATAACCTCAAGGCGATCGCGCGCACGCGTTCCAGCCTTTGAATCCGACACGAGCACACAGTAAGATTTTGCTTTTCCGCGCCCAACTCGGCCTCTTAGCTGATGAAGCTGTGAAAGTCCGAACCGTTCAGCATTTTCTATAATCATAAGCGTTGCATTCGGAACATTCACGCCGACCTCAATAACGGTCGTTGAAACAAGCACATCAATCTCACCCATAGCAAAGCGCGACATAACGTCTTCCTTTTCGGAGGGCTTCATCCGTCCGTGTAGATGCTCAATCTTAAGCTCCGGCAGAGCATCCGAGAGCGTTTTTGCCCAAGCTACGGCGGACTTTGGCGGTGATTTGGGGCGAAGTATTTCCTCGGCGTCGTAGCCGAAATCGAAAAGTCTGATATCCTCTTGAGTTACCTCTCCGCTCTCTATCTCCTCAACCGACGGGCATACTACATAAGTCTGATGCCCCTCAGCTCGCTGTTTTCTGATAAATGCATTCAGCCTTTCGCGATAGCTCTCGTTAACCGCAAAGGTTTCGACTTTTTGTCTTCCGGGAGGCATTTCGTCAAGCATCGACATATCAATATCTCCATAAAGGAAGAGAGCCAATGTACGCGGAATAGGCGTCGCACTCATTGTAAGCTGATGGCAGGATTCGCCCCCACCCTTTTTTAAAAGAGCCTCGCGTTGACCTACGCCAAAGCGATGCTGTTCGTCGCAAATTACAAGTCCGAGCCTTGCAAACAACACATCCTCAGTAAGAAGCGCATGCGTTCCGACTACAAGCCCAACAGAACCGTCAGAAAGCCCTTTAAGTAATTTATTTCGACTAACGCCCTTGACCGAGCCTGTCAGCAAACCGCATTTTATTCCAAGCCCCGCAAGCATGGCTGATATCTCGTTATAATGTTGAATCGCAAGTATCTCGGTAGGTGCCATCAACGCGCATTGCATTCCGTTTTTTATCGCAATATACGCAGCTGCCGCCGCAACTACCGTCTTGCCGCTTCCGACATCTCCGGAAACAAGTCTTCGCATAGGATATCCCGACGCTAAATCGCCCGAAATTTCAGATATCGCCCGAATTTGCGCTCCCGTTAATGTGTAGGGCAGCTGTACCTTGAGAGAAGAAATATCGGCATCGGACAAAGGAGTCGTCGTAATAGTCTTTTCGCGCTTACACATCGAACCGAGTGCAAAGCGGTACAGCTCCTCGAAAATCAGCCGTCGTTTGGCTTTTTCAAGCTCCGAAAAATCGGAGGGAAAATGTATGCCGCGAATTGCCTCGGCAATCGGACACAGCTCATTCTCCGCACGGATGTTCTCCGATAAAAGCTCGGGAATATCATCCCCAAGTGCTTCGATTGCACGCATGACAAGCTTTGTAACCAGCCTTTGAGTAAGCCCCGCACTAAGCGGATATATAGCAACAAGCGCCGGAAGCTCTATGCCCTCAACCACCGGTTCAACCACAGGAGAAGCAAGCGTAAATTTACCGTTTTCGCGCACTAGCTTGCCATAAAAGCGGTACTCCCCGCCCTTGACTATTGTGTCCTTTACATACGGCTGATTAAAGAACGTAATCTCACAGCTTGCCGATTCATCAAAGGCACGCAGCTTGCTGATCGTCATTCCACGGTTTATCATCGCGTTTCTAACATCGGTCGAGGCTGTAAGAATAAAGGACGCAACCTCCCCCGACTCAGCCTCGGATAGCTGTTTTATATTCCCTCTGAATTCATATCCTCGCGGAAAATGATACAAAAGCTGTCCGACTGTGGTAACTCCAAGCTTTTCAAACGCCTTTGCGCGTACACTGCCGACACCGGACAGATTCTTCAGCTCGGTATCAAATGTCAGCTTCATTGCTTCGATTTTCGTGCAGGAGCAAAATATGTGCCGACATGCTCACCGTCGCTTATTCTGTATAGAATCTCCGGATTTTTTCCGTTAACAATGAGCATCGGAATTCCTTCATCGGTTACAATTTGCGCCGCCTTGATTTTGGTTATCATACCGCCCGTACCGCGCTCGCTTCCGGCACCGCCTGCATACGAGAGTATGGTTTCATTTATTTCTTCAACTCGGCTTATAAGCTTTGCATCGGGATTTTTTCGGGGATCGCAGTCGAATAGTCCGTCAATATCCGACATATTTATCAGAATATCCGCTCCGCACACAAGCGCAACATACGCCGAAAGTGTATCATTTCCGCCAAATTTCAACTCCTCAGTCGAAACGGGGTCATTTTCATTTACGATCGGAACACATCCGAGCTTCAACAGCTCGCGGAAGGTGTTCTCTGCCATCGTTCGCCGAATAGGATTATCAATAATATCTTTTGTCATGAGCATTTGCCCTACATTGTGACCGTATGCCGCAAAAAACTGCTCATATACCTGCATCAAGCCCGCCTGACCGACTGCGGCAAGTGCTTGCTTTTCCTCGACGCTGACGGGACGCCTGTCAAGTCCAAGACGCGATATGCCTGCTGCTACCGCACCCGAGCTTACGAGGACTACCTCATGTCCCGCATTCTTAAAGTCTGACAATATCCGAACAAGGAGCTCCATTCTCCTTAAATCAAGATTCCCCGTAGCATGGGTTAATGTGTTCGAACCGATTTTCACAACGATTCGCGCGTTTTTTTCGAGTACACTCATTGAAACTCTCCGATTTTTTATTTATTTTCCCATCTGTTTTCAAATGTTGCGAATAATTTATGAATATTTCCGTTTTTCTATTTGCAAATCGGAAAATATATATTATAATATAGCTATGGTCTTGGAATAGTACTTAGACTATCTACATTATAACTTGAATCAGAAAAAAATTCAATACTTAAACCAAATTTTATCTGAGTTCTGACATGATTTAATACTCGAGGGAGGGATTATCATAAATAACAAGTCTTGCATATCGCCCGAGCATAACGACTTGCCCGAGCTGCTTGCTCCATGTGGTTCTCCCGAGGCTCTTGATGCCGCAATCGCCGCAGGAGCAGATGCGGTTTACTTTGGCGGCTCATCTTTCAATGCGCGCATGAATGCCAAAAATTTTGACGGCGATGCTCTATCCGCTGCAATCGACAAATGCCGCGCACACGGTGTCAAAACGAATATTACCTTAAATACACTCATACACGACCGCGAGATGTATCCAGTGCTCAAATATGTCGAGCAGCTATACACCCTCGGCTGTGATGCGTTGATCGTCGCAGATATCGGCGTCGCTTCGCTTATCAAAAAATACTTCCCCGAGCTCGAGCTTCACGCAAGCACGCAGGCATCGGGTCATAATGCTGCTGCCGCAAAAACACTTGCGGAGCTTGGTTTTTCACGAATGGTTGCGGCGCGTGAGATGTCTTTTCACGATCTGAAAACGCTCTGCGAAAAATCTCCGATTGAAACGGAAATGTTTATTCACGGTGCGATTTGCGTTTCACAATCAGGTCAATGTCTTGCAAGTTCGCTTATCGGCGGAAGAAGCGGAAACAGAGGCGAATGCGCACAACCGTGCAGACTTCCGTTCAAGGGCGGCGATAAAAACTCCAAAGAGAGCTACGCTTTGAGCATTAAAGATATGTGTCTTGCTTCACACATTACAGAGATACTTTCGCTCGGAGTTGCCTCGCTGAAAATCGAAGGCAGAATGAAAAGCCCTGATTATGTTTACGGCGTAACAAAGATATACAGAACTCTGCTTGACGAAAGACGGAACGCAACCGCAGAGGAGCTAAACAAACTTCGTGCATTGTTTTCAAGAAGCGGATTTACCGACGGATATTTCATTGGTAGGACGGATAAAACAATGCTCGGCATAAGGACCGAATCAGATAAATCCGAGAGCGCACAGCAGGCGCAGTCAATCAACTTCGCCGCACTTGCAAAGGACCGCCGTCGTCCGATCGAGCTTTCACTAACCGTTAAAGCAAATGAGCCGATAACGCTCACCGCACTCAGCGGCGAGCACAAGGCGATCGCTGTAGGTCAAATCCCCGAGAAGGCTCAGACAAGACCGATGACCGTCGATTCTGTCGCAAAAAACCTGACCAAGCTCGGTAACACGCCTTTCGTTTTGAAAAAATCGGATATCAGGCTTGAAGAAGGTCTGATCCTTCCGCTTTCGTCTATCAACGCTATTCGCCGAGAAGCAACAGACAAGCTTATGTCAATGCTGCTCGTGCGCCGCGAATCAAACCTGCCTGACAAGCTCGAGCGTCCTATCAATAAAAAATCATCTCCCATGCGCACAGCGCGATTCCATTCATACGACCGCATTCCAAGCAATACCGATGCTTTCGATATCGTTTATCTGCCACTTGAAAAATACCGCAGTTATATGCGCGACAAAGTGAGTGGCGTTATAATTCCGCCCGTTGTCTTTGACTCGGAAGCTGACGAGGTAGCAAAAATGCTAAGCGAAGCCGTAGCCAACGGCATAAAGCATGCGCTCGTTTCAAATCTCGGTCATATAAAGCTCGCGCTTGATGCAGGCATGATACCTCACGGCGATTTTCGCCTTAATATCTACAATGCGTGGACGGCAAAAGCTTTGTATTCTCTTGGATTATCCGACCTTATGGCTTCTCCAGAGCTGACACTTCCGCAGCTTCGCGATATCGGCTTGAACACTATTGTCTATGGCAGGATTCCGCTTATGGTGCTCGAAAAATGCGTTATCCGCGACCTTTACTCGTGCGAGAAATGCCAAAGGGACGATTTCTTGATCCTGCGCGACCGAAAGACTGTCGACTTCCCTCTCACACGCACCTTCAAGCATCGAAATATT
>JAZNMQ010000025.1:0-9168 GCA_045579745.1 Candidatus Flemingiibacterium sp. | reverse complement strand
CGCTTGCAAAAGCTTCCTTTCTCCCCTTCTTGGGGCACGGTTTGCAAAGCAAAACTTTAGTCGAAGACTAAAGTAGAGCCACAAAAGGGAGTTTGAAAATTTATTTTCAAACTTATACCACCTTAAAGAATTCAAGCTCTTCCCCATCGGGACCGTATACGAAGCAGATGTTTATTGAGATCTTCTCGGGCTTGGAGTCGAGGTGAACGATCTTCGGAGCGATCTTTGATGTTGCACCTGCATCAAGCGCAGTCTTATAAGCCGCGTCAACATCCTCAACCTGATATGCAAAGTGAATATATTTGCCTGCATCGCCCGAATCGCCCTCAGACTTCTTTCCGCCTGCAAAAAGCTCGAGCATTCCGCCGTTTCCGAATTTTAAAAGCGCGATGTGAGAATCGCCCTCTCCCCACGAAACATACGGCTCCATTCCGATGTCGGTGTAGAATTTGAGCGATTTTTCGAAATCGCTTGCCTTGAGCGCAAGATGCGCTGTTGTCATTCCGGGAATCTTGTTGTTCATTTTTATGACCGCCACTCTCGCCGCGGCGAGAGCTTCCTTTCAGTTTTATCGTTGCTCGCTGTATACCTGCAAAAGCGCAGGTTAAAGCGATTACTAAAATGGCGCAACGCTCCGCATAGCCGAGCGCAGAGCATTGCGCCGAAATTACAAATTATTTAGAGGTGTATGTATCGGAAAGGTCAGCGACTGTGTCGGATGCGCCGGTGGTCTTCTTAGCATACTTAGAAGTAGCGATCTTCTTCTGAAGCTCCGCCCAGAATTCCTCACCGTCGTTCTTAACCTCAACCCAATCGTTCTTCCAGCTTGAAAGCATCATAGCGTTGGAGATGGAAAGACCGTTGATTCCCTCGAAGCCGGATGCGAGAAGCGGCTCACCGAAGAGAATGTGGTTAGTAACATTCTGAGTAATACCGGGATGCTGAGGTCCACCGTTTTCGAATTTAAATTCGGTATATTCTCTCTTAGGCTTGCTGAAGCCGTCCTTGGCAGTATTCAGATACTCCTCAGCGTCAACCTCATTCTTCCAGAATTTGATCGTGTTGCCCTCAGCAACGAGCTTGCCCTTTGTACCGGTGATCTCAAGACGGTTGGTACCGGGAGCCTCGCCTGTGGTTGTGATGAATACGCCGGTCGCGCCGTTTTCGTACTCAGCATATGCGGTTACATCGCCCTCAACCTCGATGTCGTGGTACTTAGCAACGTTGCAGAATGCACGAATGCGCTTCGGCATACCGAAGATCCACTGCCAAAGGTCGAGATTGTGCGGGCACTGATTGAGAAGAACTCCGCCGCCTTCGCCTGCCCATGTTGCACGCCAATCGCCGGAATCGTAGTAGGACTGAGTTCTGAACCAGTCAGTAATGATCCAGATGCAGCGGTAAAGCTTTCCGAGCTCGCCGCTCTGAACCATCTCACGCATCTTCTGATACATGGGAGTTGTTCTCTGATTGAACATCATAGCGTATGTCTTGCCTGTTTCCTTGGCAACAGCCATTAATTCCTCAACCTGCTTTGTGTAAACTCCTGCGGGTTTTTCGGAGATAATGTGAAGACCTGCTCTCATAGCCTCGATGCCGATCGGCGGGTGGAGATAGTGAGGAACAGCAATAATTACGCAGTCAACAAGACCGGACTTGAACATATCTGTGTGGTTGTCAAATGTTGCAACCTGAGGATAACGCTCTTTAACGATTTCGAGCTTCTTGGGGTTGATATCGCAAATAGCAGTAAGCTCAGCGTTCTGAACGCTGCCATCTGTGAGGTAATTTGCATGTGTGTGACCGATGTTACCGTATCCGATAAGACCATATCTGACTTTTTCCATTTGTAATTCATCCTTTCTGACCGTACGAGCGGTTATATACATTTTTATTATACATAAAGATGGTTAAAATTTCAATAGCTTTTTAAACATTTAAATAATATTTTTTATATTTTTTCACGCGAGCTGCGCCAATGCTTTGGCGATATTTTTTCGTATTGCTTGAAGATCTTCGAGAACTGCGCACTGTCAGAGAAGCCTGCAAGATATGCAACCTCGGTGCAGGAATATAGTCCCGTTTCAAGCAGCTCCTTTGCGCGGTCAATTCTGCACTGCATCTGAAACTGCTTTGGCGAGCATCCGAATTTGTCGCGGAAGCGATGATGGAAATAATCATAGCCAAATCCGATATCAGCCGCGAGTCCCTTCAGATCAAGCTTATCGCGCGCGCCCCTCTGTATAACGTCGGCAGCCCACGCAAGGTCGCCGATCCGCGCAGAATGTTCTGCCTCCCATCTGAGAAGACGCAGAAGCAATTCGTCAAGAAGCAGCGCCTTTAATTCCTCGCCATACATCATATGCCGCGTATCCTCTGAAATCATCGCGTCGCAGATGGATAAGATCCGCTTCTCCGAGTCGTCGTCGAAAACGCGGTTTTCAAGCTCGTGTTCTGTTTCGAAAATACAGAAGAAGACATTACCGTTTTGAGTGTGAATTTCGCTGTGAGGGGTTTGCGGCTTGATGGTAACAAAGCGTCCGGGTTTAATGTCGTATTCTTTTCCGTCAAGTATCAGCGTTCCCTCGCAATTAACATAATAAACGAATTCCGTCCAGTTGTGTGTTTCCTCGGGAATGATCGTTCTGTTTCCGCGCGTGGTGCGTTTTATAACCATTATCTTAGAATCAGCTGCCAAGTTTGCCACCTCTCTTTTTATATTTTTATAATTATAGCACGCTTTCAATAAAATGTAAAGCCATTTTGTACAATTTTTTTCGAAAATCGTCAAAGATTGATTGTTGTTTGTATTATATAATGTAATTGTATAACTGTATAAAATCATTGATAACAGAAAAACGCGCCCCATGATGGGCAGAAAGGAAGCTTCCGCTCGGGCGGAAGTATTGGTATAACAATGGATATTACTACTCAGATAAAAATGCTCAATGCTCCCTATAAATGCGTTGACGTTGTTCTCGACACCGACGCATATAACGAGATCGACGACCAATTCGCAATAGCTTACGCGCTCCGTTCACCTGACATGATGACCGTTAAGGCGATCTACGCCGCGCCCTTTCACAACACTCGCTCCTCAGGCCCTGCTGAGGGTATGGAAAAGAGCTACAACGAAATTCTCACCCTTTTGAAGCTTGCCGAGCGTGAGGATCTGATCCCAAATACATTCAAGGGCTCTACATCCTACTTAAAGGACGAAAAAACTCCCGTAATTTCTGACGCCGCAAACGATCTTGTAAACAGAGCGAAGAATTATTCCTCCGAAAATCCGCTTTACGTTATCGCTATCGGCGCGATCACAAACGTCGCTTCCGCGCTTCTTATCGATCCTGAGATCAAAGAAAAGATCGTTATTATCTGGCTTGGCGGTAACGCAGTTCACTGCGAAAATACCAAGGAATTTAACCTTTATCAGGACATTGCTGCAGGACGAATCGTCTTCGGCTGCGGTGTACCGCTTGTACAGCTTCCCTGCAACGGAGTCGTTTCGGAGTTCCGCACATCAAGACCCGAGCTCGAATATTGGTTCAAGGGCAAGAATCCGCTTGCCGATTACCTTGCTCAGGCAACGATCGACGAGGCTGAGTCTTATGCCGCAGGAAAGCCCTGGACCCGCGTAATCTGGGATGTCACCGCCGTTGCATGGCTGACAAACCGCGGTAATCTTCTCTATTCCGACCTTATTCATGCTCCGATGCCTGAGTACAGCGGAACATATTCCCTTGCGAACAACCGTCACTTTATTCGCTATGTAAAGAAGATCGAGCGCGATAATCTGATGGAAGACTTGATTCGCCGCATTGTAGGCTAAGACAGTTTAGGCGCGTTAAATAAAACTTTAAGGAGCTGTTGCACTTAGCTGCAACAGCTCCCATAAAATACGCCTTGTCACCCACCAAGGGTGACATTTTTGTGTGCATTGCACACAAAAAACGTCGTATTTGGGCGCATTCGCGCCCGGGGCTGCCGCAAGTTTTCAACTTGCAACAGCCCCTGTTTCGTTATATAACCTCGAGAACCTTGTAGCCCTCGGCTGTGACGGTTTCACTAAGAAGCTCCTTTGAAACATCACCCGAAAGGGTTACAACGGCTGTGCCGCTCTCGTGGCTGACCTCGGCTGCTTCTACACCGCTTATCGCCTCAAGCGCTTTCTTTACTCTGCCCGAGCAGTGCATGCACATCATGCCCTCGATTTTCATGGTCTTTGTCATTGTTTTATTCTCCTTTGTTGATTTATTACTGTGTTTTTTCTTTTTGTCACGCTTTGTTGAATGGATGTCAACAAGATTCAGCCTCAGCGCGTTAGTCACAACGCAAAAGCTCGAAAGGCTCATAGCGGCGGCTCCGAACATCGGATGCAATTCAAGCCCGAGGGGATGAATAAACAGCCCTGCCGCTATCGGGATTCCGATTAAATTATAGAAAAACGCCCAAAATAGGTTTTGCCTTATCGTTCTTAGCGTGAAGCGCGAAAGCCTTATAGCCGCAGGAACATCGGATAATCTGCTGTTCATTAGCACCACATCGGCGCTGTCGATGGCAATATCCGCTCCTGCACCGATCGCAATGCCTATATCAGCTGATGTCAGCGCAGGTGCGTCGTTGATTCCGTCGCCAACCATTATAAGCTTGCCGTCACCTTTAAGCTTTTCTACTACGGCTTGCTTTGTGTCGGGCAGAACGCCCGAGATGATCTCGCTGATACCGACTGATCTTCCGATAGCCTCGGCTGTCAGCTTGTTGTCGCCCGTCAGCATAACTACACGAATGCCCATTGATGAAAGCTCGGCTATAGCTTCCCTGCTGTCGTCCTTAATTTCGTCAGCAAGAGCGATTATACCGAGAAAGCGCTCCCCAAGCACAAATCCAAGCGGAGTTTTACCGCATGAAGCAAGCTCCGAGGCGCGAGCTTTGATGGAGCCGGAAAGCTCTGTGATATCGGCGATCAGATCAAGCTTTCCGCCGATCAGGAGCTTATCTGTGTATTTTCCGCGAACGCCGTTTCCGATCAGCGTTTCAAAATCGGTTATCGGAAGCGCATGAATCCCACGCTCATCACCGTATGAAGCAATTGCCCTTGCAAAAGGATGCTCGCTCAGCTTTTCAATCGAATACGCAAGCGAGATAAGCTCGCTCTCGTTCGAATCGGCGCATATAATATCCGTAATGCTCGGCGTGCCCTTTGTAACCGTTCCCGTTTTGTCGAGAACAACAATCGAGGTCTTGCCTGAAGCCTCAAGCGAAGCGGCTGTTTTAAAGAGAATGCCGTTTTTGGCACCGATGCCGTTTCCTACCATGATCGCGACGGGAGTTGCAAGTCCGAGCGCACACGGACAGCTTATAACGAGCACAGAAATTCCTCTTGAAAGCGCAAAGCCGAGTTCGGCACCGCACATCATCCAAATCGCAAACGAAAGCAGCGCGATACCCATTACAAGCGGAACGAAAATGCTTGAAACCTTGTCGGCAAGCTTTGCAATAGGAGCCTTCGTTGCCGCCGCATCGCTGACCATTCTTACAATCTGCGAGAGGGTCGTATCTTCTCCTACGCGTGTTGCCTCGCATTTCAAATAACCCGAGCGTAATATCGTCGCGCCGTAGATGCCCGAGCCTGATTGCTTATCAGTCGGAACGCTCTCGCCCGTCAGCGAGGATTCGTCAACCGAACCGCCGCCGTCAATTACTATTCCGTCAACGGGAACGCTCTCGCCCGATCTTACTATGAAGATATCGCCCTTTTTCACCTCATCAATCGGAATGGACAGCTCACCCTCGCCGCGTATTACCGTCGCAGTTTTCGGCGCAAGCTCCATCAAAGCTCTCAGAGCATCGGTAGTCTTGCCCTTGGAGTACGCTTCGAGCAGCTTTCCTACCGTAATCAGCGTTGGGATCATCGCCGCAGCCTCAAAGCTCAGATGCATCAACTGCATGGAAGCAGAAGCAAAGTCGCCGTTTCTTGTCAGCTCCGTCATCCAAAATAGAAGCGCGGTGCTGTAAACGAACGCCGCAGACGAGCCGAGCGCAACGAGTGTATCCATGTTTGGTGCGCGACGAATCAGCGACATGAAGCCGTTTGTGTAAAACTTACCGTTAATTATCATTATCGCCGCCGCTAAAAGGAGCTGAATCAGCGCGAGCGCGACGCTGTTCCCCTCAAGGAAAGCGGGAATCGGCAAGCCGAGCATCGCATGCCCCATCGTTAAATACATTAATACCAAAAGAAATCCGAGCGAGGTAAAAAGACGCCTTTTAAGCCTTGGCGTTTCTGTGTCTGCAAGCGGATCTTCGGCTTTGGCGGATGAAGCCGTGTTCTGAGCTTTAGCACCCTTGACCGAGGCGCCGTAGCCAGCCCTCTCAACCGCATTTATTATTTCGTCGGTAGAGGCGGTTCCCTCAACGACCATTGAATTTGTCAGTAGATTTACCGAGCATTCGCTGACTCCCAAAACGTCGCGAACCGCCCGTTCAACCCTTGCGGAGCATGCCGCACAGCTCATTCCTGTAACTGAAAAATGTTGCATATTAGCCTCTATTTCATAAGCTTTGGCAAGGTAGCGACAAGCTCCTCAACCGTGTCGTCCCTGCCTGATTTAATATCGTTTGCTACACATGTGCGGATGTGATCTGCAAGAAGCTCTCTGTTGAACGCGTTGAGCGCGGCGCTGACGGCGCTGACCTGAGTTAAAATATCTATGCAATATGCGTCCTTTTCGACCATTCCGCGAATACCGCGAATCTGACCCTCGATGCGGTTTAAGCGATGGATCAGCGCGGTATATTCCTTTTCGGAGCGCAGCTTTGTTTTATGTGAACAGCAGTTTTTGTCCATAATATCTGCCTTTCGTTGAACTTTATAATTATATTATATACCCTCATGGGGTATATGTCAAGATGGTTTTCAAAACAACTAAGCCGCCGACGGTCTGTCAGCGGCTTTGAAATCTGATGTATTAAAACGCCTTATTTATGAAACAATCCTATGTGAAAAAATCATTCACACTGCATCTCAAAAGCATAGCGATATCAGGCAGAAATGTTATATCGGGATAGCATTCTTCCCTTTCCCATTTTGAAATTGCTTGTGCGGAAACGCCGAGAAGCTTGCCAAATTCCTCTTGTGTTAAGTGATGTTTTTTTCGGTACTGCTTTATCATTTCAAATACGATAACTTTCTTCATTTCATACCAGCCAATATGTTTCCTTTTCTCTTGCCATAATTCGGAATGCGATCATTTCCCGGCGAATCGTACAGTGGTCCTCATGAAATTTATGAATGATCTCATTAACAATTTTTTCATCGTACTTTTTATCAGCTTCAAATTCCTTTGCAATTTCAAGCAGTACGATTTCGCGCTTCTTTCTCTGCGTCGGAAGCTGTGTCAATCTGCCGTATTTGAAAAAGTTTGATAAGACCTCTTTTTTGTACTTTTCTTCGGTATCAACAATTACATCGTCCTTTTTTATCAGCTCAAAAAGCGGTTTGTCGAAAATCTCTCGATTGAGCGAATAAATAATGTAAAACTGTGAGCGAGAGCAGTTGACAACGCCTGCGGCTTCCATTTTTTTTAGGTGATAGCAAATAGTCGCAGGGGTGAGTGAAAGTTCGCAGGCTATCTTTTCAACATACGAATCCGCTTTTAGAAGAATATTAAGAATCTCAAGACGAGTTTCGTCGGCAAGAAGCTTTAAAAGTTCGAGCTTTTCTTTCAATTTATCACATCCTTTCGTTTCTGCCACGCCTCGTCAAGACATTTCTTTCCATAAGTCAGTCCACAGATACGTTCTTTAAGCTCCACTTTTTCCCAATCGGTAGCATTTTCAAGTTTTAATTCAAGCTTGGCAATCTCGGAATCAGCAAATGCGGTAACACCGTAATACAATGCATAATCCCGTTTTTCGTCTTCGGGGGCATTGTTGTAGAGCACCATATATTCGGGTATAGTAACAAAAATCTCATTGACTTGGGGAATCAAGTAATGATTTTCCTCATTCGTTTCAGCGAGTCGGTGGCTATGAAAGAATTTACACCATACATTGGCTACTCCGGCATATCTGTATTTTGCGCATTTGTATTCGATAATTTGGCTTTTCTTTGCGGCGGGGTCATTATCTAACGCATCGCAAAAGCTCTCTATCTTTTTTGTTTCGGTATTTATCATTTCGAGTGCGATTTGAAAAAAGCGTGAGTTTTCCATGTTATACCTCCTTATCATCAAAAGCAAATACAAACAAGTCATTTTGCACTCTGAACTCACGCCACATGTTAAGTATCTCGTCCAGAACTTCTTTTTTGATTCTTGCTTTAAAAATCTTTTGAGGATCGCCATCCTTTTCTGCTTGTGCAAGGTCATTATTAAAGGAATTGTAGAAGTTTACACGCATAAATAATTCGGGATGCAGCGAAACCTCCATCTTACCCTTTTCTTCATCTGATAAGCCATTATGATATTCAGCGAGATCCGGAAACAGCTTTACTAAATGTCTGAATCTACAGCTCATCACTTCGGCAGGGTGTTCAGAATTTGCGAGAACTGCCGCAACGCTTGCCACGTTATAAATTCCAGCTTTAAGCTGTAAAACGCCTCTCTCTGTCGGATGATTTTTTCCGATTGATGCAATATCCGCTTTACAGGCATCAAACTTTTCTTTTGTAATCGATCTTAGTCCGTTTATTATTTCTTGCTGGTTCATAATAATATCCACCTTTCTGATGTAGCCGGCTGTACTGATATTATACATATCTAATCACTTTTTGTCAATAGTGTTTCGATAAGTTTCTAATCATTCTACCAATGGTAGAAAAGTTAGTGAAAAGTTTATACAAAAAATGCATTTCGCTGGTTCGAATCTGTCTACAGACCCGAAATGCCCGAAATGCATCTACACAATTTCGAAAAACTTTAGAGTCGAAATGGTTTTAGTGAAATATTCGCCTTGCGGCGAATGTGAAATAATTCACTTCGTGAATTGTGAAATATTGCTCCCTTTTGTCGCGATGTGAAATGAAATTTGCCCACATTTGCGTCAGCGAATATTACACATTTGCGAAGCAAATATTTCACAGCGAAGCTATTTCACTTGCCCGAAGGGCAAATTTCGTTGAAAAAAGCACCTGCTCGCGCAGGTGCTTTTTTCTGGCAGGGATAG
>JAZNMQ010000024.1:0-80442 GCA_045579745.1 Candidatus Flemingiibacterium sp. | reverse complement strand
GTTGTCTTCCTAAGACCGCTTGGCCTCCGACTTAGAAGGAAAGCATAAGAAGCAATCCGGCGGTCACGGTCAGTACGGTCATGTTCGCATTCGTTTTGCACCGGGTGAGGCAGACGGCTTGACATTCACTGAAAGCGTTGTCGGAGGCGCGGTGCCTAAGGGCTTCTTCCCGGCAGTTGAAAAGGGTCTGCTTGAGGCTATGCAGAAGGGTGTACTTGCAGGATATCCTGTAGTAAATCTCGCGGCAGATCTTTATGATGGCTCTTATCATGATGTAGACTCGTCGGAAATGTCGTTCAAGATGGCTGCGAGCCTTGCATACAAGGACGGTTTGCCCAAGGCTAACCCCGTACTTCTTGAGCCGGTCGGCGCACTCAATTGTATCGTTCCCGATAACATGGTGGGCGATGTAATCGGAGATCTCAACAAGCGCCGCGGACGCGTCCTCGGAATGGAAGCTGCAGCAGGCAAGAAGGGCTATACGAATGTTCAGGCTGAGGTTCCCAAGGCTGAAATGGCAGATTATCCGATCGCACTTCGTGCGTCAACTCAGGGCCGTGGAAGCTTCACGTTCTACTTCGAGCGTTACGAAGAGGTTCCGGCGAATGTTGCGCAGAAGATAATCGCTGAAAGCGCGAAAGAGCAGTAATAATTTAATATAGCGAAATTGAGGGCTCGTAACACTGCAAGACATGCGGTGCGACGAGCCCTTCAATGCTACTTTGACTGCTTAACGCGAAATGAAAAATGAACTTCCGATATATGAAAGGTAAAAAAATTGTGACAATTGTTAAATAAACTGAAAATTGTCGTTTTACACAAAAAACCGCGAATGCTTTTGTTGTATTAGCAGGTTAGAAACTTACAGAAATCATCATTATCTAAGGGGGCGCTTCATAAATATAAAACAGAGAGAAAGCTTTTGATATGGAGCTTTATACTGTATAGGAGTGAGCTGAAGCCTTGTTTTTTGATAATGACGATCGCCCCCGTGAGCTTGCAAAATATCTGATAGAGAGAAAAAGCACGGTCAGAAATACCGCAGCGGCATTTGGAATAAGCAAATCCACCGTGCATAAGGATATTACATGCAGATTACGCCGTATTGACTTCGCGCTGTATTCTGAGGTTCAGAAGATTCTTGAGTGCAATAAATCCGAACGGCATATAAGAGGAGGATATGCTACGAAGAGAAAGTACGAATTGTCAAAAAATACAAATATTACGGATAAGTTTGTACAATGACTACATAAAATCGCGAGCGCATCGCGCTCTTTTTTTATTTAATTGCATCAAAATAGCTTTACAATTCCGTTTTAATTTGGTATAATATTAATATAGTACAGATTATAAACGGTGACCGGAATGCTAAACAAGCAGAGCGCATTAAAACAATACTTTGGATACGATAAATTCAGGCAGGGACAAGAGCCGATAATTGATAATATTCTGTCGGGACGCGATGTTCTTGCGGTAATGCCAACCGGTGCCGGAAAGTCGCTCTGCTATCAGATCCCGGCGATTCTGATGAGTGGGATAACCCTTGTAATATCGCCGCTCATATCGCTGATGAGAGATCAGGTGAGCGCACTTAATCAAAACGGTATTCGAGCCGCGTATCTTAACAGCTCGCTTACTGCCCGTCAGTTTTCACTTGCTCTTGAAAACGCTAAAAACGGCGTTTACAAGATCATATACGTTGCTCCCGAAAGACTGCTCACAGATGCATTTATGGAATTTGCTGCATCGGCGCAAATATCTCTCGTGGCGGTGGATGAAGCTCATTGCGTGTCGCAATGGGGGCACGACTTTCGAACAAGCTATACTCATATTGCAGAATTTGTTTCGCTTCTTTCGCGTCGTCCGGTTTTAGCGGCGTTTACGGCAACTGCAACCGAAAATGTCAAGGATGACGTGCGCAAATTGCTTGCGATGAGAGCTCCGTTTGAGATCACCACCGGCTTTGATCGGCCTAATCTGTATTTCAGCGTGGTGGACCGTCCGGACAGAGCCGACTATATCGTTGAATATCTGACCGAGCACCCAGACTCGTCAGGCATAATTTATGCAATGACACGGAAAAATGTGGAGCAGCTCTATAACAGCCTTTCAAGTAAAGGCTTCCCCGTTACATATTATCATGCAGGACTTGATGATGCCGAACGCTCACAGAATCAGGATGCTTTTATTCGGGATGAAAAACCTATAATGATTGCGACAAACGCCTTCGGAATGGGAATTGACAAACCTGATGTTCGTTTTATAATTCATTATAATCTCCCTTTGTCGATGGAAGCCTACTACCAAGAAGCGGGACGCGCAGGACGGGATGGAAGCGAGGCTGATTGCATACTGCTTTATTCGCCTGCGGATATTCATACTGCGAAGTTCCTCGTTGAGAACACCTGCGACGATGATGAAGCTTCGCCGGAAGAATTGGAGCTTGCGAAAAAATCAAAGTATGATAAGCTTGAGCTCATGATATCATACTGCAAAATCACCGAGTGCCTGCGAAACTATATTTTAACATATTTCGGAGAAACACCCGAAAATAATGACTGTGGGAAATGCTCGTTCTGTCGCTCGGAATACGATACTATAGATGTTACAGATATAGTTCGTGCGGTCAGAATGGCAATTGACATAACGGGCGAGAGATTCGGAATGGCGTTTATTGCCGATTTCCTTCACGGAGATGCGAATGAACGGATGGAGTATTTCGGATTCTCCGAAGAACGTGGATTCGGTTTGCTGCGTGATGAGCCGCTCAACTCGATACGCGATGTAATCATGCGGATGATTGAAATGAAGCTGATTTGCAGAAGCGGAGGTCAATATCCAATATTGTCGCTTTCTGAAAAGCTTGACAGCTTTCTCTCGTCAGGAAAACGGCTTAATATAAAACGGCCAAAATCCAAGGCGAAGCCTCAAACAAAGAAGAAAAGCCCGGTTCGCGGTATATCGGTTGATTCCTCGGAAGCCGCGATTTACGAGGCGCTCAGAAAATACCGACGAGAGCTTGCAAGTAAAAGAGGCGTTCCGGCATACGCCATATTTACAGATGCGACAATAATTGAGATTGCTCAAACCCGTCCGAGGAGTCTTTCTGAGCTTATGAATGTTCACGGTATCGGAACGGAGAAGTCATCGAAATACGGAAAGGCGATTTTGAAAATCGTTTCGGAAAATAATTAGTCCGTCTGTCCTTTTCGACATATTTCCAAGCGGCAAGCGTGGTATAATATAATTCGATAATTCATAAATTCGTGAAAGGTAAAAACTGAAGATGGATAAAAATCAAAGTACAAAAAATATAGATAATCTTGCACCGTTCTATTTTCATCAAGGGACAAACTATCAAGCGTATGAATACCTTGGATGTCATCATGCGGCAGAAAAAGATGAGCATGTTTACACGTTCCGCGTATGGGCTCCAAACGCATCGCTCGTTGAGGTTGTTGGCGATTTCAATAATTGGAGTGCTGTTGAACCGATGGAAAGAATTACCGATATGGGAGTGTGGGAGTATACCTTGCGCTCTGAGGTTTCACTTCACGGTGCCAATTACAAATACCGAATCACATCAAAAAGCGGTGTACACCTCAAAGCCGACCCGTATGCGGTCTGGTCCGAAACGCTGAAAAAAACTTCCTCAAAGATTTGGGAGGCGAAGCCGTTTAAATGGACAGATTCGCTCTGGCTTGCAAGACGCATGCGAACTGTTGCGGGAAAGGGCAGAAAGCCGCAAAGCAACGGACGAAACGACTTCTATTCGGCTCCGCTCAATATATATGAGGTTCATCTCGGCTCGTGGAAAACGCGTGACGGGCTTACCACCAAGGAGGGCGAAAACTATTTAAATTATAGAGAGATTGCCGACGAGCTTGCGCCCTATGTAAAACAGCTCGGATACACGCATGTTGAGCTGCTTCCGATAATGGAGCATCCGTTTGACGGCTCATGGGGATATCAGGTTTGCGGATACTATTCGCCGACATCGCGCTTTGGAACTCCCGATGATTTTCGCTATTTTGTAAACAAGCTTCATTCTATGGGCATCGGTGTTATACTTGACTGGGTTCCGGCACATTTCCCTAAGGATGAGCACGGTCTTTACGAATTTGACGGAGGCCCTCTTTATGAGTATCAGGGAGTTGACCGAATGGAGCACCGTGTATGGGGAACTCGATTCTTTGACGTTGCTCGAAATGAGGTAGAATGCTTCCTTGTATCGAACGCGGTTTATTGGCTCAAGGAATTTCATATTGACGGACTCAGAGTTGACGCGGTCGCATCTATGCTGTATCTGGACTTTGACCGAGATCCGGGTGAGTGGATTCCGAATAAGGACGGAGATAACAAAAATCTCGAAGCAATTGCGTTCTTCAGGAAGCTCAATACCGAGCTGTTTGGCAGGTATCCGGATATTTTGATGATTGCCGAGGAATCAACTGCCTGGCCAATGGTTACAAAGCCCGTTTATGAGGGCGGACTCGGATTCAATTTCAAGTGGAATATGGGCTGGTCGAACGATACCTTTGACTATATAATGACCGACCCGATTTACAGAAAATACAAGCATGAGCGGCTGACCTTCCCGATGATGTATTCGCTTAATGAAAACTTTATTCTTCCCGTGTCGCATGATGAGGTAGTTCACGGAAAGCTGTCGCTGCTTGATAAATCTTTTGGTGACTACAACAATAAATTCGCCGGAACACGCTTGTTCATGGCGTATCAAATGACGCACCCCGGCAAAAAGCTCACCTTTATGGGATGCGAATACGGACCTTTCCGCGAGTGGGATTTCGAAAATCAGCTCGAATGGTTTATGCTTGATTACGACATGCACAAGAAGCTGCAGGGCTACACGGCGGAGCTCGGAAGATTCTATCTTGAGAATCGTGAGCTTTGGGAGCTTGATTTCTCCTGGGATGGCTTCGAATGGCTGATGCCCGATATGCGCGATTTGAATATCATCGCATATCGCCGCATAGACAAAAAGGGCAGAGAGCTTGTTGTGATTTTGAATTTCTCGCCCGTTGTTCGCTATGGCTTTAATGTTACGGGATTGACACGAAAGGCATACCAAGAGGTGTTCTCGAGCGACAGGGAGGAATTTGGCGGTTCGGGAATGCTAAACGGCGGCGTGCTCGATACAGTCGCAAACGGAGATAGACGCTCGCTGGCACTTGATCTTCCGGGGCTGTCAGCAATAATTCTTCGTCCGATTCCGCCTATGAAGCGCTCGGGCAAGGAATAGAGAATCGCTTTTAGCATTCATCCGATGGTCGGTTTCGCATGAAATCTGATTAAAAGGTACCCATGCGTCGCTTGACCTTATAAACAACCACATCTATTACACTTACAAAGGGTAGGTTTGTGAGTGATCGAATTTGATAAAAATATTTGGAGGAAACCAGTTATGTACAACAAGAAAGAATGCGTTGCCATGCTGCTCGCAGGCGGTCAGGGAAGCCGTCTGTATACGTTGACGGAAAGGACAGCAAAGCCTGCTGTTCCGTTTGGAGCAAAGTATCGTATTATTGACCTCACGTTATCAAACTGTGTCAATTCGGGAATTGATACGGTTGGCGTGCTGACCCAATATCAGCCGCTTGTTTTGAATGAGTATATCGGAAACGGTCAGCCTTGGGACCTTGACCGCATGAACGGCGGTGTTATGGTTCTTCCGCCCTATCAGGGGTCAAAGTCTGCGGACTGGTATAAGGGAACTGCGAACGCAATTTATCAGAACCTTAATTTTATCAACCGCTATGACCCCGATTACGTCCTCGTTCTTTCGGGCGACCACATTTATAAGATGGACTACAGCGCAATGCTCGATGCTCATAAGAAAACGGGCGCGACGGCAACGATTGCTGTCATCGATGTTCCGATCGAGCAGGCAAGCCGCTTTGGTATCATGAATACCGACGAAAACAACAAAATCTATGAGTTCGAGGAAAAACCCGCAAATCCCAAGAGCACAAAGGCGTCAATGGGAATTTATATCTTCAACAAGCAGGTGCTTGCCGATTATCTCACAGCAGATGAGAACGACCCGAATTCATCAAACGACTTCGGAAAGAACATCATTCCTGCAATGCTGAACAACGGCGAGAGCATGTATGCCTACGAATTTTCGGGATATTGGAAGGATGTCGGAACGATTCAAAGCCTTTGGGAAGCAAATATGGACCTTCTCGGTGATGAGCCGATATTCAATCTTATGGACCCCGATTGGAGAATCTATTCGCGCAGCCTTAACCGTGCGCCGCACTACATTGGAAGCGATGCGAAGGTCGATAATTCGATAATTACCGAGGGCTGTGAGATTCATGGCGTTGTAGAAAATTCCGTGCTGTTCGGCGGCGTAAAGGTCGCAAGAGGAGCGTATATTCGCAACTCGATCATCATGAACGACACCGTGGTAAGAGAGGGTGCAAGCGTATATTATTCGATTGTTGACGGTGAAACCGAGATAGGCGCGGGCGCGCAGGTCGGAGAGGCAAACGCAAAAGCGATTACTCTTGTCGGAAGCAATATTAAGCTTCCGCACGGAATCACCATCCCTGCAGGCGATATGGTAAACGAAGCATATCTCGAAAAGAATAACAAGGCTTAACGGAAAGGATGAATCACAATGTCTGTACAAGGAATAATTTTTTCAAATCTTCACGACAAAAATATTGCTGAGCTTACACGCAAGCGCACAATGGCATCTGTTCCGTATGCCTGCCGTTACCGTCTTATAGACTTCGCGCTTTCCAATATGGTAAACTCGGGGATCACATCTGTCAGCGTTATTACACATTACAACTATCAGTCGCTCATGGACCATATCGGCTCCGGTAAGGACTGGGACCTTGCACGCCGCAAGGGCGGTATAAAGCTTCTTCCGCCATATCTGACTGCATATGCAAACAATCAGAATGCACTTTATAATACGCGCCTTGAGGCTATGAAGAGTGTAAACTATTCTATCTCACGCTTCACCTCTGACTATGTAGTACTCTCTGACTGCGACGTTATTTGCAATATTGACCTTAATGATATGATTAACGACCATATTAAGAATAATGCCGATATAACAATAGCGGTCAAGCGCGTGCTCTTAACTCAGGAAAGCGCAAAGCGAAATGTTATTGTCGAATCTGACAATACCGGAAGAATCAGCGATGTTAACGCATATCCTACAAACATTTCCGGTTATCGGGATATTAATCTCAACATCGTAGTAATCAACCGTGAATATCTGCAGAGCGTTGTTCTCGATGCAATCGCACATGGATATACGAGCTTCAACCGCGATGTGCTTTCAAGAAATGCGTCACGCCACAATTTCCGTATTTACAAATACGACGGTTATTTTGCAAACATAGTTTCGATTGAAGACTATTACGCACATTCAATGGAGTTACTTGGAAATATCGAAAATCGCGAGCAGCTCTTTAATGTTAAGAATCGCCCGATTTACACAAAGGTCAGAAACTCCGCTCCCACAAAATACAGTGCGTCCTCAAGCGTAAAGAACTCTCTTATCGCAGACGGCTGTGTAATCGACGGAACGGTTGAAAACTCCATCCTTTTCCGTGGCGTTAAGGTAGGAAAGGGAACGACGGTTAAAAACTCTATCCTGTTCCAGGACTCTGTAACCGGAGAGAATGTATTCTTAAACTGCGTAATTGCGGATAAGAATGTTGTTATCAGAGATGGCCGCATTCTCTCGGGACACGAAACAATGCCGTTCTTCATCGACAAGGGTAAAATGATTTAATTATTTGGCTCTTGTGCTCGATTAATTAAAAATGGGAGACTACTAATGAAAAAGATATTGTTTGTAGGTTCGGAAGCTCTGCCGTTCGCGGCGACCGGAGGACTTGGAGATGTGCTCGGCTCTCTGCCGGCAGCACTCAAACGCTCTGACTCAAATACTGATATCCGTGTTGTCATTCCAATGTATCAGGCAGTAGCCGCAAAATATAAGGACAAAATGACAAAGGAGGCGGAATTTACCGTTTCGCTTTCATGGCGACGCCAATACTGCGGCGTTTGGTCATATATTCAGGACGGTGTAACATATTACTTCATAGATAACGAATACTATTTTAAACGCCCTGCACTTTACGGAAGCTTCGACGATGGCGAAAGATATGCTTTCTTCTGCAAGGCTGTCATGGAAATGCTGCCGTATATTGAATTTATGCCCGATATACTGCATTGCCACGATTGGCAGAGCGCGCTTTGCGTAATATATCAAAAGCGTAAGTATTGCTATATCGATGAGTACGCTGATATGAAGACTGTCTATACAATTCACAATATAGATTATCAGGGAATCTATAGCTTTGATATTTTAGGCGATATCTTCTGCCTTGATTCCTGGGATAGATATGTTGTAGAATATGACGGCTGCATCAACCTGACGAAGGGTGCGATCGTTTGCTGTGATAAGCTGACAACGGTAAGCCCTAACTATGCACGCGAGATTCAGACTGAGTATTATTCAAGCGGTCTTTATCACATAATTCGCATGTACAGCGATAAGGTTTGCGGAATCATAAACGGAATCGATACGGATTACTACAATTCGGAGAAGGATCCGTCGATCAAGCAGAACTTCACCCTCGATACAATTGAAAACAAGGTAATTAACAAGCGTGCGCTTCAGGAAACGTTCAATCTTCCCGTGCGGGATGATGTGCCGCTTATTGCAATGGTTTCGCGTCTGGCATCACACAAGGGATTTGACCTCGTCAGACGAGTTGCGGATGATATTCTTGCAGATGATGTTCAGCTTGTTCTTCTCGGAACGGGCGAAGTCGAGCTTGAGGATTATTTCGCAGGGCTCGCAGAACGCTATCCCGAAAAATGCGGTGTAATGATCGCCTTTAACAAGGACCTCGCAAAGCAGATCTACGCATCGGCTGATATCTTCCTGATGCCGTCAAAATCAGAGCCTTGCGGACTTGCTCAAATGATTGCCTCGCAGTATGGAACTGTGCCGATCGTAAGAGAAACGGGCGGACTTTATGATACGATTGCTCCGTATAACCCCACAAAGGGTATTGGAAACGGCGTGACGTTCAATTCCTACAACGCTCACGATATGCTTGATGCTATCAGACGCACCACAGCACTTTACGCCGATAAGGCGCAGTGGAGCAAGTTGGTTGCCAACGCTATGAATATGGACTTCTCTTGGGAAGCGTCGGCAAAGAAATATTTGGAAATGTATGAGAGCTTAGATGCCTGAGATGTTATAAAAACGGGGGGCGAGCATGGCTCGCCCAACCGATTTTTGATAAATAATTTTTTAGTAAGGAACGAAACAAACCAATGAACACAGGATTTAACAAAGCACAAGTCAAAGACGCAATTACAGCAAAATTAGCACGCTATTTCGGAACTACTCCCGAGGAGGCGACCGAGGAGCAGATTTATAAATCGGTGGTTTTGTCTGTAAAGGATATTCTCACCGACAAACGCAGTGCGTTCAAGTCGGATACAAAGAAACAGCGCGGAAGAAAGATTTATTATCTCTGCATGGAATTTCTTATCGGCCGTTCGCTGAAAAATAATCTGCGCAATCTCGGAATTTCGGAAATTTATGGCGAGGTGCTGTCAGAGCTCGGCTTTTCGCTTGAAGAAATATATAACCTTGAGCCCGATCCCGGACTCGGAAACGGCGGACTCGGCCGTCTTGCAGCTTGCTTCATGGATGGACTGACAACTCTTGATTACGCCGCGACAGGCTTCTCAATTCTCTATGAATACGGACTTTTCAAGCAGCGTATAGTTGACGGTGACCAAATTGAGCTTCCGGATATCTGGATGCCCGGCGGTGATGTATGGCTTGTTCCTCGTCACGATAAGACCTTTACCGTTCGTCTTGGCGGTCATGTTGACGAAAAATGGGAGAACGGCAGATGCAGCATCACACATGTCGGCGGAAATGAAATTCAAGCGGTTCCGTACGATATGATGATTTCCGGTGCGGATTCCAAGGCGGTTAATATACTTCGCTTGTGGAAGGCTTGCGACACACAGAACTTCAACATGAGTCTTTTCTCGCAGGGACAGTATGTCAAGGCAATGCAGGAGGATACAAACGCCGAGATCATCTCAAAGGTGCTTTACCCATCTGATAACCATACCGAGGGAAAATATCTGCGTTTGTCACAGCAGTACTTCTTGGTTTCGGCTTCACTTCAAAGCATTATCTCCGACCATTTGGCTACCTATGGCTCGCTTGCAGGCTTTGCCGAAAAGGTTGCTATCCACATCAACGATACTCATCCTGCGCTCGTTATTCCTGAGCTTATGCGTATCTTGATTGATATTTACAGCTTCACATGGGAAAACGCTTGGAAGCTCGTTACCTCAACCGTAACCTACACCAACCATACGGTTATGCCGGAGGCTCTTGAAACATGGGATGAGGATCTTTTCCGCATCAAATTGCCGAGAATCTATGCAATAACCAACGAGATTAACCGCCGTTTCTGCAGCGAGCTGTGGGCGGCATATCCAGGAGATTGGGACCGCATCTCGCGCATGTCGATCATCGGATACGGCAATATTCGAATGGCGAATCTGTCGGTAGTCGGCTCGCATACAGTTAATGGCGTTTCAAAGCTTCACTCGGATATTTTAAAGAAGACTATATTCCACGATTTCTATAAGCACACACCGTCAAAATTTACAAATGTGACCAATGGTATAGCGCATCGCCGTTGGGTATGCAATTCCAATCCTCAGCTGACCGCACTCATCGATGAGTGCATTGGTCAGAAATGGCACAAGGAAGATTCCGAAGCGCTATCCGAGTTCGCGAAATTTGCAGACGATAAGGCTGTGCTAGAGCGGATTGACTCAATAAAACGCGCAAACAAGGCGAATTTTGCAATCTATGCTCAGAATCGCACGGGAATCAAGCTTGACCCCAATTCCGTATTTGATGTGCAGATCAAGCGCATGCACGAGTATAAGCGTCAGCTTCTTAATGCGCTTCGCATAATCAGCCTTTATGTTCAGCTTCGCGAGAATCCGAACCTTGATATCACTCCTCAGACATTCATCTTTGGTGCAAAGGCGGCTCCCGGCTATTATATGGCTAAGAACATTCTCAAGCTCATCTATAATATCGGTCAGGAAATAGCCGCAGATCCGAAGCTTCGCGAAAAGCTTTGTGTAATCTTTATGGAGGATTACAACGTAAGCCTTGCCGAGGTGCTTATTCCCGCGGCGGATATCAGCGAGCAGATTTCTCTTGCAGGTAAGGAAGCGAGCGGAACGAGCTGTATGAAGCTTATGGCAAACGGCGCATTGACAATAGGTACGCTTGACGGCGCAAATGTTGAGATCTTCGAGCAGGTTGGAGATGAAAATATGTATATCTTCGGCTTGACAACAGAAGAAGTAGACGATTTGTGGAAGAGAGGCTACAATTCGATGAACAACTATTTGCAGAGCGATCGCATCAAAGCTGCTGTTGATGCGCTTGAGATCGGCTTCTGCGGACGTTCATTCGGAGATATCAAGCAATATCTTATAAATTCGCAGTATACTCATGGCATCGCAGACCCGTATATGTGCATTGCCGACTTCGATTCGTATTATGCAACACATGAGCGTATGATAAAAGATTATGCCGACCGTGAAAAGTGGAGCCGCAAATCGCTTATCAATACAGCAAAATCGGGCATATTTGCGTCTGACAGATCGATTCATGAATATGCGAATAATATCTGGCATATCAAACCGATAAAGTAATCTGCCAAAATATGCTGGTATATAATTTTTACGACGAAGCTGCACTGAGAGTCAGCTACGAAAAAAGCACAAGGCTTTGTGGCTTTGTGCGTAATATGTCAGCTTTCGCGTCAAACGACACTCTTACCGTTAAGGTAAGAGTGCCGCGCGCGTTATGCGCTGCCTCGGCGGTAATGCGCTTGTATCGCGATGATGATATGTCAACACGGGAAATATCCGCCGCGCTTTGCGAGTTTTCCGATTCGGACGATGTATTTGCCTGCGAATTGAAGCTTTCCGATATCTGTCTTGACAGTAGAAGCGGACTTTTTTATTATACATTCGGGCTTGATACGCCGTACGGGGTGCTTTATACAGCACGCGACGGAACGCTCACTCCGGACAGAAGCGGAGTTTCGTGCGAGCAGCTGACGGTTTATGATGCGTCATTTAACACACCCGACAAATTCCGCGGCGGAATGATGTATCAGATTTTCGTTGACAGATTTTTTGACGGCGGTAATCCGATCTCGCCCGATGAAGGCAAAATATACGATCCCAATTGGGAAAACGGAATCCCTCAGCATGCGGACCGTCCGGGCGGAGAGGTTGCGAATAATCAGTTCTTCGGCGGAAATCTGTGGGGAGTTGCCGACAAGCTCGACTATATTGTTTCGCTCGGAGTAGATACACTGTATCTTTGCCCGATTTTCGAGGCGGCATCCAATCACAAATACGACACCGGCGACTACATGAAGGTCGATAGAATGTTCGGAGGGGATGAGGCTTTCGAGCATCTTGTCAGCATGTGCAAGAGCAAGGGCGTTAAGCTGATTCTTGACGGCGTATTTAATCACACGGGTGCTGATAGTCGATATTTCAACAAATTCGGGCATTATCCTGATGCAGGTGCATATAACTCCAAGCATTCCCGCTTCTACAATTGGTACACTTTTGAGGATTATCCCGATGAGTATCGCTGTTGGTGGGGCGTGAAGATACTTCCTGCTGTAAAGAGTGATAACAAATCGTGGCGGGAGTATATCTGCGGTGAACGCGGAGTTATAAGACATTATCTGAACAAGGGTATCGACGGTTGGCGGCTCGATGTTGCCGATGAGCTATCGGATGTTTTTCTTGATGAGCTTCGGGCTGTAGCAAGAGAGGAGCGGTCTGACGCTCTTATTATAGGAGAGGTTTGGGAGGACGCGTCAAATAAGATCTCGTATGACCGTCGCCGCAGATATTTCCGAGGCTCACAGCTCGATTCGGTCATGAATTATCCGCTAAAGGAAGCTGTTATCGACTTTATCTTAGGAGGGGCGGCTTCACGGCTTCAAAAAACTGTGCTTGAATTGTGGGAGCACTATCCAAGAGCGGTTTCACATGTATTAATGAATTTTCTCGGAACGCACGATACCGAGAGGATTTTGACAGTTCTCGCCGATGTCGGCACTCAAGGTATGACTAACGCTGAGCTTGCGGCATTTTCACTTGCGCCCGAGCAGAGAGAAACGGCATCAGCTCGCTTAATGATCGCGTGGGCACTGCTTGCGGCATTTCCGGGCATTCCATGTATATACTATGGCGATGAAATCGGCATGGAGGGTGGACGTGATCCATTCAACAGAATGCCGTTTAAGTGGGGATACGAGGATTGTAAAATACTTGAATTTTATCGTAAGATCGGCAAAATAAGAGCATCTCACTCGGTGTTTGCCGATGGTGAGCTAACATTTGTTCAAACCGGTGACGAAAGACGGCTTATTATGATTCGAGAGAACGACGCCGAAAAAATCGCGGTCGTTGTGAATCTTTCTGACAGGGTATGGGAGCCTGATTTTGTTGGAGAAACGATCAGGTTGATCGAATGCGAAGCTGACACAGCGTTGCTGCCCGGTAAAATCGAATATTATCTGATGAAAAAATAGTCTTGTTGCACAAAATCCCGACAGTTTAATTGTTAGAATGGCTGAAAAATATTAAATTGTTCGTTTTGACTTCAAAAAGGCTGATTTTTATGATATAATCAAAAGTAACACATAATGTGTATCACCCATTTTGACGGCAACCAAAATGGGTACTGATTTTGCGTTGCCAAAATGGAGGAAATTACAATGAAAATGCGTGTACTGTTCTCATCAAACAAAGCTAAAATTAAGAATATCGCACAGCTGATCACCGATAACTATGCTACCGAAAAGATCAACTGCATGGATAGCATTCCGCCCGCATACTCCTGCGATAAGGAAAGACTTGTTGTGCTGCTCGTATCCGTTTCCAAGGATCCTGCAAATCAGCTCATTCTGTTCTGCAAGGAGCTCACAAAGGCAAGAGCGGCAAATGTTGCGTTTATCGTAGACGGCTCTCCCGAGGGAGCAAATATTCTTATCAAAGCGGTTAAGGACGCCGGAGCAAATGTAATCGACGATGTTCTTTACATAAAGGGCGGCATTCCTTTCCTCGGCGGTGTTAAGGATGAAGAAAAGAAGACCGTTACCGATTGGATGAACAAGATTTCCGAAAATCTTGCGTAAAATCTGAATAGAAAAGTGGCTGTTGCAAGTTGAAAACTTGCAACAGCCACGGGCGCGGATGCGCCCAAATACGGCGGTTTGTGTGTGCTAAGCACACATAAATGGAACCCTGAATGGGTGACAAGCTGTATTTTATGGGAGCTGTTGCACTTAAGTGCAACAGCTCCTTTGGTTATTTGGTTGTTTATTCGGAATCATTACCGAATGCTTCTTCATGAATGCGCTTTTTGCGTGCTTCCTCGGAATCGTCGGAATTAACGGCTGCATTCTGAGGCTCATCCTTTTTGAATTTGTCCTTCTTTTTTAAGCTGAACTTGTTTTCCTTGCCGCTGAGAAGTCGTTTGATATTTTCGCGGTGAAGCCAGATAACGAGTCCTGCATTTAAAATCGAAACGACTGCGGGAACTGCGCCCTCAGGGGTGCTGTTGTTGAGGAAAGGATAAAGACGGTTCAGAACGAGCGGGTAAAAGAGCATTCCGATTATTGAGCCGAGTGATAAAAATTTTGTCGAGGCTACAATAATTACGAACATTATGAACAGAATGAGGAATACAAGCGGCTCAAGACACAAAAGCATGGTCGCGGTAACAACAATACCCTTGCCACCCTTGAAGCCGTAGAAGATGGGGAACGAGTGTCCGATCGTGCAAGCAAAGCCTGCTAAGTAAGCGCCTGCCTCGCCGGCTAAAAGCGAGCCGATCAAAACGGAAACCGCCGCCTTGAGCATATCGCCGAGAAGCGTAAACGCTGCCGCGGTTTTCCCATATGTTCTAAGCATGTTGGTCATGCCGCCGTTTCCGCTTCCGTAGGTGCGGATATCATCCTTATACTTGTATTTGGAAATTATTATGGCAAAGTTAAAGCTGCCTAAGAAATACGCCGCTGCGCATGATACGACACAGAGCAAAACAAGCGCCAGGATAGAAATCTCGTTAGTCTCTCCCATAATAAGCTTGGGGATAAGTCCGATGTTAAATATTTCATATAAAGTCATTGATCTTTATCTCCTTTTTGACGTACTATTAACTTGATTGGGGTCCCGCGGAAGCCAAAGATATCGCGAAGCTGATTTTCAATATAACGCTGATATGAAAAATGAAATAACTCTGCATTATTGCAGAAAACGACAAATGTGGGGGGCTTTATTCCTGTCTGAGTCATATAGTAGATCTTCAAATGGCGGCCCTTATCTGACGGAGGCTGAACGCGTGCTGTTGCATCGTTGAGGACATCGTTGAGCATACCGGTTGAGATACGAGTGCAGTTTTGATTGTATACATAGTTAATAAGCTCAAACAGCTTGCCAACGCGCTGACCTGTTTTTGCCGAAACATAGAGCGTGGGAGCATAAGTCATATAGCCGAGGGCGTTGTAGACCTTTTTATCGTATTCGACTGTGTTTTTGTCCTCAGTTTCCAAGGTATCCCATTTGTTTATAACAATGATACTTGCCTTGCCCGATTCGTGAGCAATTCCTGCGATTTTTTCATCCTGCTCGGTGACACCCTGATTCGCGTCAATCATGATGACGCAGACATCTGCGCGCTCCACAGCCATTTTTGCACGAAGAACGCTGAATTTTTCGATACGGTCCTCGACCTTTGCCTGACGTCTGATTCCTGCGGTATCAATAAAGGTATATCTGCCGAATTCATTCTCAATTCTTGTATCGACTGCATCTCGTGTAGTTCCGGGGATATCCGAAACGATCAGGCGCTCCTCTCCGAGAATCTTATTGATAATTGAGCTTTTTCCTGCGTTTGGCTTTCCGATAACAGCGACCTTGATAATATCCGAATCGTCCTCAGGCTCTTCATCGGCAGGGCAGAGCTCAAGCACTCTGTCGAGCAGATCTCCGGTTCCGGAGCCGTGAATGCTTGATACCGCAATAGGCTCACCGTCAAAGCCGAGCTCATAAAATTCGTAGAACGCCATCGGGGGAGCACCGATAGAGTCACACTTGTTTACTGCGAGAATGACAGGCTTTCGGCTTTTCAGGAGCATTGTTGAAATATCGCGGTCAGCCGCGGTCAACCCTGTAGTGACATCGACCATGAACACGATAACATCAGCAGTTTCAACTGCGATTTCAGCCTGATTTTTCATTTGCTGCAATATGATGCTGTCGGTTTTGGGCTCAATACCGCCCGTATCAACAAGTATCAAAGCGCGTCCGTTCCATTCTACCTCATAATAGATGCGATCGCGGGTTACGCCCGGTGTATCTTCAACTATCGATATGCGCTCGCCTGCAATTTTGTTGAACAGCGTGCTTTTACCGACATTAGGGCGACCTACGATTGCTATAACAGGTTTTGCCATTATTTACCCTTTGTCTTTGGCAGCAAGTGCATTCAAAGACTTCCTTTCGTTTTTGTGTTTATTCGTATATGATAGCTGTCAGTCTTTCGCTGAGAGCCTTTTTGATTTTGTCTGTGTCTATTGCAAATTCCGCATGACCACCGAGTTTATGTGTCAGCTCAAAGGAGAATGCAAGAAGAACATCATTTTCATCCGCTATAAAATAGAGCGGCGGACGATCATCGCAATTAGCGATAATATCGGAGCAGCTTATTTGTTCAAGAAGATCGTTAAGACCGCCGACCTGCTCGAATTTTTCGGATGTGAAGTTATTTTTCAGTATATCATAATCCGCGACAAGCTCATCATAATCAAGGATCTCTCCGCTTTGAGGGTCGATGTTTATTGTGTAAACGACACTCGAGGCGGTGAGGGAGCCTTCCACGGAATAACTACCCACACATAAAAAGCTTGCAAGCTCAGGAAGCTGCAAAGTGGGTGTAACAGTTCCGATTTCATAGGCATAATAGCCCTCGTGCTGATTGGCTGCGAGGTAATCTTCCATATACAAGAGCGCGGCGGCTTTCAGAGCTTCATTTACTCCATCGCCAACGCCGGAGCCATGGATGACCGGATAATATACTCGAAGCAGCCGCTGGTCAGTTTCATCAAGATACTGTGCAGCAGAGCAGTTGTAATCGGCAATGGGGAGAGTTTTAAAACATCCCGAAGCCGTTATGAGAACAAGTGTAAATATCAATACAGCGCATATAAAAGAAAAATGTTTTTTCATATCAATATAAAACCTTTGACACAAAATCTGTTCCGGTTGAATCGGTTGGAATCAGCGGTACTTCGAGCTTTTCGGAAAGCTCAGCGACGCTGACGCTGTCAAGAAACATGTCGCCCTCAGCTCGAAGCATGACAGATGGGATCAAAAGTCGCTCACCGAGCGGCTTCCCCTCAAGCTGAGCAATTATGTCGCGTGCCGTTATAAGCCCTGCGACGGTGATATTATGCCCGAAATAGTCATTTCGAATGCGATAAACGGTGATTTTGAGGGTTGGAATGAGGCGCATTAGCTTTGATGATAATTCGCATATGAAATCATACGCTGCATATCCTGTAGCTATCGAAATATTGCGTTTCTTAGTCAAATCGTATTCATCAAGGTATGAAAGCTCGTCGCAAAATTCGGTTTCCATTGAGCGAATCATTCCGACGCCGTTTTCAAGCTGTGGATAGCCCTCATAGTATTCTTCATCGGGAAGCTCTCTCTTGCATCGGAGATACATTTCGTCCGAGCAGAAAAACAATCTTGAACCGAATTTCGTAAGGCATTCTTTTGCAAAGCTATCGACCTTGTCGATGATCGAAGCGGTTTCCTCCGGCGTGTGAGGCTCAAGAGGATACAGCCCCTCACGGTGTGCGGTAAGACCTGCAGGTACTATAGAAACTCCGAGTAGATTCGGTGCAAGCCCGGTGAGATCCCGCATTGTACGCTCAAGCTCGGCTCCGTCGTTCAGTCCTTTGCAAAGGACTATCTGACAATTAAGCTTTATTCCCGCGTCAGCAAATTGGCGCATATAGTCAAGCACATCTCCGGCACGCTTGTTGTTCATCATTCTGACTCTGAGCTCGGGATTGGTTGTGTGAACGGAAATGTTGATAGGCGACATTTTCATCTCGATAATGCGCTTGACGTCCTCATCATTCAGATTGGTCAGCGTGATGTAGTTGCCCATCAGGAAAGAAAGGCGCGAATCGTCGTCCTTGAAATAAAGTGTATCACGCATTCCGCGCGGAAGCTGGTCAATAAAGCAAAAAACGCATTTATTTTTGCAGGAATGCTTTTTGTCCATCAGATAGGTTTCAAACATCAGCCCGATATCGCTGTATTCGCTTTTTTTGATTGTGATTTCCAAAAGCTCAGCGCCGCGATGAAGCTTCAGCACGACCTTTTTTTCGCAAAGACGAAATTGATAATCGAGCACATCGCGAATTTCGTGATTATTTATTGAAAGGAGAATATCGCCTGCGCGTATACCGTGCGTTTGAGCAAGGGATGCGGGCTCGACATCTTTGATTGTTACCATTATATTTCTCCGTTTAGCTCTACAAAAATCGGTTCATGGTGAATTGTCGGAAGAATATGCTTGAGAATGTCGGAAGTTTTGAGCTTTAGCGTTGATGTGTTGATGCACGGATGGCATCCTATTGACTCATCGGCAGTCACATCCTTGTCGATGACAAGCGTAACATTGTTGTCGCAGTCGTTCATAAGTCCGAGAAAGCTGACCGAGCCCGGTGTCAGGTTCAGATATCGCTCCATAAATTCAGGCGGTGCGAAGGAAAGGCGCGACGAGCCGATCTTCTTTGAAAACTCCTTAGTCGAGAAATGCTTGTCCCCCGGCATCATTAGCAAATAGAATTTAGTTTTCTGCTGATTGCAGAGAAATAAATTTTTGCATATTTTCGTGCCGAGAACCGATTCGATCTCGAGGCATTCATCAATCGTTGCGGCTTCATCATGGTCGACTCTATGATATTGAATATCAAGAGCTTCAAGAAGCTCGTATACTCTAAGCTCTTTAGCTTGCCGACTGTCGTTCGGGCGCGTGGAATACAAGGTTTTATCAATGTTCAGCATACTATATAAACAACATTTCGGACGGACAGAGATAACATCGGGTGCAATCTCCGACCGTCCGACAAATTCAAGCTACCTTATATCAGAGTCCGAGAACCGCAGCTCCGATGATGCCTGCATCGTTGCCGAGCTCAGCTATCTTGAGAGTGGTTGCAGGGAATGCCTGATTACCGTAGGAATCTCTTTCGAGAATAACCTTAAGCGGGTCAGTGAGGTAATTCTTTTCGTTGCAAACGCCGCCGCCGATTACGAGAATCTCGGGCTGGAAGATGTTAACGATGTTTGCAAGTCCGCATCCAAGGTAAGAGATGTACATATCAACTACTTCCTTTGCGGGACCGTCGCCCTGCTTCATTGCGGCGAACGCGGTCTTGCCGCTGACCTTGCCCTCTTCGGCAACCATCTTCTCCATAATAGTGGGAATGCCTGAAAGCTTGCATTCTTCAAGCTTTTCCTTTGTCATATTGATAAGACCTGTAGCGGAGCTGTATGCTTCCCAGCATCCCTTGCGTCCGCAGGTGCACTGACGTCCGCCATGCTCGATAACGATATGACCGAGCTCTCCGCCAGCAAAGTTGAAGCCGGAGTAAACCTTATGGTCAATGATGATTCCGCCGCCGACACCTGTTCCGAGAGTGATCATAACTGCATCAGCAACACCCTTTGCGGCACCTGCAACAGCCTCGCCCTTTGCAGCTGCATTAGCATCGTTTTCAACATAGATAGTCTTTACGGGTATGTAGCTTTTAAGAATTTCAGCAATCGGGAAATTGGAAAGACGGATGTTGTTGGAATAGAGAACAACGCCGTTTTCGTGGTCGATAGAGCCCGGAGCCGCAATACCTACATACTCGATATCATCAAATGTAAGGCCTGCATCCTTAACTAACTTTTCGCAAAGTGCGCCCATATCCTTAACGATTTCCTTGGGATCGCGCTCTGAAAGCGTAGGAACGCTGCCCTTAACGATAATCTTATAATCTGAATCAACAATTCCGATGGCGATATTGGTTCCGCCAAGGTCAACACCTATATAGTACATGGCAATACCTCTCAAAAAATAGATTTTTACATTATTATTATAAAGTATTTTCCTCTTTATGTCAAGGCATATACTAAAAGTTTTACACTTCATTGTCCGTTAAATATATTGACAAAGCTATGCCTTTAGAGTAAACTGATAACAGCATCCAAATGATGCAGCGATATTAAGGAGAATGGTTATGAAGGTATTACTTATCAACGGCAGCCCTCACGAGCAAGGCTGCACATATACAGCACTATCCGAGGTGGCATCACAGCTTGAGAAAAACGGTGTTGAAGCTGAAATATTGTGGCTTGGAGCTGAGCCAATACGAAGCTGCATGGCATGTGGCGGCTGCAAAAACAACAGATGTGCTTTTTCGGACATCGTTACCTTAGCAGAGGAAAAAATGGAAGCCTGCGATGGAATAATCGTCGGAAGCCCCGTTCATTATGCAGGCCCATCAGGTCAGGTAACAAGCTTCCTTGGGCGTCTGTTTTACAGCGGCTCAGCTTTGCTTCAAGGCAAGCCTGCATCGGCGGTCGTGAGCTGCCGCAGAGGCGGCGCGTCCTCGGCATATGAATCGCTTTGCAAGTTCTTTGAAATGAGCAATATGCCGGTCGTTACATCTCAGTATTGGAATTCCGTGCATGGCAATACTCCCGATGAGGTGAGAATGGATTTGGAAGGGCTTCAAACGATGCGGGTTCTTGCCGATAACATGGCTTGGATGCTGAAATCTATCAAAGCAGCCGAAAAATCGGGCGTCGAATATCCAACGCGCGAAAAGCGCCAGAGAACCAATTTTATAAGATAAAAGCGCTGTCAGGCAACGGATGCCGGTTGGTGTAAATTAAAATTTCCTCTGTGGCAAATAAAGCACAGAGGAAATTTTTATGAAATTTAATCAAAGAAGAGTTTCGAGCTTGTCTGCAACCTTATCGAGATAATCGTTTTCCATCAGCTCGAGCATACCCTTGTCGCAGAGTGCGGCAAGCTTCGGGTCGATAGGCATCTTTGCAAGCACATCGTAACCGAATTTGTCTGCAACCTCGGAAATATGGCTCTCTCCATAAATCTTGTACTCCTTTTGGCAATCGGGGCACTTGAAGTAGGACATGTTTTCAACAATTCCGAGAACCGGAATATTCATCATCGTTGCCATATTTGCCGCCTTGGAAACAATCATCGAAACAAGCTCCTGAGGGCTTGTAACAATAATAATGCCGTCAAGCGGAATTGACTGGAATACAGTAAGCGGAACATCGCCCGTTCCGGGAGGCATATCGACAAACATGAAGTCAACCTCATTCCAGACTACATCAGTCCAGAACTGCTTTACTGTTCCTGCAATAACAGGACCTCTCCAGACAACAGGTGTTGTTTCATCCTCAAGAAGCAGGTTGACGCTCATCATTTTGATACCGGTTTTGGATGAAAGCGGAAGAATTCCACCCTCCCCGTCGCCGAGGACCTCACCTTTTACGCCAAACGCCTTAGGAATGGATGGACCGGTGATATCTGCGTCAAGTATAGCCGAATTGTAACCGCGGCGATTCATCAAAACCGACATCATAGAGGTTACAATAGACTTGCCAACTCCGCCCTTTCCGCTGACGATGCCGATCACTTTCTTGATTTTTGAAAGCTTATGCGGTTCTTCTAAGAGGCTTTTTTTCTCGCGCGAGCCGCAGTTTGCCGAACAAGTCGAGCAGTCGTGAGTACAAGATGCTTCGGGCTTTTCTTTTGTATCATCGTAAATCATAATGTAAAACTCCTTTCAAAAAGATTCATACTAATATATTATAGCTCATTCAAATTGATTTTGCAATGGTTTTACCATTTTTATTAAAAATTTACGGTTTGGCAAATTTTTATGATTGAACAGTAATATTCTTTGGGTTATAATTCATTATAATACACTGTAAAAAAGTGAGGGGATTGAATTTTATGAGAGAAAAATTTATGAAATTTATGTGGGGACGGTACGGAATAGATTCGCTCGGATATGCGATTGTTGTCGTATCCTTAGTGATGTCATTTGCATCGTCGCTTTTTGATATCTGGTTTTTGATGATACCGTCGTATCTGCTTATTATTCTTGAGTTGTATCGCATGATGTCAAGAAATATCTCTGCACGCGCGATGGAGAACAAGAAGTTCAAGACCGTCATTCAGCCTGCTAAAAAATGGCTCAAGCTTCAGTACAACAAATTACGCGATATAAAGACCCACCGTTATTTTGCCTGCCCGAAGTGCAAGAACAATCTTCGCGTTCCAAAGGGCAGAGGCGAGATAACCATCACCTGTCCGGTTTGCAAAACTAAATTTGACCGCAGAACCTGATAAGACGGAAGACCTGCTCTGCAGTATCTGAGAGCTCACGACTTGCGCGAGCGGGCTCCATTGCCTCCTCAAGCGTACAAATGTTGCGCCTGATTGGGAACACGGCATCTATTCCGACGCTGTTGCAAGCTCCCACGTCATCGGTGACGCTTCCTGCAAATGCTATGCAGGGCTTTGCGTATGCCTTTGCAATTGCCGCCACTCCCGATGGAGCTTTTCCCATAGCTGTCTGAGCGTCCATGCGCCCCTCGCCGGTAATCAATATGTCGACATCGGGTGCAAGCTTATCAAGACCTATAACATCGAGCACAAGGCTGACTCCCGAGATCAGCTCTCCGCCGAGGTATTCACGAAGCGCGAAGCCAAGTCCGCCTGCCGCTCCGCATCCCGGGAAAGAGGCGTCAGACGAGGGATGATTTTGCTTTGTGAGATCCGCAAATCGGCTGAGCCATAAATCCATATCTTCGACCATTTTGGGGGTTGCACCCTTTTGTGGGCCGAATACCGCACTGCATCCGCTCCCACCGCAGAGCGGATTTTTTACGTCGCAGGCTACTCTGAATCGACAATCGCGAAGCTGTGGGAGAGCGGTTGTTTCATCAATTCTCGCAAGCTTCTGAAGCCCTTTTGCTCCGAGCTCGATCATATTTCCCGATTCGTCATACAGTCCGAATCCGAGAGCCGCGAGCATGCCGCAGCCGCCGTCGTTGGTTGCGCTTCCTCCAATTCCGATGACAAAATCACGGCAGCCGTTCGCAATTGCGTCGGCTATCATCTGCCCAACTCCGTACGTTGTTGTTTCAAGCGGATTTCGCTCGTTTGGGGCAAGCAGCGGCAAGCCTGAGGCGGCAGCCATTTCGATAACTGCAAGCTTGTCGGCTATGCAGTATTCGCATTTTATCGTTCGACCAAGAGGATCGGATACCTCTACCGATTGCAGTTTGCCGCCAAGACCTGCGGCAAGTGCTTCAACCGTTCCCTCGCCGCCGTCTGCAATCGGCAGAACCGTTGCCACGGCATCGGGATAAACGCGGCGAATACCGTTTGCTACAGCATTTCCTGCGTCGATTGAGGAAAGACTTCCTTTGAATGAATCTATTGCAATTATAGCTTTCATTTGTGCCTCCGTTTTATACTGGGTATAAAACGATTGTATCAAAAAACGGCTTAAAATGCAAGAGGTTATGCCATAAATATGTACATTTAATAAATTTTGCGAATAATCATTGAATACCGCGCAAAAATGTGTTACAATATTATTAACTATATCTTTATATACAGCTTTAAAAGTATGAGGTGTCAGTTTAATGTCAGAGCTTTCCAAAAAAGAACAGTATCTTGAGTGCGGAAAAATCGTTGGAACTCACGGCGTTCGCGGTGCGTGCAAAATTGAACCGTGGTGTGATTCTCCCGATGTAATATTAGCGCTCAAAAAAATATACTATAAAAAAAAGGACGAGTTTCTCTCGCTTGAAATAACAAAGGCTTCCATACACAAAGGTCGTGTGCTTGCGTATTTTTATGGAATTGACTCGCCTGAAGCGGCTCAGCTGCTCAAAAACAGGGTCGTATATGCTGACCGCGATGATATCGAGCTCGAGGATGACAGAGTCTTTATCGCTGATATAATCGGACTTCCCGTGTTCGATGAGGGAACGGGTCAAAGGCTCGGCGAGCTTGTTGATGTTATTGAAAGTCCGGCATCCGATCTGTTCTGCGTTAAAGCCTTGGACGGCAAGGAGGTTCTTGTGCCTGCGGTAGATGAATTTATCGGCCATATTGACGCTGACGACGGAGTCTATCTGTGCCCGATAGCAGGCATGTTCGATGGGAATGCAGAAATTATCACAAAAGAAGCCGAGGACAGCGATGAGATTTGATATTATGACCCTGTTTCCCGATATGGTCGATAATGTGCTTTCCTCGAGCATAATCGGCAGAGCTCAGGAAAACGGGATTGTTGAGATTCATTCACACAATATTCGCGACTGGTCGACAAATAAGCATCGTCGGGTAGATGATACTCCGTATGGCGGTGGAATGGGAATGCTGATGAGTGCGGAGCCGATATACGGTTGCTACCGCGCAGTGCTTGATTCTCAGCTCGAAGCTGATAAAGAACGCGAAAATCCTGCTCGCAGACGCGTGATCTACATGTCGCCTCGAGGAAAGGTGCTAACGCAAAAGCACGCTTATGAGCTGACAAAGTATGATAATATAATCATACTCTGCGGACACTATGAGGGCGTTGACGAGCGGATAATCGAGGAAATAGTTGACGAGGAACTGTCAATAGGTGATTATGTGCTGACCGGAGGCGAGCTTCCTGCTTGCATTTTGGTTGACTGCATATCCCGAATGCTTGACGGAGTGCTCTCAAACGAGGACTGCTGGCGCGGCGAGAGCATCGCATCGGGCATGCTTGAATATCCGCAGTATACTCGTCCGTACGATTTTATGGGAAGGCTTGTTCCTGAGGTTCTTCTTTCGGGACACCATGCCAATATAGAAAAATGGCGGCATGAGCAGGCACTTAAAAAAACGCTTGAATGCCGTCCCGATTTACTTGAAAAAACTAATCACGGCGTGAAATTGCCGTCGGACTCCAAAAATGACTGAAGGTGGTCATGACATGGGAAATAACGGGAACAAAACCGAAAAGAGAGCCGTCAAAACGGTAGTGATTATGATGGGCGCAACGGTAATTGCGAAGCTTCTCGGAATGCTTAGAGGCGTATTGCAGGCTAACGCATACGGCACTTCTGCGCAGGCGAATGCTTTTACAGCCGCATCAAAGCTTCCTCTTGCGTTCTTCGATATGTTTCTTGCGGCGGCCGTGCTCGGATGTTTTATACCGATATACAACAGCTTCAAGGAAAAGGACTCCAAAAGCGCTGACAGCGAAGCTGATAATTTTGCGTGCATTTTTTTAAACTTTATCATGCTTCTTTGCGGAGCTCTTGCGCTTGTCGGAATTGTATTCGCAAGGCCGTTTATAGGGCTGATAACGCAGGGGCTTGACGAGTACACGACAGAGCTTGCCGTTACGCTGACACGCATAATGTTTCCGCTTGTAATCTTTACGGGAGCGGCATATACGCTCGTCGGAGTGCTTCAATCTAAGGGCTCATTTATAGCACCGGCACTTATCAGCGCAACCTCAAATGCCGGTGTTGTTATATACCTTGCCGTATTCAATCGGATGCTCGGCGACAAGGGCATTTACGGCTTGACGGTAGCGTATCTTTTATCATGGCTGATACAGCTTATTACGCTCGTGGTTCCTCTTTGGAGAAAAGGCTTTAAGTATAAGCTGATACTGAATTTCAAAAATGAAGCCCTGCGCCGTGCTATAAAAATGGCACCGCCTATCATGGTCGGCTCATGGCTTGCACCTGCTGGAATCCTGCTTGGGCAATTCTTTGCGGCTCATGTAGCTTCAAGCTCCGGCATCACAGGTGCAACAACCGTTTTTGATTATGCAAACAACATTTATGTAATAATTGCAGGAACGCTCACCTACAGTATTTGCAATTACACATTCCCGAAAATATCAAAAATGATAGCCGAGGGTGAAACCGAAAGGTTTTCCGCGACCGTCAGGACAGGACTTGTATCGGCTATGCTTATAATCGTTCCGTTTATGTCAGCGGCACTTGTGCTTGCAGGAGAGGGAACGGCTATAATATACATGCGCGGTGCATTTACTGCCGAGGACGCTTATAACACAGCACGAACGCTGAGATTTATTCTTGCCGCAATGCCTGCATTCTGCGTAATAGAGCTCTTTTCGCGCGTGTTTTATTCGCTCGGTCAGCCTCGTGTGCCGATGTTCTCGGCGATTGCGGGAATCATTGCGAACATAGCTGTAGGCTCAGCTCTGACATCGGCAGAGCTTTTCGATATCGGCGCGGTCGGAATTTCAAACGCGGCAGGTCAGGCGGTATGTGCGATTGTGCTGATCGTTTTTGCTCTTAAACGCACGCGCGGACTTTTAACCTGGGGCTTTGTCAGAAATGTTCTCAAGATAGCAGTTGGCGGCGCGATAGTGTTCGTGATCTGCTCGCTGCTTTCCAAGGCTGTGAGCAGCACGCCCTTTGAAGCATCATTTTTGACTAATTTAATTAAGTCATTGATAATATTTATCCCATCCGCGGCTGCGTACCTTGTTTACACAAAGCTTGTACGCATTCGTTTTGGCGAATGACAGAATAAGGAGGCTTGGATTTGAAAAAAAACCGAAATAGCACAAAAGGCCTGAGTGCTGTGGGAAATCTTTTTGCATCCTCAATGATCATAACCCTGCTTGACAGATTAGCGGAAATCATCTATCAAAAGCTTGGAAGCGGATTCTTCGGAGGCATTTTCACCTCATATGATTCGCTTGACGGGATCACCTCATCGAGCGCGTTGATTACTCATGCAAAGCGCATCAATATAAACGAGCGTATTTTTAAGCCTGTCAAGCAGAAAACCGCTCGTACAATCGAAAACAGTGCGATACTCGATTATATCAAGGCTATGCTTGAGAGGCTGCTGTCAAGCTCAATGAAGACATACGGCATATTTATGTTTGCCGCATCTCTTTACAGCGCGATAGTATATGTTTTCAAGACTTTTTTCTTCACGCGTCCCCAGATGGATAATCCTATTGAGGCGATTGATTCGGGAGTTGTCATAACGCTTGTCTTTATGCTGATAGCTTCGGTTATAATGATAGCCTCACGAATGACGCTTGTATCTGCCTTGCTTAAAAGCCCGATTGCACGATTTGCACTTTTCGATGTGATCGGTATTCGCAGAGAGGCTCTCGAGGGGTATAAAGAGCGAGAGGGCAGATTCCATATTGCATTCGTTATCGGAATTATGTTCGGAGTGGTATCGTATTTTGTAAAGCCGCTCTATTTGCTGCTTGGTATTGCGGGTCTTATTGCAGCTTTTCTCGTATTGATCCGACCCGAATTCGGCGTTGTGGCAATAATTACGGCACTTCCTTTTGCGCCTACGATGTCGCTTGTTGCGGCAGTGCTATACACTGCGATTTGCTTCTTCATTAAAGTGATTCGCGGAAAGCGCTCAATTAAACTTGATTTTTTGGACGGAACGATTCTGCTGTTCATGATACTGATGATCGGCGGCGGCTTTATTGCCGCTTCGAGGGCAAGCATGAAACCGATGCTTGTTTATGTAGCGTTTATGCTTGCATATTTCCTTGTCGTGAATTTGATTCGCTCAAAGGAATGGATCATGCGCTGTGTAATAGGCGTTGTTGCGTCGGGAAGCATGGTAGCTCTTTACGGTCTGTATCAGAATTTCTTCGGAACGGTTGACCAGACGTGGCAGGATGCCGATATGTTCAGTCAAATCGAAGGACGTGTTGTTTCAACATTCGAAAATCCGAATGTTCTTGCTGAATACCTTATAATGATCTTGCCTCTGATACTCGCATTATTCTTAAATGCTTCGGCGCCCCGTAAAAGGCTTGCCTTTGCGATTGCAGGACTTGCAGTGGGCGGATGTCTTATCTATACATGGTCGCGCGGCGCATGGCTTGGCTTTATGATAGGTATCGTTCTTTTCATGCTGATGTACAGCCGTCATACACTGACTGCAATACTTTTCGGAAGCTTTGCAATACCGTTCTTGCCGTTTGTGCTTCCCGAGAGCATAACGCAGAGATTTCTAAGTATAGGAAATCTTGGCGACAGCTCGACATCATACCGAGTAAATATATGGCGCGGCGTTTTCAGAATGATAAAGGATTATTGGCAGAGCGGTGTCGGAATCGGAACGGATTCCTTCAGGTGTGTGTATCCTTATTATTCGCTTGCGGCGATTGAAAGTGCTCCGCATTCGCATAATCTTTATTTGCAGATAACAGTCGAGCTCGGAATTATTGGCTTGATAGTCTTTCTTGCGGTGCTGTTCACCTATGTTCAAAGCAGCTTTACGCTTCATGCAAAAGAAAAAAGGGTGGAGAAGCTTTTGTCTACGGCGATATTTTGCGGAATCTTCTCAGTGCTTGCGCAGGGAATGACGGATTATATATGGTATAACTACCGTGTGTTCTTGATGTTCTGGATGCTGATAGGACTTGGAGCGGCTGTACGGAGAACACTTTTTGCAACGGCTGTCAAACAAGAGTATTTATAATAAACTAACCTTGTAACACAAAGCTCAATAGAAATAGTGGAGGTAGCAAATGGCGAATATTAAAACTAAGAAACGAAAGTTCAATGCGGTTGACGCGCTGATTCTGATTATAATACTTGCGGTGATAGGCGCTGCGGCGGCAATTGTCGTTGTTCGAGGCATAAACGGTGAAAATGCTGAGAATGTTTCGATCGAATACGTGGTGGAGTTCAGGCAGATTCGCGAGGAATTTGCGGATAATTTCGATATCGGAACGCTTGTGACGGATTCGGTTGCAAAGTATCAGATTGGAAAGATACGTGCGATCGGCACAACGAGTGCACTTTACAGTGGCAATGATCTGACCAAAGGCGAAGCCACGGTTTCCGAATACCCCGGGCATATTAATGTTCAGATGACCGTTGCATCCGATGCGGTCATAGGAGAAAACGGAATGTACATGATCGACGGCGGGTACCGCATTTCCGTCGGAACAGCAGTAAATGTCCGTACTCCGAATTATACGGGCAGCGGCTATTGCATCGAGATAAAGGAGGTTAAAAAATAATGGATTCTAAGACGGTTAAACCAAGCAAAAAAAGACTTAAACCGAATGTGATAGATTTCCTTATCATTCTTGCTGTAATAGGAGCTGTAATCGGTATTGCTCTCCGTGCAGGGGTGGTTGAAAAAATAGTTGTCGGAAACAATCGTGACAAAGCAAGAGTATCATTTTATATCCAAAACATAAACGAGCAGTCCTGCGACTACATGGATATTGGGGACACATACTATTCTCCGACAATCGGAACTGATTTCGGAGTGCTTGAAAGTACGCAGTTCATGCCTGCGGAGTTATATATTCCTTCTCTTGACGGAAAGCTTGTCAAGACGTTTTCCGAAAACAACCGAATGGATGTTCGCGGAACCTTTGTGTGCTCAGGTACATTCGGAGAAAGCGGATTTTTGCTCGACGGAACGAATTACATCGCCCCCGGAAGCGTTGTGAATGTTCAAAGCTCAACACTTGATGTTTCCTTGACCGTAACCGACATTGAGAAGATTTCCGAGTAAACGGGAAGCGAAATGCGTATAATTAATAATAAAAATTTATCACTTTGAATCGAATATTACAGAGAAAAGAAACTAAGTCAATATAATTATATGCAAAAAAACTATTGATTTTTATAAAACAATCTGTTATACTATAATTAGGATTATATTCGGATAAGAGCCGGTCTGTCGCAAATGGACGAAGTGCGAGGTCAAGCTCCCCGGTTTTAAAATTATTATTTATGAATAGGAGAGAACGTAATGAATTCCCGTAATGTCACTATTAAGAATAACGTCGGTCTCCACGCAAGACCTGCGACCTTCTTTATCCAGAAAGCAAATTCGTTCCAGAGTTCTATTTGGGTCGAAAAAGAAGACAGACGCGTGAATGCAAAGAGCTTACTCGGTGTACTTTCGCTCGGTATCACAAAAGGCATGACAATAACCCTGATTGCTGACGGAAACGATGAGATGGACGCTCTTAACGCACTGTGCGAGCTTATCGATACAGGATTTGGCGAGTGAGCATCTGAAGATTTAAGAATAATGACGGGTCGCGGTTTGGCAAAGTCAACTCGACTCGTCTTTTATTTGCAAATACTATTTTTTGAGCAACGGAGAAAATAATGGACACAAAGGCTTCATACGACAAACGGCGCGAGCTTTTGCTTGAAAAGGCAAACAGGCTTCCTCTGCGCCCGGGCGTTTATATCATGAAAGACAAAAACGGGAAAGTGATTTATGTCGGAAAATCCCGTGCGCTGAAAAACCGTGTGTCGTCATATTTTCATGAATCGGCAAAGCACAATGAAAAAACACGCCGAATGGTTTCGATGGTATACAGCTTTGACTATATTCTCACCGATACCGAGATTGAAGCGCTGTCGCTCGAAAACAGTCTGATTAAGCAGTATACTCCGAAATACAATATTAAATTAAAGGATTCGAAGTCGTATCCGTATATCAAGCTGACAGTAAATGATGAGTATCCGAAGCTGACCGTAACTCGAAAACGGCTTGCGGACGGCGCAAGATATTTTGGACCCTATTCGAGCATTTCTGCGGTTTACAGCATACTCGGCACGATTCAGAAGGCTTTCGGTATAGCATCATGCTCGCGCGAGTTTCCGCGGGATATCGGCAAGGAACGGCCTTGCTTAAATCGTCACATCGGTATGTGTATAGCTCCCTGCACGGGCGAGATCTCGAGCGAGGAATATCGCGCAATTTTTAAAGAGGTTGCCAGCTTCCTACGCGGTTCTTTTTCGGAATGCGAATCGTCACTTCGGGAAAAGATGGAGTTTGCTTCGGATAATTTGATGTTTGAAGCTGCGGCAAGATACCGTGATCGCATCGAGGCGCTGTCAAAGCTTTGGCAGCGGCAAAAGGTCGTCGGCTCCCCCGACACCGAGGAGGATGTTATCGCGCTGTATACTGACGAGATTTGCTCCTGCATTTCTGTGTTCTATATTCGCGGCGGCAGTATCACCGATAACGAGCATTTTATTTTCCCTGCCGAGCAGATAATCGATGAGGAGAATATGTCGGCGTTTCTGTCCGAGCTTTACAATATCCGCGAATATGTTCCAAGGGAGATAATTTTGGATTTTACGCTCCCGAATGAGGAGCTCGCCGCGCTGACTGAAGCGATAAGGCAAAGAGTTGGCTACAAGCCTGATATCCGGACTCCCGAACGCGGAGATAGGCGCAGGCTTTGCGAAATGGTTTACGACAACGCAAAGCAGCAAGCTCTGCTTTACAAGGCACAGTCGGAAAAGGATAACAAAACGCTCGTTAAGCTCGCATCAATGCTTTCGCTCGAGGTCGTTCCGGAGCGGATAGAAGCATATGATATTTCAAATTTCGGCAATGATAACATAACTGCAGGCATGATTGTAGCCGAAAACTGCAAGCTTAAAAAATCGGACTATCGAACATTTAAAATAAAAACGACCGATGGCATAGACGATTACGGGGCGATGAGGGAAGCGCTTTCAAGGCGGCTCAATCATTTGACGGACGAATCGTTCGGAGGGGCACCTGACTTGATTTTGCTTGACGGCGGAAAAGCTCATGTTTCTGTAATACGCGAGCTTATGGCTGAGCTTGGATGCGAAATACCAGTGTTCGGAATGGTCAAGGATGATTTCCACAAAACGCGTGCGCTGACTGATGATATTAATGAAATCAGCATTTCGCGCGAGCAGGCGGTTTTTCAGTTTATATACAAGCTGCAGGAAGAGGTTCATCGATATACGATTACCCGAATGGAGAATGCAAAATCAAAGACTCTGAAGCATTCAACTCTTGAGGATATCGACGGAATCGGCAGAATAAAGGCTAAGAGCTTGCTTGCACATTTTCGCAGTCTTACGGCAATAAAAAATGCGGACAAATCAGAGCTTATGAAAGTTTCCGGAATAACCTCTGCCAACGCCGATGCGATTATTGCGCATTTTTTCAAAAAACATGCAAGTACGAAAAAAATAGGAGAAATACCAATGAGAATTATTACGGGATCCGCGCGAGGCATCAGGCTTGACACGCTTGAGGGCGAGGCAACAAGACCGACTGCAGAGCGCGTAAAAGAAGCACTTTTCAGTATGATACAGTTTGATCTTGTCGATACGACTGTGCTCGACCTTTTCGCGGGAAGCGGTCAGTTAGGACTTGAGGCACTCAGCCGAGGCGCTGAAAAAGCGGTGCTTGTTGACAAATCGGCGGAAGCGGTCGCGATCATCAAAAAGAATGCTCAGAAAACACATCTTTGGGAGCGCTGCAGGCTTGTGCTCTCCGATTACGCCGAATATCTTCGCGTATCAAAAGGAAAATACAAATTTGACTATGTATTTCTTGACCCGCCGTACAATAGCGGTATGCTTCAAAAGTCGCTTCATTTGCTCGCCGAATCGGACCTGCTTGCAGAGGGTGCATGGGTTATCTGCGAGGATGAAACGGACGATGTCTTTGGACAGGATGAAGCACTTGCCAAAAAATACACGATTGAAAAGCAGAACAGATACGGCAGAATTTTTATCACGGTTTTAACTCTTAAGTGCGATTGATCTATTTGAGGTGAAATAATCATGTTGAATCCAAAATTTGCATTGATCCCAGGAAGCTTTGATCCCCCGACGATCGGGCATTACGATATAGTTGCGCGCGCGGCAGGTGTTTTCGACGAGGTGTGGGTTATCGCTTTCTCAAATTCGACAAAAAATGGAATGCTTTCGCCCGAGCAGAAGCTTCGGCTGCTCAGGACAGCGTTTGCTGATTTTAAAAACGTTCATGTGGATGTATCTGACGGCTTGCTTGCAGGGTATGCTGAGGAAAAGGGCATCGGCACGATCATAAAAGGGGCACGAAGTGCGACTGACTTTGATTATGAGATGTCGATGTCGCTGATCAATCGCTCGCTTAACGCAAAACTTGACACTTTTATCATCCCGACAAAATCCGAGTACATGCACATAAGTTCAACTATGGTTAAGGAAATGATTCGCTACGGTATGGATTACAGTCGATTCGTTCCTGAGGGTACTGCGGAGCTTTTGGCGGAATTTGTTAATACGAAAAAATGAAAATTCACGCCGCGTTCATAAATTAAAGAATGCGGCGCGATTTATTAAAAAAGCAAAAATTAAAATGCAAAAAAATTGCATAAAATCGAAAAAAATCCTCTGAAAATACTTGCAATTATGCAGATGATACTGTATAATATAATTGTGGTGCAAAGTGGACTAAAATGGGTCAAATGATAACAATTGTGCCAGAATTTTTGACAGTATGGTGAGAGGAGGGTGATTCGATGCTGACCGGTGAATATTTGCATACAATAGATGCCAAATCGAGAGTGTTCGTTCCGGCGAAGCTGCGCGAATCGCTCGGAGAAAAATTCGTTATTTCAAAGAACGTAGACGGATGCCTCTCGCTTTATCCGCTCGATGAATGGAAGCGGCTTACGGACAAGCTTTCGGCTCTCCCCGATTCGCAAACACGGGCGATAAAGAGATTTTTGTTCACGTTTGCATCGGATGCAGCTCCTGATTCTCACGGCAGAATTGTTCTGCCTCAGAATTTGAAGGAATATGCTGCTCTCGAACGAGATGTTGCATTCCTCGGCGTCGGCGACCATGCTGAGCTTTGGTCTGCAGATCGTTGGGAAGCAATGAAGAACAGCGACGATGCCGCTAATATAGAAAAACAGATGAAGGAGTTGGGGCTTTGAGGTCCTCGGATGAAAAAATGAGCGATTCGGTTGCCAACACCTTTTCACATTACTCTGTGCTTCTGTCTGAGTCCGTTGATGGACTTGATATAAAGCCAAATGGCGTTTATGTCGATTGCACGCTTGGCGGAGGAGGTCATTCCGAAGCAATTGCTTCAAAGCTTACGGACGGCGGACTTCTGATTGCGATAGATCAAGACAGCGCGGCGATTGAAGCGTCAAGTAAACGGCTTGCCAAATATTCGGATAGAATCAAGCTCGTTCACGATAACTTTCAAAATGTAGGAGCTATACTCGAAACGCTCGGCATCGACGGGATCGACGGTGCGGTAATTGACCTTGGAGTTTCATCATATCAGCTTGACACTCCCGAGCGTGGATTTTCATATATGAACGATGCGCCGCTTGATATGCGCATGAATCCCGAATCTCCGCTAAGCGCGAGAGAGGTTGTAAATGAATATCCCGAGAGCGAGCTGAAGCGGATTATATACGAATACAGCGAGGAACGCTTCGCAGGACGAATTGCTTCGGCGATTTGCGCGGCACGCGAGGCTGCTCCGATAAAGACTACATTCGAGCTGGTCGATATTATTAAGTCCGCGATTCCTGCAAAGGCGAGAGAGGATGGACCGCATCCGGCAAAGCGTACCTTTCAGGCAATACGCATTGAGGTTAATTCGGAGCTGTCGATAATTGAACCGACGCTTAACGATTTGATTGCGTCGCTTAAAATCGGAGGCAGACTTTCGGTTATAAGCTTTCATTCGCTTGAAGACCGCATCGTAAAGCAAACGTTTGCCGCACATTCAAGAGGATGCACATGCCCGAAGGACTTTCCGGTATGCGTTTGCGGAAAGAAGCCGATAATCAAGGTGCTGACGCACAAGCCGATTCTCCCATCTGAAAGGGAGCTTGATGAAAATCCGCGTTCAAGGAGCGCAAAGCTGCGAATAGCAGAAAAAATATAAGATAAGGGGGGATAGCGATGACTGATGCAACCTTCAAAAAGAAAAAGAATAACGAAGCACTGCCCGGTCAGCGCATTTCTACCCATCCATCATACAGAGAATATTCTTGGGATTCGATTTCGCGTCCAAAAGCGCCGCAAAGAGATAATAATATAGATCAAAGCAATGGTAATAGAAGAGGCGCGTCCCAAGCATCTTCAAATGCAAAAGCGAGTGCGTTTTATGGAAATCCTGCGGATGCGCGCAGAAGTGTAGGTGCGCGTAATACTTCAGGGAAGACACGAAGCTCTGATGCGCACGGAAAAACGCGAGCGGCAGCTCACAAAAGCGCCGCGAAGAGTTCTGCTGAGCGCGCGAAATCGGCGTCAGCCATAAAAGTGCAGGCGGCAAAGGTTGAAAGACTTCGTAAAAAGTCAATAACGAAGCTGCATACGATAGTTGTTGAGAAAAAATATCAATTTCCGCTTTCGATAGTTTTAACAGCGCTTTGCTTTACGGTGCTTATTCTTGCGATAGTAACTACTTCTGTGCAGATAAGTGAGATAGTGGCGGAAAATTCAAATCTTGAACGTCAGTATAACGCTCTGATATCCGAGGAAAACGAGTTGAGATTACAGCTTGAGGTCAGAGATGACCTGCGAGTGGTCGAATCGGTAGCCAAAAACGATATCGGAATGGTAAAAAAGGACCAGGTCGAAAGACATTATATTACTGTACGCAAGGAAGACAAGATTGAGCTTGTTGAAGAAGAAATTGAGGAGAAGACAAACATTCTTGACGGAATCCTCAGCTTCGGCGGTTCGATAGTAGAGCGTGTTCGCGACTTCTTCGGAATGTAATTTTTTAGAAGACTCAGTAATATATTAATTAAAGATTGCAGGTGATTTGCCTGCAAGAGGAGAATTACCGTTATAAAGTATCATCGGGGAGTAGGCAAATTGTTGAACGCTTGCTCTCCGATACCGAATTATGGAGGATGACATGCCATTCTTTTCGCAAAAAAGTGTTATGTATAAAAGATGCATATTTCTTTCTTGTGTTATCGCAGTAGTATTTTGCGGATTGATTGTCAGACTGTTTGGCTTGCAGGTCATAGAGCACGACAAATACAAGTCGATAGTAATAGACCAGCTGACACGCGAAACAAGGACAACACCCGAGCGCGGCAAAATTTTTGACACCAACATGAATCTGCTTGTTACAAACACTACTGTTTACAGAGTTTTTGTAGCACCGTCCGATATACGCGCGTTTGAAAACGACAATGAGGAATACGCGGTAGGTCAGGTCGCCGATATTATTGCCGACAAGCTTGTCGAGGTTCTCGGCGTAGACCGCGATATGGTCATGGAAAAAATGAAAAAGATCAATCGCCGCGACGAAACGATAATGAAAAATGTTCCGCCTGAAACCGCTGAAATACTGCGTAAATTCATTCAGGAGAACGGTTTCACGAATCTTCTTAATCTGTCCGCTGAGGCTAAGAGATATTATTGCTACGGTGATCTGGCATCGCACCTTATCGGCTTTACAAATGCCGACGGTGACCGTGTATATGGAGTTGAGGCGACCTACAACGATTATTTGAAGGGCACGTCGGGTAAATATATCACAGCTCGAAATGCGATCGGCGGTGACATGCCGTTCAAATATGAGAGCTATGTCGGCGCTGAAAACGGAGCAAATCTCGTAACGACCATAGACATGATGCTCCAGTACGAGCTTGAAAAGCAGGTGTATGCGGCTTATGAATCTGCCGCGGCAGCAAACCGTGTTTGCGGAATCGTAATGGATGTTAACACGGGCGGAATACTTGGTTCGGCAGTGTATCCGAGCTATGACTGCAATTCACCGTACACCTTGACGGGCGAATATCTTACAGCACTTAATGAGTGCGGATTGCCCGAGGACAGCAGCGAATACGCTGCGCTTCGTAATTCCCTTATCTATCAGATGTGGAACAACAAGGTTGTGAGTGATACCTATGAGCCGGGTTCCACCTTCAAAATTCTGACATCGGCTATTGCAATTGAAGAAGGACTTGTAAATATCGATGACCCATTCACATGTGTTGGACATTACCTTGTAAAGGGAACAAGTCAGTACATACCCTGCCATAGAACAACAGGTCATGGTAAAATGACATTTGCACGCGGTCTGCAGCAATCCTGCAACCCGCTTATGATGAATACCGTCGAAAAAATCGGTGCGGAAACCTTCTACAAGTATTTTGAGGCGCTTGGATATACAAAACGAACCGGTGTCGACCTTTCAGGCGAAGCGGTAGGAATATATCACCGTGAAAACGAGCTGTATCCGCTCGAGCTTGCAACCTCGTCATTCGGACAGACATGGAGAACAACGCCGCTTCAACAGCTTGCGGCAATTTGCACTGTAGCCAATGGCGGTTATGTTGTAACTCCTCACGTCCTGAAGGAAATGGTTGACGATGACGGTAATGTTATTTACAGCTACGAAACTCAGGATAAGGTTCAGGTTTTCTCCGAGGAAACCTGCAAAACAGTAACTTCAATTCTTGCGGAGGGCGTTGCTACCGACGGAGGTGCGAAAAATGCTTACACCAGAGGATACAGCGTAGCCGCTAAGACGGGAACCTCGCAGAAGCAGGATAAGTGGCAGTATTACGATGAAGAGGGCAATGTCGTTTCGATCGATGACGAATGGGTGACAAGCGACCGTCCGTTCCGTATAGGCTCCTGCGTAGCGTTTGCACCGGCTGACGACCCTCAGATTGCGATAATAATAATCGTTGACGAGCCAACCACAGGCGTTAACTATGGAAGTATAGTAGCGGCGCCTTATATTGCAAACTTTTTGTCTGTTGCGATGCCGTATCTTGGATATGAGCCTCAGTACACCGAGTCCGAGCTTGCCAATATGGATGTCGGTATTACAACGCTTAAGGGACTTGATGTTGAGGATGCTGCACTCTACATTACAAATAGAAAGCTGAAGTTCAAGATTATTGGAAATGGGGACACGGTAATGGATCAGGTCCCCTCAGGCGGCAGCAGACTTTCGATAGAAAGCGGAATCGTTTATCTCTACACGGGAGATGAGGAGCCGTCGGATTCGATAGTTGTTCCGGACGTTATAGGTCAATCGGCATCTAACGCCAACAAGCTGATAATCAATTCGAGCCTTAATATCAAGCTTGAGGGCGCAAGTAACTATTCAGTTGGTTCGGGAGCTATAGTGATTTCCCAATCGCCTGATGCAGGAGCTGAGGTTAAGCCGGGTACGATCGTTACAATAAATGTCAGACATATGGACGGCACGGATTAATACTGACTGTCATAATAAGCCCCTCGCATGCGTAAATATCAAGTATAAATAATGATATTTGTGCATGCGGAGGCAGGAATATGACTACACTCAGAACATTACTTAAATGCGTCAAGGTTGTTAAAACCAATCTCTGTTCATTCGATATTGAATGCGGAGCGCTAAGAACCAATTCGCTCGAATGTAATAATGCGGACACCTTTGTCTGTATAAAAGGCACGCGGGTTGACGGGCATGACTTCATCGAAACGGCAGTCAATCGCGGTGCGAATTTGATTATATGCGAGCATATTACCCCTTATATTGAGGCTCATCCCGAGATACAGTATGTTGTTGTCGAAAACACCCGACTTGCTGTATCACATATGTGGAATGAGATATACAACAGGCCTGCCGAACGGCTCATAATTGTAGCTGTGACGGGAACAAACGGCAAGACCTCAACGACCTATTTTCTTAATGAAATTTTCAAAGCCGCGGGCTATGTAACCGGTATTATCGGTACGGTCAGATGTATGATAGGCGACAAGGTTCGCATTATCAGCGATTCCTCCGAGTCAAATGTAAACGCTATGACTACACCCGAGCCCGAAGAGCTTTACTGCGTACTCGCCGAGATGGAGAGGGCAGGAGTTGAGATCGTATTTATCGAGGCTTCTTCTCATTCGCTTTCACAGTATCGGCTCGACCCGATACGGTTTACAGCGGGGATCTTTACGGGCTTGTCAAGCGAGCATCTCGACTATCATGGCACGATGGAAGATTATTATCTTGCAAAGCGCCGATTGTTTGATATGTGCGAGTCGGCTGTAATATGTGCGGATTCCGATTACGCGGATAGATTACAAGATGAGATTTCGATACCCTCTGTCACATATTCTAAAAAAGGCAGAGCTGCTGATTATAGTGCTTGTAGTCTTTGTGCAGGCAAAGAGCATGGCGTTACATATACGCTTTGCGAAAAAAATACGAAGTACGAAATATCCTGCAATGTGACAGGCGAGTTTATGGCATCAAACACACTTGCGGCTGTCAGCTGTGCAAGACTTTTCGGAATAACTCCCGATGTTATTGCAAGAGGGCTTAAGGATTGCCCTCAGGTTCCGGGACGAATGGAGCGATTGCAGCTTCATCCTGACGCCGATTTTTCGGTGTATATTGACTTTGCGCATACACCCGATGCACTTGAAAATGTGCTGACGACGCTGAAAAGGCTGAGGGGAAACGACGGAAGACTTGTCGTACTGTTCGGCTGCGGAGGAGATCGTGATCGCACAAAACGTCCCATAATGGGAAAGATTGCGACGACGCTTGCCGATATGACCATAATTACCTCAGACAACAGCAGAAGCGAAAATCCGCGTGCAATTATTTGCGATATATTACACGGGGTAGCGTCGGGATCAAACTGCAAGGTGATCGAGAACCGTGAAAAGGCAATACGGTATGCAATTGAAAACCACCAAACAAACGATATAATTCTGCTTGCAGGAAAAGGTCATGAGGACTACGAAATTGACGCCTCGGGAAAGCATTCATTTTCAGAGAAGTCGATCGTGAGCGAGGCTGTCAGCCAAATATACGGGATCCTCAAAAACGACTGAGTGTACAAAAAACGCACGAAAGGAACCAAAAGAATGGGTATCAAATACAGCAAGGCTATCTTTTCAACTACAGAGCTTGCAAAAATTCTCGATGCGGATATATCGGCAGAAGCCGATATCACAAGCATTGTTACCGATTCGAGAGAATCGGAATCAGGTGCACTCTTTATCGCGTTGAAGGGCGAGCGTTTTGACGGACATGATTACATCACACAGGCAATTTCGCGAGGTGCAGGCGCAGTAATTGCCGAAAGAATACCCGAGGGGCTTGACGATGACGAGCGCAGCCGTGTGCTCGTCACACCAAGCTCGATAGGCGCACTCGGGAAAATAGCAGAAGCATATAAATCAAGAATTTCACCGAAAACAATTGCGGTCACGGGAAGCGTGGGCAAAACAACCACCAAGGAATTTGTTCATGCGGTTGTCAGCAGAAAATTCACCGCGCATAAAACTACCGGCAATTACAATAACGAAATCGGCATGCCGCTGACTTTGCTTGAAATGTCGGAAAAGGTTGAGGTATGCGTGCTCGAAATGGGCATGAGCGATCTCGGCGAGATTTCGAGAATGACTCATATTGCAAAGCCGGATATTGCGATTATCACAAATGTAGGCAATTCTCATATTGAAAACCTCGGCTCAAGGGAAAATATCTGCAAAGCAAAGCTTGAAATTATCGAGGGAGTGCCAAACGGAGGTTGGGTGATTCTGAATGCAGATGAGCCGATGCTGTTTGACAAGAAGGGAAAGCTTGCACCGAATCAAATTTATGTTTCGCTTGTAAATCCTAAGGCGGATTTCCGTGCGCTGAATATTCGTGAATATGAGGACAGCACAGAGTTTGATTTGCTCATTGGCAAGCGTGTTGTTACTAACGTTAAGATACCGACGATCGGTCGCCATAATGTTTACGATGCAACCTACGCATTCGCTGTCGGTGTGCTTCTCGGCATGAGCGACGAGGAAATAAAGCAAGGCTTGATGGCATTCCATAATACCGGTATGCGCCAGAATATATATGAATACTGCGGTATCACGATAATAGAGGATTGCTATAATGCCGGACCGGAATCAATGAAGGCGGCTGTTGAGGTTCTTGCGAAGATGGCAGATAAGAACGGATGTCGTACGATTGCGGTGCTTGGTGACATGCGCGAGCTCGGAGAATATTCAAAGCAGCTGCATATGGAGATTGGCACGCTTGTTGCGGCAAGACATATTTCGCACCTTGTAACCTTTGGCAGAGAGGCGGAGAATATCGCTCTCGGCGCGATAAACCATGCACTCAAGCATGAAAAGATCAGCATTAACACAAATATTGACAATCCGAGCGCAACTGCTAAGGTGGTGCATGACCTTGTGCGTCACGGAGATGCGGTTCTGTTTAAGGCGAGCCGTGCGGTCAAGCTTGAACGCGTTATTGATGAGCTTAAACAAATGATAGACTCGGACCACAATATTTGATCTTCTCAGGAGAAGCAATATCATGATTTATTATTTTATCGCCGTGATGGCTGCAACATTTTTGCTGACAGCGGTGACTGCTCGCTTTCTTATACCTAAGCTGAAAAGCATGAAGCTTGGTCAGCAGATACTCGATATCGGACCTCGCTGGCACAAAAGCAAGGAAGGAACTCCCACGATGGGAGGGCTCAGCTTCATCGCCGCATCACTTGTCGTTTTTGTTGCTTTGATTATTGTTTTGTTGGCACAAAACAAGCTCGAAGGGCTCGAAAAGCTCGTGATTGTCATGCTTATGGCAACCGCCAACGGAGCTATCGGCGTGGTTGACGATTTGACGAAATTCAAGAATCACCGCAACGAAGGGCTTACCGCTTCGCAGAAATATCTGCTTCAGCTTATAAGCGCAGGTGCGTTTCTTGCCGCGCTAAAGCTTACGGGAAATCTGACAACCTCGTTTTTTATTCCATTCGCGAATATCGAGCTTGACTTTGGTATATTCTATTATATTGTATCCATTTTGCTTATAACGGGAATTATTAACAGTGTAAACCTGACAGACGGAATAGACGGACTTGCAAGCAGTGTGACCTTGTGTGTCGGAGCATTTTTTGCCGTTGCAGCATTTACGCTCGGAAATCTTCCCGAAGCGTTTCTTGCCGGTATCACTATAGGAGGCTGTCTTGGCTTTCTTGTGTACAATTTCTATCCGGCGCGCGTTTTTATGGGAGATACAGGCTCGCTCTTCCTTGGAGGGCTTGTTATCGGAATGGCATACGCGATCGGAAATCCGCTTATCGTAATAATCATCGGAATTATTTATATTTGTGAAGCAGCGTCGGTTATTATTCAGGTCGGATATTTTAAGCTGACTCATGGTAAGCGACTCTTTAAAATGGCACCTATTCATCATCATTTTGAAAAATGCGGTTGGACAGAGCTGAAAATAGTGGGTGTTTTCTCCATTGTGACGGTTCTCGCAGGCGTGGCAGCCTATTTCGGACTTTAAGTAGCAGCTTATTTCGGACTTTAAATTATAAAGGAGGCAATCGGTTTGAATAACAGAAACAATTATAACTATAAATCTGGCAATGATTCTTCGTCAAACCGTCAGAGTAACTCTCAGCCTCAGCCGAACAGACGTCCGCAGCCACGGCAGCAAATGACGAATAATAATCGCCCTCAAAACCCCACGCAGAACAGAGTAAGCAAAAATCAAGCAACTCCCCCGAGAAATATGGCGCCGGTTGATGTTCATCGCCAAAAGCGCAGCTCCGAAGGTGCACTCAGCTTCTGGAAGCGTACATTTGCGGTTGACCGTACAGTGCTTGAACAACGCAACATAGTTCGTGAGATGGGAAGCGTCGATTACGTCTTTTTGATCCTGGTTCTGATCCTGCTTGCGTTTGGCACGATCATGGTTTATTCCGCAAGCTATGCCTATTCTAAAATTGAATACGGTGATAGCTACTACATTATTTTCCGTCAGTTTATATTTATCGTTGTAGGATTTATCGGAATGCTGTTTGCGGCGTGGTTTAAGCCTGAATGGTATAAACGCCTTTCGATTCCGGCTTTTGTTGGAAGTCTTTTCCTGCTCGCGCTTGTGCCTTTTATAGGCAAAGTGCATCACGGCGCTAAACGCTGGATCTCAATTGGTTTTACGGAAATACAGCCGTCTGAGTTTATGAAGCTTGGACTCGTTTTGATGCTCGCGTGGTATTTTGACAGATATTACGAGCGTGTAACAGACAAAAACAATCTTATTCGCTCATCCTTTTTCGGCTCATTCGTTCCGCTTGTCATTACAGCGATTGCTTGCTTGCTTGTAATCATAGAAAGGCACATGTCCGGCACGATCATCATGCTGATGATAGGCTTGATCGTCATTTTTGCAAGCGGAACACCGCTTAGACTTATGATGGCGCTCGGCGGTCTTGGCGCAGGCGGACTTATTTTGGTGAGTATATTTACGGACTACACAAAAAGACGAATAGATATTTGGCTCCACCCTGAAAACGACCCGCTTGATGACGGCTTCCAAACCCTGCAGGGGCTTTATGCAATTGGCTCGGGCGGATTTTTCGGCACAGGACTCGGAGAGGGGCGGCAGAAGCAGTTTGTGTCACAGCCGCAGAACGACTTTATTTATACAATTCTCTGTGAGGAGCTTGGATTTATCGGAGCTATAGCGGTAATTTTGCTGTTCATCCTATTTACATGGCGAGGTATGATTATCGCGATGAAGGCTCCCGACACCTTCTCGTCGCTTGTCGTTATGGGAATTGTCGGTAAGGTGGCGTTACAGAGCCTTCTCAACATTGCGGTCGTTACAAACTCAATGCCGAATACGGGTATTTCCCTGCCGTTTTTCTCATACGGCGGTTCATCGCTGTGCGTGCTAATGGTGGAAATGGGAATTGTATTATCAATCTCGCGCTTTTCAAAGCAGCAGAAATAGAATAGAGGTCAATTTACAGTGAAGGTTTTAATGACAGGAGGCGGCACGGGAGGACATGTTAATCCCGCGATCGCCATTGCAAACAGTATACGTGACAATCTCCCGGGCTCGGTGATTGAATTTGTTGGAACCTCGCGCGGCATAGAAAACAAGCTCGTTCCCAAGGATGGCTACAAGCTTCATCACGTCGATGTTCAGGGCTTTAAGCGAAAGCTGACGCCGTATAATATTAAATCGGCATGGCTTGCATTTACCTCGCCAATCAAGGCGAAAAAGCTGATTCGCGACTTTAAGCCTGACCTTGTTGTCGGAACGGGAGGATATGTGTGCTGGCCGCTTTTGAAGGCGGCATCGTCGCTCGGGATCCCAACGGCGATACATGAATCGAACGCTATTCCCGGAGTTGCCGTAAGAATGCTTGCCAAATATGTCGACAGAATCTACACGAATTTCGATGCAACGGCAGATGCACTTGGGCCGGCACATGCAAAAAAGATAAAAAAAGTAGGCAATCCGATAAAGCCCGAATTTTCAACTCTCGATTACAACGAGGAACGAAAAAAGCTCGGAATTGACGGAAAATATAAGCAGTTCCTGCTTTCGTACGGCGGAAGCATGGGCGCTGAAAAGGTTAATGACGAAATGCTTGCTTTTATGCGCGACTACACAAAAAGCCATCCCGAGCTTTTGCATGTTCACGCGACAGGCTCGATTGAATATGAGGCTGCTAAGGAAAAATTCCGAGAGTATGGACTTGAGGGATGCGAAAATATAAAGCTTCTCGAATACATTTACGATATGCCAAGCCAAATGGCAGCGGCGGATATTGTGGTAAGCCGTGCAGGCGCGATGACGCTCTCTGAGCTGGCGATACTCAAAAAATGCTGTGTGCTGATACCGTCGCCCCATGTTACGGATAATCATCAGTACAAAAACGCAAAGGTTCTCGCCGATAAGAATGCCGCACTCCTTTTTGAGGAAAAGGAACTGACTGATGGCAAGCTCACAAAGGCGATGGAAGGCTTATTGAACGAAGCTGCAAAAAGACGTGAAATGTCAAAAAATATTGCGGAATTTGCACTTTCCGATGCCAACCGAAGCATTTTTTACGACCTGTGCACACTTGCTAAGGCAAAATAAATGCGAAAAACTCAAAATGTCGACAAAAAATCGTTAAAATAATGTATAAATACGCACGATATACTTGACTTTTTGAAATGCATTATGTTATAATATTATAAAGGCGGTAATTTGACCATTTTTAATTAATATTCGGATTGAATAAACGCCTTCGTTTGGGAAAACATGAGCTTTCGCGGGGGCATAAAATGACAGAAAAGCCAAATAACCGTCGGGAAAGCAGATACTTTACCGGCGATGAGGTAGAGCTTCAGCAAATCAAAAGCAAGGAAAGCCTGCAGCGATTTGTTAAGCGAAAAAAAGTAAAAAAACGAATCTCACGCCTCGCGTATCTTGTTATATTCGCAGCACTCGTCATTGCTTTTGCGATAATTTGCCTTGCCGTGTTCTTTAAGATTAAGGCAATCGAAATTACAGGCACCTCACGATACAGCAAGGAGCAAATCGTGACGACCGTCGGTATTGAGGAAGGGCAAAGCCTTTACGAGATATCAAATCGCGATCTGGAGATTCTCACAAAAAAGCTGGCATATATCGAAAATGCCAGAGTTATACGAAAACTTCCGAACACACTCGTTATCAGTATAACCGAGGATGAACCCGTTTATGTGAGTGAGCTTTACGGAGAATATTTTGTTCTTTCAAGTGAGCTCAGGGTGCTTGACCGCTTGTTCGATGGGGCAAAGGCTGATGAGCTCGGACTTGTTGAGATAGTTTTACCCGAGATTAATTCAGCTATCGTCGGCTCGAAAATAGTGTTCGAATCGGATAGAACGGAGAGATATGTAAAGTCGTATCTCGATGTGCTTGAGTCGAGTGATTTGTTTGACAAAACTACGGCATTTGATATTCGGGATAGATTCAACGTTGCTGTGATATGCGACGGAATTTACCTTGCCGAGCTCGGAAACGGAGATGAGCTTGGAACAAAGCTCTCGGCTGTTGCGGGAATACTTGATACATCGGTTTTTGATGACAGAATTCCGGCACTTATTGATGCAAACGACCCGAGCGAATGCTCTGTAATAAAGGATCCTAAGGCGTCGATAGAATTTGAATGACAGTTACATTATAATCGAGTCCCGGCACGCATGTATAAAAATCGTTTAATAAAAAACAGACATAGAAATTTAGGAGGATACTGAAATGGCATACGAACTTGATGATAACTTTGACAGTGGCGTTGATATAAAAGTTATAGGTGTAGGCGGCGGCGGAAATAACGCTGTTAACCGCATGATTACAACCAATGTACGCGGAGCGGAATTTATCGCTATCAATACCGATAGACAGGCTCTTTCGCACTCTAACGCTGGCAAGAAAACGGATATCGGCGAGAAGATCACAAGGGGCCATGGCGCAGGTGCTAATCCTGAAATCGGAACAAGAGCTGCCGAGGAATCGATTGAGGAAATTAAAAAAGAGCTTGAAGGCGCAGATATGGTATTCATTACCGCAGGTATGGGTGGCGGTACAGGTACCGGTGCGGCTCCTGTTGTCGCAAAGACTGCTAAGGATATGGGCATCCTCACAATCGGTGTTGTAACAAAGCCGTTTGCATTTGAGGGCAGACGCCGTATGATGCAGGCAGAAACCGGTATAAAGAACCTTATCGACAGCGTTGACTCGCTTATTATCATCCCTAACGAAAGACTCAAGCAGGTATCCGATACTCGCATTACTCTTGTTAACGCGTTCGAGGTAGCTGATGATGTTCTCAGACGCGGCGTTCAGAGCGTTGCTGAGTTGATTAACGTCAACGGCTTCATCAACCTTGACTTTGCTGACGTTTCTGCAATCATGAAGGGTGCAGGCTATGCTCACATGGGCGTAGGTGACGGCAAGGGTAAGGACAAGGCTGTTCTCGCGGCTAAGGCTGCAATCTCCAGCCCGCTTCTTGAAACCTCTATCGCAGGTGCGCGCGGAATTATTATTTCCATTACAGCTTCTCCCGACATCGGACTTGAGGAGGTTGATATCGCGTCTAATATGGTTGCTGACGAGGCACATCCTGATGCAAACATCATTTGGGGTGCTGCATTCGATCCCGAGCTTGAAGACGAAATGCGCGTAACCGTTATCGCAACCGGTTTCGACAATGCTCCCAAGAGCATGCAGAATACTGTTGAATCACAGATCAAGGCAGAGGCTGCTGCAAAGGAAACCGCTGCTCCTAAGGCAGAAGAAGCGCCTAAGGCTGAGGCTTCTGTTAAGAAAGAGCAGGGCGACGAGCTTATTTCCGATGACGATTTCGGCGAAATCCTCGGTATCCTTCAGAAGAATAACAGAAACTAATAAAGATTATCAAAAGGCTGTTGCACGGATTGTGCAACAGCCTTTTTGCGTCTGTATTCAATTGACAATTCAGCGCCCCCGATGGGTATGATTATTAATGGTAGCCTATCTTTGGCGTTCCCTAAGATTTTTGTATGCTTCAAAATATCTTTTTCCAAATTCGCGCTGAGCAATTGCGGAAAAATGAAGCTTATCGCCGCAGTCTTCGAGCCCCTCGGCTGTAGCAATTGCGATGTTGTCACGCTCGTGGGCAAGCTCATGAAGCGTCTTGTTGATATCGCGCCAATAAGGAAGCGGCTTTGCATAATCGTCGAGATAATATCCAAGCTCGCCAACAACGATATCAAGATTTAAACCAAGACGGTTCTGAAATTCGTCCATAATGGTTAGAAAACGTTCCTTGTAGGAGAATGCCTTCTCCTCGGTATTAGAATCGCTCTCCCCTTGATGCCAAATTATACCGACAATCTCGCTGACGTTCATGGCGAGCTTTGCTTGATAATAAGCGTGAAGAAAAAGCTGTCCGTCAATTTTCCAATCGGCAAGCGTAGTGCCGCCATCCGCGCAGGGGATCAAGCCGACCTGCTCTCCATAATATTTTTGATAACTGTCAGCGAACGAACCGCCGGGGTTTATGCCGCTGCAAAGGTCGTAAATCGTGTCGTTTGCAAATACTCCGCGGTCGACATTAATCGGCTCTGTGAGCTGCTGCCAACGCCCCATGCGCAAAACGAAGCAATTTGGATTCTTTATCGGAGGGACAGTTCCGATGTGGCCTCTGCCCGCCATGTTTGATTGACCCATCATCAGAAATGCTTTCATGGATTATACCTAAACAGCCTCGCTGCCTTTCACTAATTAATTTATGCCTTCGGTGCCGTCTTTTTTGTCTGTGTCTTGTTCAGTGTCGGTTCCGTCGGAATCAGGTTTGACCTCTTTCTTTTTTCTCTTGAATAATCTCATCAGGGCTGACCCCATTATGTTTTCGCTATGGCTTTTCAGTCTGCTTGCGAATGAAAGGTGGTTTTCTTGATTTTCTGTGAATTCGCGTATTTCATTTTCGGAATAATAGTCGCCCGTTTCACAAGAAAGATTCTTTGACACAAGCTGCTTTTCGGCGAAAAGCTTAATTATCATATAGATGATGGCGAAAAGCGGTACACCGATAAGCATTCCGAACAGTCCCCAAAGGCCGCCCATGACAGTAATTGCAAAGAGTACCCAAAGAGAAGCAAGACCTGTGGTTTCGCCAAGTACCTTGGGGCCGATGACGTTTCCGTCGATTTGCTGTACGACAATATTTATTATTATGAACAGGAGAACCTGTCTTGGGTCGACAATGAAAATTATGAGAACTCCGGGGATAGCTCCGATGAAAGGACCTATAACCGGAATGATATTTGCAATGCCAATCATTGTGCTAAGAAGAACGGCATACGGCATTTTGACGATAGTGAAAACAACAAATACGATAATAGCGACGATAATTGAATCAATTATTTTGCCGATGAAGAACCCACTGAAGGTTTTATTTGAAAAGTTTGCGAGCTCTAAAATGCTGTTATAGATTTTCTCCGAGCTGATAGCTCTGAGAAGCTTTTTAGTCTGAGCTACCAGTTTTTCTTTGGAGGAAAGAATATATATAGAGAAGAATATTCCGAGAACGAAATTGAGCAGACCGTTAGCTGCTCCGGTAACAGCGCCGAGAAGCTTAGGGACATAGTCTTTTAAAACCGAGAATGAGGTTGAAAGAATCGAATCGAGGTTGGTTGGAAGCTTATCAAATTGAGCAGATATAACACTTAGCTGCGCTCCAAGCTCGGAATTCTCGAAAAATGATGAAATGTTGTTGAGTAAGGTTTCTATTGAGAGATCGGCGATATTAAAGAGCGAATCGGGAAGATACGTATCGAGCCATGCAAGAGTTGTTTTTACATAGCCGCTCATTTTTGAGGATAGATCAGATAGGCTCAGGGTTATCTGAGGAATGATCAGCAGAAACAGAATCGTAATGATAATAAGGAGGATGATAAACGCTAACAGCAATGATAAAGCGCGTTTTGCTTTCAGGCGTTTGGAGCTTGTTACAGCAAAACGGAAAATACGCTTTTCGCACATTTTCATTATCGGGTTGGTTATGTATGCGATGATAAGTCCGATATAGAACGGAGTCAGAACTGCATTGATGTCAGCAATAAATAACCTTACGCTGGTAAAGTTTAAAAAGAGCGAGATGATAAGCATCAGCGCAATTGCAGTTAAAATAGTGTAAACCGAGATTGTTGTATATTTGCGATTCCAATCGATTTTCAATATAATGTCCTCCATACAGGATAGTATAATTTTATTCTACTTCAAAACAGAGTGAATGTCAAGTGATTATTTGTTAACTATATTATACTTATATATTATTGAATGTTTTTGTTTGGGCGCAATAATAATAAAATAAAAACAAATTATGAATTTATTTGATGTGTCATTGAAAAATAAGCGTATATGTGATATAATAATTCCATATATATTTTTTGATTATACCATTATTTAGGAAAAGATAACCGGAGTCCAAAATGTCTATTAAAAACGAAAACGATGAGATGATCAGCGAGATACTCCGACTTAAAGAGGAAAAGGACGCGCTGATTCTTGCTCATTATTATCAAAGCCTTGAGGTACAGCTTATAGCGGATATTATCGGCGATTCGTTCGAGCTTTCAAAAAAGGCAAAGCTTGCAGAGAATCGCACGGTCGTATTCTGCGGAGTCAAGTTTATGGCAGAGAGCGCTAAGATATTAAATCCCGAAAAAAAGGTGCTTATACCTACGCCAGACGCCGGATGCCCAATGGCGGATATGGTAACTGCGCAGGATGTACTGTCACTTCGAGAAAAATATCCCGAAGCCGCAGTTGTCTGCTATGTAAACTCCTCAGCAAAAACCAAGGCGGTATCGGATATTTGCTGTACGTCATCCAACGCGATCAAGATTTGCCGCGAGCTGCAAAGCAAGCAGATAATTTTTGTTCCCGACAAAAATCTTGGGGCGTACGTTGCAGGTTTGGTTCCCGAAAAGGAGTTTATTCTGTATAGCGGATATTGCCCGATACACCATAAAATAAATGCTGACGAGGTTTCCAATGCAAAAAGCGCACATCCGAATGCGCTATTCTGCGTCCATCCCGAATGTGAAGCTGATGTTGTTGAAATGGCTGACTTTATCGGAAGCACGTCGCAGATTATCGATTACTGTGTAAATTCCGATGCGAAGGAGTTCATTATCGGAACCGAAAAGGGCGTAGTTGACAGGCTTACGCATTTCTACCCCGATAAGAGCTTCTATTTGCTGTCCGATGAGCTTGTTTGCTCAAATATGAAAAAAACCTCGCTTTCCGATGTGCTGAGCTGTCTTCGCGATGAAACGGGAGAGGTCATTCTGACGGATGATGAGCTAAGCGGTGCGAGAGCTTCACTTGAAAAAATGGTTGCGATAAAATAAACAATCTGGAGAACAAAAATGTACTTATATGGGAATATGCTTGATACGCTGATACTCAACGCACTTGCTGAGGATGTCGGAACCGGCGATATTACAACGATCAGTACGATATCGGAGGACAGAATAGCTCACGGCTTTTACAAGGCAAAGGAAGCTGGCGTTCTGTGCGGAATCGGTGTGGCAGAGCGAGTATTTGCGCTGATCAATAAGGAAATAAAATTTACAGCCTACAAAAAGGACGGCGACCGCATTGAAGCAGGTGAAATCATCGCTGAGGTTGTCGGTAAAGCTACCGATGTTTTGACGGGAGAGCGCGTCGGGCTGAATCTTATGCAGAGAATGTCGGGTATTGCCACCCGTACAGCTGAGGCTGTAAAGCAGGTTGCAGGCACAAAGTCGAAAATTTGTGATACCCGTAAGACCACGCCGGGTCTTCGTGTTATCGAAAAGTATGCGGTAAAGGTTGGCGGCGGTACTAATCACCGCTTTAATCTGGCTGACGGAATCTTAATAAAGGATAATCACATTGTTGCGGCTGGATCTATCACCGCGGCGGTAAAATCTGCACGCGAAAACGCGCCGCACACCCTTAAAATAGAGGTTGAGGTCGAGAATTTTACTCAGCTTGATGAAGCACTTGCGGCAGGCGCTGATATCATTATGCTTGACAATATGAGCTGTGAAGATATGGCGAAGGCTGTAAAAATTGTCGACGGACGCGCTGTTACCGAGGCATCGGGCAATATGGGTGACAGAAATCTTGCCGATGTTTCTGCATGCGGTGTAGACCTTATAAGCATAGGCGCGCTGACGCATTCTGTAAGAGCACTCGATATAAGCCTCAAATTCAGTATAGAATAAATTAATTGTAGAGTAAAAAGAATATGAAAATTACAAATGTAAAATATACCGGCGGTGACTATAATATTTATGTCGGCGAGGATATCCTTGCAGAGTCACTTGCGACGGTGCTTGAAATAAGTGATTTCGACAGATTGTTTCTTGTTACTGACAGTAATGTCAGAATATATTGTGCGCCGTATTTTCACGAGGCGCTTTCAAGCTGCGGCAGAACGCTCGCAGGTGAATTTGTTTTTGCTGCGGGAGAAACGAGCAAAACGCTTGAAACAGTTTCCGATATGTATACAGCCTTTGCAGGGGCAGGCTTAACTCGAAAATCACTTGTTATAGCGCTCGGCGGAGGCGTTTGCGGAGATATGGCAGGCTTTGCGGCGGCGACATTCCTTCGCGGAATATCGGTTCTTCAAATTCCGACAACCCTCCTTTCGCAGGTCGATTCGTCGATCGGCGGCAAGACGGGCGTTGACCTTTCGATAGGAAAAAATTTAGTAGGCGCATTCAAACAGCCTGTTGCTGTTATCTCAGACAGCAGATTCCTTAAAACTCTGCCACGCCGTTACATGAACGACGGAATGGGTGAGGTAATAAAATACGGCTGTATTGCGGACGCGGAGCTGTTCGACGGCGTGATGAATAATACCGTTGATATGGCGGAGATTATTTATCGCTGCAGCTTTATTAAAGCAAAAATAGTGGAGGAGGATGAGCTTGAAACCGGAATCCGAGCTATTCTCAACTACGGACATACGCTTGGACATGCGGTCGAAAGACTCGGCGACTTCAAGCGATTCTCACACGGCGAAGCTGTCGGAATCGGTATGCTGTATGCCGCAAGAATCGGAGCGAAGCTCGGATATGACAGCACATTTGAGGATAAAATACGCAAGGCTCTTGTTAAATGGGAGCTTCCGACAGACATGGACTACACAAAGGAAGCTTTGCTTTCAATTGTAAATACCGATAAAAAGCGTACGGCTGATGAAATTAAGTTTATACTGCTCGACCGTATCGGAAACGCAATAATTAAACAGCTTCCGATATCGGAAATAGGGGATTTGATTTGAAAAACATGGTATTTTCGACGAGCGAATTTGACGGCGAGGTACGGATACCTTCGTCTAAAAGTCAGGCGCACCGTGCATTGATTTGTGCGGCGCTTGCGGGGAATTCGGTCGTTCGCGGAGTTGATATGTCAAACGATATAAAGGCTACCGCAAATGCACTGACACAGCTCGGCGCCCAGATGCTTCACGATGAGGCAGGGCGCACCTTCAGGGTAGGTAAGCCGTGCTTGCGTGGAATTGACGGCGGAACGCTGAACGCATACGAGTCGGCATCAATGCTTCGCTTCTTTATTCCGCTTGTCGCGGCACTTGATGCACATTCAACATTCGTAGGTGAGGGAAGACTTCCAAATCGAACGACTGAGCTGTACAAGGGTCTGCTTGAAGCACACGGCGCAAAGCTTGTCTATCCTGAAAATGGCGACTATCTGCCGCTTGAGGTTTTCGGAAAGCTTAACGCGGGTGTGTACAGTCTTCGCGGAGATGTTTCCTCTCAGTTTGTAACGGGGCTCCTTATAGCATTGACTCAGCTTGACGGCGAGAGCGAAATAAAGCTGACAACCAAGCTTGAAAGCAAGCCGTATGCCGACATGACGGTTGATGTTCTGAGGCAGTTCGGCGCGGATATTACCGAGCTGTCAGACGGATACAAGCTATACGGCGGCAGCTTGAAACCGCTTGATATGGATGTAGAGGGCGACTGCTCTCAAGCGGCATTTTTCGCGGTCGCGGCAGCTATCAACGGAAGAATAAAGCTGAGTGGAATTAACCGTGCCACAAAGCAAGGCGATTTCAAGCTTTTTGATATAGTCAAGAAGTTTGGTGCCCGAGTTGCGTGGGATGGCGATGATGTTACTGTCAGCAAGGCTGATAAGCTTATAGCGCATGATATTGACGCGGCGGATATTCCCGACCTTGTTCCTGTGCTTGCAGTAATGGCGGCACTTTCGGAAGGAACCACGCGAATATACAACGCCTCACGACTCAGAATAAAGGAGAGCGACCGAATTGCCTCGACCGCTTCACTGCTTGATTCGCTCGGGGCGACAGTCAGCGAGGCAGAGGACGGTCTGATTATTTTGGGGAAGAACCGACTTAAAGGCGGCAGAGTATGTTCATTTAACGACCACAGAATAGCTATGGCTGCAGCTGCGGCTTCGGCAGGTTGCGATGGAGATGTGATTGTTGACGATATGAGCTGCATTAATAAATCGTATCCCGATTTTGTAAAGGATTTTGCTAAAGTTAGGATTTCAAAATGAGAAGATATCTTTACAGCGATAAAATCGCAGAGCTTGAGCTGATTGACTGCGATGTGCTGATAGTCGGAAGCGGTCTTGCAGGTCTTTACGCAGGACTTCACATTGACCCTTCCAAGCGAGTTTTAATTATATCCAAGGCGGATATTATGACCTGCAGCTCATGGCTTGCGCAGGGAGGTATCGCGTCGGTAATCGACAAAAACGATACCTTTGAGTCGCATATTGCGGATACACTCAAAGCAGGCGCAGGACTCTGCGACACAAAAGCAGTTGAGGTCCTTGTTAAAGAGGGACCTGAAAACATACACGAGCTGATCGAGCTTGGCGTGCCGTTTGATACTACGCCGGACGGTGAGCTCATGATAACACGCGAGGGCGGACATTCTTGCAGGCGAATTGTTCACTGCGGAGGAGATGCAACCGGATGCGAGGTTACAAAGCGCCTTGGCGAGGTCGTGCTTGAACGCAAAAATATCACAGTTTCATATAACACCTTTCTCGTTGATATTATTACGGATGATAACGGTGCACAGGGCGCGATAATCATAAATGACGGAGCGGCAAAGCTCGTCCGCTCTGCCAATATTATTCTCGCAACGGGCGGAATCGGTGCGCTGTACAAAAATACCACCAATCAAAGTAGTGCAGTCGGTGACGGAATTGCCGCGGCTGAGCGAGCAGGCGCAAAGATAACAAATATGGAGATGGTGCAATTCCATCCCACAACAATGACTCCCCAAGCGGGACAAACCGGCCGCCGTTTTCTTATCTCAGAGGCTGTCAGAGGTGAGGGCGGAATTTTAAGGAACCATGACGGAGAGCCCTTTATGCAGGGTAAGCATGAGCTTGCCGACCTTGCGCCCCGTGATATCGTAACACGCGAGATCATAAGAGAAATGCGCCGAACGGGACGAGATAATGTATTCCTCGATGTTTCGAGCATGTCAAAGGAGTTTTTCTCAAACCGTTTCCCGACGATATACGGCGAGTGTGTAAGATGCGGAATCAATGTTCCCGATATGTGGATTCCCGTAACTCCGTCACAGCACTATCAAATGGGCGGAATCGAAACGGACATCAACGGCAAAACGAATGTTGACGGTCTGTACGCATGCGGCGAATGCGCTTGGACGGGTATTCACGGCGGAAATCGCCTTGCAAGCAACTCATTGCTTGAATGTCTGGTGTTCGGAAGACGTGCGGCAAGGAGCATTAACGATAGCTGTCGTACATCAACCTCAACCGAAATACAAAATTTGCATTTACCGGTAGAAAAAACGCTCGATAATATCGGCGAAAAGCGCCAAAAGCTTTGCGATGTAATGACGAAAAACGCAAACGCTGTCAGAACCAAGGCAGGTATGAACAAGGGCAAGGTGTTCGTCGACGAGCTTATGGGAGAGCTTGAATCAGCGTATCTTTCAACATGTGAAGAATATGAGCTTTACTCAATGACTCAGATTGCAAGGATGGTATTTAACGGGGCAATTGCCCGTAGGAAATCCGTCGGAGCACATTTCGTTGAGTGAGCAGAAAGGAAGCTTTCGTTTAATGAAAGCATAAATCAAGATGATAGAAAAGGATTACATGGTAGCTCTTGACAGATGTGAGAGCTATGATGTAGACGATATTGAGCGTGTACTCCGCTTGCAGCTTGATAAGCTCGGTGCGGCGGATATGTTTAAGGACAAGCGTGTCGTAATTAAGCCGAACCTCGTTATGAAAAAAAGTCCCGAGGCTGCGGCAACAACACATCCCGCAGTGCTTGAAGCTGTGATACGCATACTTAAAGAAAGTGCTTCGGATATCCTAATAGCCGAGAGCCCGGGTGGTCTTTATACCGAGCAAACGCTTGCGGGAACCTATCGCGGATGCGGATTGACTGCGGTTGCAGAGCGGATGAATGTTCCGCTGAATTTTGATACGAGCTATCAGGAGGTAGCCGCTCCGAACGGTAAAACCTCCAAGGTTTTCAACATGATTACCCCCATCGTTAATGCAGATGTAATTGTCGATCTGGCAAAGCTGAAAAGCCATTCGCTGACCGGCTACAGCGGCGCGGCAAAGAATTATTTCGGCGTAATTCCGGGTGTTCAGAAGTTTGAAATGCACGCGCGATTCCCTGATTATAACGATTTCGGCTCGATGCTTGCAGACCTTGTCGGAACAATAATCGCCATGAAGCCAACATTCAATGTCGTAGACGGTATTTTGGCGATGGAGGGTAACGGTCCGACAGGCGGTGAGCCGAGAAAGCTTAACTGCATTTTGTCGGGACTTAATCCGTTTTCGGTCGATATTGCGGCTTCCTCGCTTATCAAGGTTGACAGTGTAATAATGCTTGAAGAAGCTAAGCGTCGCGGACTTTGTCCAAGCGGTGTTTATGAGCTTAAAATTTTGTCTGACGAAAAGCTGTCTGACCTTACGGTCGATGATTTCAAAAAGCCGGATACCGCAAGCAATCCGCTTCGTGGTGGCTCGATGCTTAAAATTCTGCCGAATATGTTCGGAGGCAGGCTCAACGATTGGCTGCAGCCAAGACCGCTCGTTGATACGGCAAAATGCGTAGGATGCGGAGAATGCGTTAAGAGCTGTCCGAGAAATACGATCGAATTAAAACCCGCCAAAGCCGGCAAAAAGCAGGCATTCATAATTAAATCCGATTGCATCAGATGCTATTGCTGTCAGGAGCTCTGCCCGTTTAAAGCGGTTAAGATTAAGAAAAATCCGATAATTAAGCTTATCGGAGGTTAATGCAGTACTGCTTAAATCAAATAAAGCAAAACAGGATAAGGTGGAGAAGCTGTTGACTGAAAAAATTACAATAAATGCTCCCGCAAAGATAAATCTTTGGCTTGATATTGTAGACAGACGTCCTGACGGATATCACAATATAGAAAGCGTTATGCAGTCAGTTTCGCTCTACGATACGCTCACTTTTGAAAAGGCTGGGGCAATTGAGCTGACATGCAGTGAGCCCTCACTTGACTGTGGGGAGAGCAACCTTTGTTATCGAGCCGCTAAGCTCTTTTTCGGAGAGCTTGGATTACAAGGCGGAGCAAGGATACATGTCGAAAAACGCATCCCGATTGCGGCAGGACTCGCAGGCGGAAGCACCGATGCTGCGGCAACGCTTATCGGACTTGATAAGCTGTACGGAGTCGGACTCAGCACAGACAGGCTTTGTGAGCTTGGTGCGAGGCTCGGGGCTGATGTTCCGTTCTGCGTAAGAAAGGGCATCTGTGTAACAAAAGGAGTAGGCGACATATTATCGCCGTGCCCGAGGCTTCCGAAGTGCTATATAATCATTGCCAAAACCGGAGAGGGCGTATCAACTCCCTTGGCATATCGAACACTTGATGAAATGTATGATTTCACCTCGCGCGTTGTCGATGTAGGAAGCTTTACAGCGGTACTTGAAACGGGCGATATAAATCTGATTGCAAAGTCGATGACAAATATATTCGAAAGTGCGATACTTCCGATACGCAAGGATACACAAAGGCTTAAAGAATACATGCTGGAATGCGGTGCGCTTCACTCAATGATGAGTGGAAGCGGTCCATCGGTCTTCGGGGTTTTCGACAGTCCCTGTAATGCCGAAAAAGCTAAGCAGGCGTTGCTTGACAAAGGCATCGATGCACACTTATGTGAACCAATATATTAATATAAACTAATAAAAGAATGGAGAATAACATGAAAACCTCAAAAAGAATTGTTGCACTTGCTACTGCTGTGATTTTGGGAACAGCACTTGCTTCCTGCGGAAAAGAGGAAGAATTCACCTACAGCACAGGACTTGATAAGGATGGCTTTTTTAAGGGAGTAAAAGCCTCGGAAATTGTAACTCTGCCTGAGTATAAGGGCATTGATGTTGACGCATCGCTTGAGGAGGTAACCGAGGAGGCTATTCAGGAGCAGGTTGACGGTATTATGGAATCGCTCGGTCAATATGAGCAGATTAAGGACAGAGCGGTTGAGGACGGCGATACGGTTAATATCGATTATGTCGGCTCGATAGACGGTGTTGAGTTTGAGGGCGGAACAACAATGGGTCAGGGAACAGTGGTTACAATCGGTGTTACAGCTTACATCGACGATTTCCTTGAACAGTTAATCGGTCACAATCCGGGCGAAACCTTTAATGTAGAGGTTACCTTCCCTGAAGATTACGGCAATGAGGAATTAAATGGCAAGGACGCTGTTTTTGTTACCACAATCAATTATATCGAGGGCGATATCATGGCGCTCAATGACGAGGTTGCCAAGGAGTACGGATTTAACACCAAGGAAGAAATGCTCGAAGATATCAAGGACTGGCTTTCTGACAGACAGAAATTTATGTTCTTTACCGAGATCATCGGTGAGGCTACATGCGAATCGATTCCTCAGAGCGTGCTTGATTATGTTATCAATTACGATTTGAAGCAGCAGGACGATTTCGCTATGATGTATTACGGAATGACCGGTGAGGAGATGATCCTTGCGCAGGGCTTCAAAACAATGGATGCGTATATTGAAGCAAACATGACAGTATATAATGAAAACGCGCTCATGTACCTTGCCGCTCAGGCGATTGCCGAGCTCGAAGGTCTTGCAGTTACAGATGAGGAGCTTGAAAATTCCGAATATATTAATTCCGCCGAGGAGTACGGCAAGCCTTACCTCAAGCAGTATATGCTCTTTAATGAAAAACTTCCTGACTTCATCTTCCAGAACGGAAATAAGAAATAATAACGAAATATAAAAAGCGTACCCTTGCAAGCCAAAGCCTGCGAGGGTACGCTGATTTTTTATTGCTTACTCCAAAGCGAGGGATCGCGAACGCTGTACATTGCGAGAATATTTTCAACGGGCACATCAGATTCAAACGACTGACTCGCCATGAGGATGTATCCGCCATCCTTGCCGAGAGTTGAGATGACCTGCTTGGTTTCGTTGTAAACCTCCTCCGGAGATCCGAACGGGAGAATTGTCTGAGTATCTATTCCACCGAGGAAGGTTACCTTGTCGCCGTACTCTTTCTTGAGCATGTCATGCTCCATTCCGGGAAGCTTTTGAAGCGGTTCAAGAATATCTATTTTGCAGTTGATAAGTCCGGGTATCATAGGTTCCATAGAACCGCAGGAATGCTGATGAAACATTGCGCCATAGCTGTGAGCAAGATCAACAAGCTTTTTTGTATTTTCTTCAAAATACTCTTCCCACAAGTCAACTCCGAACAGCAGCCCGCGCTGTGTTCCGTAATCGTCGCAGCATTTTAAAATATCAATCTGTCCGTCAGCGGCAATGAGCATCTTTTCGTAATGCTCAAGCTCAAATTCAACCATGCGATCAAATAGATAATGCGCGTAATCCGGCTCGAGAACCATATCCATAAGGAGCTTATCCATACTGCGAATATGCGTTGCGATCTGGAACGGGCCGTCATAGCCGATAGTTATTGCTTTATCCTTGTATTTGTCGCATTGACGCTTGATGCTTTCGTAGTCAAACCATTCTGTTCGAGGCCACGGATAGTTTTTTAGTCCCTCAATGGTGTTGATGCTGTCAAGCGGGAAATCGCATGGGATGCTCTCGCGGCTTTTTCCGTTAAAGTGGACGCGGTGACGGTCGCCCCAATGACCAACCCAAACGGAATTACCCTTTGCATCCTTATAGCCCTTGCGCTCGGGTCCGATATAAGTGGGAGTAATACCGCGTATGTCAGAGCCAAGACGAACTCTGACCTGCTCGTCGTCCTCGTATCCAAAATGCGCCTTGAGTCTTTCCATGACATTTCCGACGCATTCAAAGTTGGCCGGAATAATATCGGTCTTTTTGTGCGCAACTGCGGCGCGAATTCTTTCTTTAGAAGTCATTTCGATAATACCTCCTCAATGCTGACGGATATTATTTTGTATCCTGCCCATAATACGCATTAGCTCCGTGCTTGCGAAGAAAATGCTTATCGAGAAGCACCTGCTGCATGTGTCCGATTTCGGGATTTATGAGAATCGAGCGGAAATTCATCTTCGCTATTTCTTCCATTACAACAGAGTTGTGAACAGCCTCCATAGCGTCCTTTCCCCACGAGAATGGGCCGTGGCTCTTGACGAGCACGCCCGGAATTGAAAGCGGGTCAATGCCCTTAAAGGTTTCAATAATTACATTTCCCGTTTCTTTTTCGTATTCTCCGTTTATCTCGGCGTCGGTCATAGCGCGTGTACAGGGAATTTCACCGTAGAAGTAGTCGCCGTGAGTTGTTCCGAGCGGTATAAGTCCGGCTCCGGCTTGTGCAAATGCAGTAGCATTTGTGCTGTGAGTATGAACGATTCCGCCGACATTTTCAAATGCGCGATATAATGCGAGATGTGTCGGAGTGTCGCTTGACGGCTTGTATCTTCCCTCAACCACTCTGCCGCTTTCAAGGTCGACAACTACCATATCCTCGCTTTTAAGCTCGTCATAGTTTACACCGGACGGCTTTATTACCACGAGTGATCTTTCGCGGTCAATTGCGGAAACATTTCCCCAAGTGAATGTGACAAGCTCGTATTTCGGAAGTAGGAGGTTAGCTTCAAGCACCTCTTTTTTTAATTCTTCAAGCATATTTGCTCACGACCTGCAAAAGCAGGTCTGCCTTTCTGCCCGATCGGGCGGTATGTTTGCCGACTTGCAATGAAGCAAGCCGTAAAAGATTATTTATTAAGTCCGCTGAACATAGAAATGCCCGACTTATAGCGCTTGATGTACTCATTAAAGCCATCGCGGCCTTCCTTTGTGGGGTTTAATACGAGCGATTCCTGACCTGCGAAGACCTCAGACTCGAGCCATTCGCCAAGAGTTTGTTGCTGCTTCTTTATCATGTAGGCTGCAAGAAGCGCCATTCCCCAAGCTCCGCCCTCGCCTGCTGTAGCTTCGGTAGAGATAGGAGTATCGAGAGCATCGGCAAGAATTTGCTGAGCTACGCCCTTGACCTTGAACAGTCCTCCGTGTGCCTTGATCATATTAACTTCAATTTTTTCGTTTTCGGACAGCATATCCATTCCGAGCTTAATTGAAGCAATAGAAGCGTAAAGCTGAGAGCGGATTACGTTTGCAAGCGTCGGCTCGCTGTCCTGAGTGCGGAATGTAAGAGGGCAAGCCTTCTCGACACCTGCTACGGGCTCGCCTGCAAGGAAGTTGTAGGAAACAACGCCGCCGCAGTCTGCATCGCCTGACATTGCGTTGCGATACAGCAGCTCATAGCAATCGGATTTTGATATGGGATTGCCTGAAAGCTGTGCAAATTCGATAAAGTTCTTAACTATAGCATCGAGCTCAGAGCATCCGTTGTTGCTGTGAACCATTGCGGTCGGATATCCCTCGGGAGTCGTGATAATATCGATCTCAGGATAGATTCCGTCAAGCGGCTTTGACAGCACGAGCATGGAGAATACCGATGTTCCTGCAGAAATATTACCCGTACCCGGTGCAACAGCATTTGTGGCAGTCATTCCGGTAGGGCCGTCACCCTCGGGAGGACAGAGCGGAACGCCGGGATTTAATGCACCCGTAGGGTCAAGGAATTTCGCGCCCTCTGCAGTGAGATAGGCACCGCTCTCGCCTGCGCATCTGATCTCGGGGAGCAGGTTTCGCAGATCCCACGGCATGTCCTCTGAAAGCTCATCGAAGCTCTTTAACATAGGCTCGGAATAAGCTCCGTTTTCAATCGGGAAGATACCCGAAGCCTCGCCTATGCCGACCTCGTGGCGACCCGATAAGAGATAATGTATGTATCCTGCGATTGTTGTAATATGTGCAATTTTTGTGACGTGCGCCTCACCGTTCAGCATTGCCTGATAAAGATGTGCAATGCTCCAACGCTGAGGAATGTTGAAGTGGAATTTCTCGGACAGCACCTCTGCCGCTTTAGCGGTTGTAGTGTTACGCCATGTTCGGAAAGGAACGAGAAGATTATCCTCCGCGTCGAACGCAAGATAGCCGTGCATCATTCCCGAGAAGCCCATAGCACCGATTTCGGTAATCGGTGTGCCATAGCGGCTTTTGAAATCCTCCTGAAGTGAGGCGAAGCATGCGCGGATGCCATCGTGGATAAGATCGAGCGAGTAGGTCCAATATCCGTCCACAAGCTGATTTTCCCAATCAAATGCACTGCTTGCAACAATATTATAGCTGTCATCGATCAGCACGGCTTTGATGCGTGTTGAACCGAATTCAATGCCGAGATAGGTTTTTGTTGTATCGATTTGTTTGGTCATATATTTGACCACCTTTCTGATTTATATGTAGCAGAACATCGGTTGACACCGATGTTCTGCCGCAAAGTGATGGTTTTTTGAGGTTTATTATTACTTTCTGAGCTTGCTCATGAGATCAAGCATTTCAAGATTTGCTTCAAAAGAGGAAAGCTCTGTCTTGTCGTCGATGATAACAAGCTCGGTGCCGGTCATCTTTGCAAACAAGCGGATATCATCGGTGGTAAGAGCTGTCGAAACAACAGCGTGGTGAGCGCCGCCTGCATAAATCCAGGCAGCCGCACCGGTGTTGAAGTCGGGCTTTAATTTCCACATAAGTCTTGCGACAGGAAGCTTAGGCATAGGCTTTGGCTGCTTTATCAATTCGATTTCAGCACAGATAAGTCTGAAGCGGTCGCCAAGGTCGATCATTGATACCGCGATTCCGTCGCCCTCGATTCCGTCGAATACCAAACGGGCAGGGTCAGCCTTTCCTCCGATTCCGAGCGGATGAACTTCAATCTTAGGCTTTTCGGATGCAAACACGGGGGAAACCTCGAGCATGTGAGCCGCAAGCTCAAGCTCCTCGCCCTCGGTGAGGTCGTAGGTGTAATCCTCCATGAAGCCTGTCGAGCCGCTACGGTTTTCAGCCATTTTAAAGAGAACTGCATTCAGCGCAGATGTCTTGTAGTCGCCCTCAGGACCGAAGCCGATGCCCTTTGCCATTAGGTTCTGAACTGCGATTCCCGGGAGCTGTGCAAGACCGTGAAGGTCCTGGAAGGTGTCGGTAAATGCAGAAACATTTTCGCGTGCGATGAATTTCTCAAGTGCGATTTCGTATTTTGCCTGCTCACGGACAGCGCAAAGATTATCGGTAGCAAGCTCGTATTTTTCGTTGTATTCAGAGAGCTTAGCGTCAACCTCGGAGTCGGTTACCTCATTTGCGAGTGCAGCAACATCGCCGATGCCATAGTAATTGACATTCCAACCGTACTTGATTTCGCTTTCAACGCGGTCACCGTCTGTAACCGCAACATCGCGCATGTTGCTTCCGAGCATTGCAACGCGCATTCCCTTACCGAATGCAACAGCGTTGGCAACATCGGCGAATTTACGGATCTGAGTCAGTACGGATTCATTCTTATAGTAGCCGACAACGACCTCGCGGCGAACCTTTAGTCTTGTGCAGATGAAGCCGAATTCGCGGTCACCGTGCGCCGACTGATTGAGGTTCATGAAATCCATGTCGATGCTTTCATATGGGAGCTTTTCGTTATACTGAGTGTGGAGATGGAGCATGGGCTTATCAAGCTGCTCGAGTGCGCGAATCCACATTTTTGCAGGAGAGAAGGTGTGCATCCAAAGAATAACTCCGATGCAGCTCTTATCATTGCATGCAGTACGGATGGCATCCTCTGCGCCTGCTGCGGTCTGAACGATAGGCAGAGCCTCGACATCGACATTTCCGAGCTTTTCATTAAGGTAGGACGCAATCGCAAAGCCGTCCTTTTCAGCCTGAGCGAGCGTTTCAGCACCGTAAAGGTCCTGACTTCCGATGATAAAATAAAGCTTCATAATATAATTCCTTTCCGCTTTTTTAGTTGATGAATAAGCTTATATCTGATTTTCATTATAGCATACGTGGAATATGTTGTCAACAAAATAAATTACAAAATGAAGCCTCGAATTGTAAAATTTCTCTTGACATAAATTATGCTATATGCTATGATTAAATCACCTGAATATTAATAGAGTAAGGAGCTATTTCTATGAATTCACATGAGAGAATCAAACGTACATACGAGCATAAAGAAACTGACCGTGTTCCGATAGTCGATAATCCCTGGGCAGGAACGATTCGCCGCTGGAAGCGCGAGGGAATGCCAAATGATGCGGACTGGCGCGATTATTTCGGCGTTGATAAAACTACCACCATCAATGTTGATGTCAGCCCGAGATTTGAATCAAAAATTATTGAGGAAACTGACAGATACAGAATCAAAACGACGAACTGGGGCACTACAATCAAGGAATTCAAGGAGGAGGATTCAACTCCTGAAATGCTCGACTTCAAGGTAACCGACGCAAAAGCGTGGATAGATGCTAAGGCAAGGGTTACTGTCGATGACGACCGTATTCCGTGGGATTGGATCAAAAACAATTTTGACAAGTGGAGAGCTGACGGTCATTGGATACGCGTATGCTTCTGGTTCGGCTTTGATATTACTCATTCGCATATGATGGGTACTGAAAATCTGCTTATCGCAATGATCGAGGAGCCTGAGCTGCTCACCGATATGTTCGATACGCTCTATAACTGCAACAGAGTTCTCTATGAGCGCATTTGGGATGCAGGTTATCATTTCGACGAAGCGTTCATTTACGATGATATGGGTTACAAGGGAACCGCATTCTTCTCAAATGACATATACAAAGAGCTTATTCAGCCGTATCACAAGAGATTCGTAAAGTGGGCGCATGACCGCGATATTTACGCATATCTCCACTCCTGCGGCAATATCATGAAGCTTCTGCCTGATGTCATCGATTCGGGCTTTGACTGCCTCAATCCGCTCGAGGTCAAGGCAGGCATGGATGCATATAAGGTTAAAAAGGAATACGGCGACAAGATCGTAATTCACGGCGGCACCAACGCGGCTATCTGGAAGGATACAGATGCGATTCTCGCAGAGATCAGAGAAAAATTGCCGATTCTCAAGGAAAATGGCGGTTACATCTTCGCGTCTGACCATTCCATCCCCAATGACGTTACACTTGACACAATGAAGCAGATCGTTGCTGAGGTAAAGAAGCTCGGCACATTCAACTGATATAAAAAATACATAAAGGAGCTGTTGCACCTAAGTGCAACAGCTCCTTTATGCTCCGCTATAATTTTATTTGTTTATCGGAAGCCACTCGAGGCCTTTGAGAATCCATTTGTCCCAATATTCCCAGGAGTGAGTGCCTTCGCTCTCGTAATATGTGACGTCGAAGCCGTTATTCTCCAATACTTCGCGGAATCTTCGGTTGTCGGTGATAAAGGAGTCCTCCGTTCCGCACCAGGCGAAAAATTTCGGCATTATTTGTGAGCCGTCCTTCGGGAAGCGTTCTGCGAGCGCAAAAACATCATCCTCGCCGCCAAATGCACTTTCCGTTTCACCGAAAATGTCGATGGCGTGTCTTTGATGACGGTTAAACGCGTATGTAAGGTCAAGCGCACCTGACAGAGTTATAACATGACTGAAGGTTTCGGGATGGCGGAGTGCGATTTTTGTTGCTCCATAGCCACCCATTGAAAGGCCTGCGATGAACGTTTCCTCGCGCTTTGTTGACATGTGAGGGAAAAATTCGCGGCAAACTGCCGGGAGCTCCTCGGAAATGTATGTGAAATAGTTGCCGCCGCCGGTCTTCATATCGCAATACCATGAAAGGTCGGCATTGGGCATGACAACAGCGATGCCTCTGTCCGAGGCGTAACGCTCAATTGAGGTGCGGCGTTCCCACATCGTGTTATCATCGCTTGCCCCGTGGAGCAGATAAAGCGTGGGATAGGTGTAGGACGAAAGCTCGCCGCGATCTTTTTTATACGGAAGCTGTGGAAGCACAACATTTACCTGAACCTGCTTCCCGAGAGCCGCCGACGCAAAATGTACCTGTAAAAATGCCATAATTGATCTCCATTGTTTGGTTTTTTAGTATTATAACATTATTTTATAATTTTTGCAATAGTAAAATGATATTGCAAAAAATGAGGCTCAAGCATTATCCGTTCGGCAGGAGCGGTATTAAAACGGCTGACAAAACTAATTTTCTGTTGACACAATCGTGGGATTATGCTATAATGAGTTTATAAAATATAGCAATATTTGCTGAATTCAAGGAGGTTTTATTATGGGACTTATTAAAGCCGGTGTTGGCGCGCTCGGTGGAGTGCTTGCTGACCAATGGAAAGAATTCTTTTACTGCGATGCTCTTGTTAACAATGTTCTCGTTGTCAAGGGTCAAAAACGTATGACCTCTCGTTCGTCAAATACCAAGGGAAATGACAACATCATCTCAAACGGTTCCGGCATTGCGGTCGCCGACGGTCAATGTATGATAATCGTCGACCAGGGAAAGGTTGTCGAGGTTTGTGCGGAGCCGGGCGAATATACTTATAATAGCTCAACCGAGCCGTCTATTTTCGCGGGCAATCTTGGAGAGAGCATTATCGAAACCTTTAAGACGATCGGAAGACGCTTCACATACGGTGGCGATACCGGAAAGGATCAGAGAGTTTATTATTTCAATACAAAGGAAATTCTCGACAACAAGTTCGGCACGCCAAGCCCCGTTCCGTTCCGCGTGGTCGATAAGCGTATAGGACTTGATATCGATGTATCGGTTCGCTGCTCGGGCGTTTATTCCTATAGGATCGAAAATCCGCTGCTTTTCTATACAAATGTCTGTGGAAACGTTGAGTCGGAATACACTCGTGACGAGATCGATAATATGCTGAAAAAGGAGTTTATCAGCGCACTTCTTCCGTCGTTCGGTAAGCTTTCTCAGCTTAATATGCGCCCGAACGAGATTTCGCTTCATACTGAGGCTCTTTGCGATGCCATGAATGAAGCACTCACCAAAAAGTGGGGTGAAACCCGCGGACTCAAGGTAGCTTCGATTGCGATGAATCCTATTACTCTGCCCGAGGATGAGGAGGAGATCATCCAACAAGCACAAAAGAATGCTATGTATCGCGATCCGACGATGGCGGCTGCAACACTCGTAGGCGCGCAAGCGGATGCGATGAAGGCTGCGGCATCCAACCAAGGCGGAGCAATGACAGGCTTTATGGGCATGGGTATGGCTAACGCTTCCGGTGGAATGAATGCTCAGAGCTTGTTTGCGATGGGAGCAGCACAGAACAACAGCGCCGTGCCTGAAGCAAATTCGGATAATGAATGGCTCTGCAGCTGCGGAGCGAAAAATACGGGAAAATTCTGCATTGAATGCGGAGCAAAAAAGCCTGAGGCGAAAAAAGGCTGGAAATGTACCTGCGGAGCTGAGAATCTCGGTAAATTCTGCTCGGAATGCGGCGCAAAGAAGCCGGCTGACGCCCTGCTTTACAAGTGCGATAAATGCGGATGGGAGCCCGAAGATCCAAGGAATCCTCCAAAATTCTGCCCCGAATGCGGGGACCGCTTTGACGACGCTGATACCAAATAATGAGTGAAATTTTCGAATACAAATGTCCGTGCTGTGGAGGAGTGATCGAATTCGACAGCGAATCGCAGAAGATGAAATGTCCATACTGCGATACTGAATTCGACCTCGAAACCCTGAAAAGCTACGACGAGGATTTGAAGTCGGGGCAGGGCGAGGAGTTGAACTTTTCCGAGGCTTCGAGCGAATGGCAGGACGGAGAAACAGACGGGCTGAGTGTTTATGTTTGCAATTCATGTGCAGGCGAGATAATTGCCGATGATACGGTTGCAGCAACAAAATGTCCGTATTGCGACAATCCGGTTATTATAAAGGGTCGGCTTGCGAATGATTTGCGCCCTGATTTTGTTATTCCGTTCAAGCTTGACAAGGAAGACGCCAAAAAAGCTCTGATGAAGCATTTTAAAGGGAAGCCGCTGCTTCCGAAGGTGTTCAAGGACGAAAATCACATCGATGAAATAAAGGGTGTATATGTTCCGTTTTGGCTTTTTGATGCGAACGCCGATGCGGATATTCATTACCGCGCAACACGCGTGAGAGTATGGAATTCGTCAAAATATCGCCATGTCGAAACGAGCTTCTATTCTGTTATTAGAAGTGGAAGCTTAGAGTTTTCCAAGGTGCCGGTTGACGGCTCATCAAAGATGGCAAATGAGCTTATGGAATCGATTGAGCCGTTTGATTTTAGCGAAGCGGTTGATTTTCAAACTGCGTATTTGTCAGGTTATCTTGCGGAGAGATATGATGTTTCGGCTGCCGATAGCCGTCCGAGAGCGGGAGAACGCATGAAAAGAAGTGCGGAGGACGCTTTCCGTGAAACCGTAAAGGGCTATTCATCGGTTGCAACTCAGTCAAGCAATATCCGCGTTGCAGACGGAAAGGCAAAATATGTGCTCTATCCCGTCTGGATTCTCAATACGACATGGAATAACGAAAAATACACCTTCGCAATGAACGGTCAGACGGGCAAATTCGTTGGAAATCTCCCTGTTGACGGGAAGCTGTTTGCGTCCAATTTGTTTAAGTATGCAGCTATTGCAGGTGCGGTCACCTTTTTAGCTCAATGGCTGTTTAACATGCTTGGAGGTTTATGATGAAAAGAGCTTTTATCGGACTTCTTATCATAGCGTCCTTAGCGTTTTTGACGGTCAATGTATGTGCAAACAGAGAGCTCCCTCTTGTTTATGATTCGGCTCAGCTTTTGTCAGGCAGCGAATATGACAGCTTGCTTAATAAGCTTAATGAGTTGAGTGACGGCATCCAAGCCGAAATTGCCGTTGTTACCGTAAACTCCCTTGAGGGAAAGTCGGCGATGGCTTATGCAGACGATTTTTACGACGAAAACGGATATGGCTATGGCGTGAACGACGACGGAATATTACTGCTTGTTTCGATGTCGGAGCGCGAATATTACATAAAGAAACACGGCACGGCTTTGCAGTCAATCGACGATTATGAGCTTATGGATATCGAGGACAGCTTCATTGATTATTTGTCGGATGGCGATTATTATCTTGCGTTCATTCGTTATGCAGAGGCGGCAGAGTATTATATCTCTGAAGATGGTGCGTCCTATGGGAATGAGCCGTTCGATGTCAAAGGCGCGCTTGTGATATCGATTGTGGTTGGTTTTGTGATTTCATTAATAATCGTTTTGACAATGAAGCATAAAATGACTACAGTTCGTCCGGCGGTCAACGCCCGAAGCTACGTTGTTTCAAACAGCCTTAAGCTGCACCGTGAAAGCGATAGGTATCTGTACGCGCAGGTAACACGCACGCCACGCTCAAATTCAAGTAGCGGCGGACGCTCCGGTGGAGGATCAAGCCACAGAAGCTCCTCAGGCAGATCTCACGGCGGCCGCGGCGGAAGATTTTAATGATTTATCGGGTGTCGACCGATTGGCTGACACCTGATTTTTTTATTTTTCTGCAACTCTGAAAAAATAAAAAAATATTTAAATAAAATTGTAGACTTTACATCAAAAAGATGGTATAATAGAATAATAAACTTATAATGGCATTTTACACCTTGATGTCAATGAGGTGAATTTTTGGATAATCAAAAAAACTACTCACAATCAGAAAAAAAGAACAGCCTTTCGCTGCTGACACAGATAGTATTTTGCGTCGTTTCTGTACTGTTTTCATTTGTTGGAGCGATTGACCCGCTCGGACTTGTAGGTCTGTGTCTGTCAATAATTGCATCAGCGATGCTTGTTCTGCTTTTTCTTAACTTTGCAAGCTCAAATAAAATGCTTGTGCTTGTTTTAATGCTCGGGCTGATACCTTATATTTCTGCGGCAGTCTACTTTGGCTCTGTTGCGAGTGCTGTTCCCGCGCTATATCCGCTCGCGATGTCAGTACCGATATTCCTGACTGTCCGAATGGGAAAGGGACGCTCGGTATCCATAATGGCGGCGGCTTTGTGCTCTGCATTATTATGGATTGGATACATTGCACTTGCAATACGTTCGGTATACGGAAGCCTGAATGCCGAAACGATTATGACAATGATAGATTCAACGCTTGAGCCGATAAAAGAAATGCTTGAAACCTTGATAGCAGAGAATGAATTAAATCTGTCTGTGCTAAGTGTTTTGCCGAGTATTGACGTACTGCTTTATCAGATAAAAACGCTTTTGCTCGGTGTTATGGTTTCGATGATGATAGTAAATTCGTATTTTGCTACATTGGCGACTCGTTTGATTGCAGGCATATTCAATGTAACGCCGATGCTTCCGAGCGGAGCTCGAATCTGCATGAGAGCGGTTATAACCAAGGATGGACCGTCGGTCGAGGTAATAAAGGAAAAGGTTACATGGCGTATTGAGCTTGACAGCATAACTGCAATAGTGTTTATAGCTTCGTATGCTTTGTCAATACTGACATCGCTCGGAAACGGCGGTGCGGCTGTCCTCCAAAGCTCTGTGCAAAACCTATTGATTATTCTTTCACCCGGCTTTATTTACTGCGGCGCTCGTGAAGCCGTATTAAGCCTTCTCGGAAGGGCTTCACTTTTCGGAATCAGCAAATTTTCCGTGATAATTACTGCTGTAATGCTTATTATTAATCCATCTCTTGTTGCAATGCTGTTAATGACGCTTGGTGTCATCGTGACACTCCGTGAGAACAGTCTGCGAAAAAAACGCATGCGAAAGCAGTAACAAAATCAGACTATGAAAGGAATGAATCTCGCATGAAAAAGAAGCACGACCAAACCGCACATGGCTTTTCACGCCGTGTTAGGATCACAACATTGCTGACGCTTGTATTCTTTGTATTGTATGCAGTCATAATGCGATATTCCGACCTCGATGCGTTTATTGTGGGCGGAGTTATGATAGCTTGCTTTTTGATTTTTGAGTTCATTGTAATAAAGCTGTACGGCTTTTTCAGCTTCCGTATAATCGGTGCCGATGACGAGAAAATCTCTCCTCTGCTTAGCAATATAACTCTGGATCTGATTCAAAACTTATATATGCCGGTTATGATTTGCGACGAATCAGGCAAAATCATATGGTATAACGGCGCGTTTACAAAGCTCGCAAGCCCTCGTGAGGTGCTTTACACCAAATTTATCGACAACATTGCTGATGTAACGATAGAACGCCTGCTCGACGATACGACCTCGGCTCCGGAGGATACCGAATCACAGGACGGAGTAGAGGCAGTTGCGTATGATAGGGTGTTTCGCATAAAGGGCTACAAAATCGTATCTCAGGGCAAAAATTACATCATAACAATCTGGAATGAACGCACAGAGCTCAGATCGCTCGCAAAGCGTCTTGCTGATGAGGAAACTATAATTGCCTATGTAATGATAGATAATCTTGACGAGCTGATGCAGTTCGTTCAGGAAAAGTATCGCGCCGCTTCTGCGCAGGTGGAGGCTATACTAAAAGAGTGGGCAGATTCAGTCGGCGGTATTTTGAAGGAGTATGAACGGGATAAGTTCATCTTCCTTTTTGAAGCGCGCTATCTTGATGAATTTATTGAGAAAAAGTTCGACATTCTTGACCGCATCCGAGAGGTTCGGATCGGAGAGGGAAGCATGCCCGTTACGGTTTCTATAGGTATTTCGAGAGTAAACGGAACGCTTTCCGATAAGGATCATGACGCTCACGCCTCGCTCGACCTCGCGCTTCAACGCGGAGGCGACCAGGTTGTAGTCAAAAATGCTCATAATACAGAATTTTACGGCGGTCGCACAAAGACTGTTCAGAAGCGCACTAAGGTTCGGGCGCGCGTTATTGCAAATCAGCTGACGCTGAATATGGCAAAGGCTCACAACGTGCTCATTATGGGACATTCAAATCCCGACTATGACTCTATAGGCGCCTGCATAGGTATTGCAAGACTTGCTATGTTCTGCGGAGTTAAAGCGAATATCGTTGTAAACCGCGAGCATCCGAATATTAAGACTGCAATATCACGAGTCGCGGCATTGCCGGATTACGCTGACATCTTCGTTGACAGTATCACCGGACAGGACATGATTCATTCCGATACGCTTTTGGTTATTGTGGATGTAAATAATCCTGCTCAGTATGAAGCTCCGGATATCGCTGATAACTGCGCGATGATAGCAGTAATTGACCACCATCGTAAGACGGGCGAATTCAAGCAAGAGCCGATAATCACATATATTGAGCCGTCAGCATCGTCTGCATGTGAGCTCGTTTCGGAAATGCTTGAACAGGCACTTCCGATCGGCAGCCTGCACCGCGAGGAAGCGGATGTGCTTTATTCGGGAATGCTGCTTGATACCAAGCACTTTTCGCGAAACACGGGTGTAAGAACATTCAGTGCAGCGCTTTATCTGCGAAGCGAGGGCGCAAATCCGACTGAGGTACAGATGTTCTTTAAATCTGATCTTGATGATTTCATGCGTGAGGCAAGGTTCACTATGAATGTTATCACATACCGACAGATATTCGCGATCTCAATGAGCGACAGCGACGGAACATCTCAGGATAGAATCGCCGCGGCGAAGGCGGCTGATAAGCTTCTTAGTGTATCGGGCGTTATGGCAAGCTTTGCACTTGTTGCAATTGACGGAAGCGTGCATATTTCAGCGCGGTCGTCGGGAAATGTAAATGTTCAGCTGATACTTGAAAAGATTGGCGGCGGCGGATATTATGAATCAGCAGGAGCCTTTTTAAAGGATCAGTCGATGACTGCGGCACTCACAGCACTTAAAAATGCAATTGACGATTATATGAAGAAAAATTAATTAATAAACAAATGCCTCGCATGAATACTGACTGCGAGGATTATGGAGGATAAAATGAAAGTTGTATTGACACAGGATGTAAAAGGTCAGGGTAAAAAGGGCGAGCTTGTAAATGTATCCGACGGATACGCTCGCAATTTCCTGCTTCCCAAGGGATTCGCGATTATTGCGGATAATAAGGCACTTAACGAAATAAAGGGACGCGAAGCTGCTGAACAGCACAAAAAGGACGTTGAGCTTCAGAATGCAAAGGAAACGGCTGCAAAGCTTGAAACTGTAACTGTTAAGTTTGCAAACAAAGCGGGCGCAGACGGCAGAATTTACGGCTCAGTTACCGCAAAGGAAATTTCCGAGGCTCTCAAAACACAGTTTGATATCGTTGTAGATAAGCGTAAAATTCAGCTTGATGAGCCGCTCAAGACCTTCGGTAAGCATCAGGTAAGCGTCAAGCTCCACACTCAGATTTCGGGAAAAATCAACGTAATTGTTGAGGAACAGAAGTAAAAATGGCTGAGAACGGTTTTCAAAGAAGGCTCCCATCCTCACTTGAAGCCGAGCAATCGGTACTCGGTTCAATCCTGATCGACCCTGCATGCTTCAATGTTATTGCCGGAATACTGAAAAGTGAGGATTTTTATTACGAGCACCATACCGAGATATTTCTCGCAATGCAGGATATGTACCTGCAAAATCGAGATATTGACATAGTAACTCTTATCGATACACTTGTAAAGCGCGGCGTTTATGATGAAGCGAATAGCAAAAAATACATAATGCTGATCGCTGAGGTCGTACCGTCTGCTGCAAATGTAGAGGACTATGCAACAATTGTAAAGAATAAAAGCTTGCTTCGCCATCTCATTTCAGCGGCGGATGAAATCTCGGAGTCGGCATATTCGGCTGAAGATGATGTAATGCACATAATCGGCAATGCTGAGCAGAAGATTTTTTCAATTGCCGAGGGCAATGAGCAGAAGGGCTTTACGCATATTCGTGAGCTGCTTGTTAAAACCTATGAGCATCTTCATCTTCTTCAAACCAACAGAGCAGAAACGCTCGGAACGCCTACAGGCTTTGGCGACCTTGACCATGTTCTTGTCGGAATGGGAAAAAGCGACCTGATTTTGGTCGGAGCACGTCCGGGTGTCGGTAAGACCTCGTTCACGCTCAATATCGCAACAAATGTCGCTAAGGCAACAAAAAAAGCTGTGTGCGTATTTTCACTTGAAATGTCGGGCGAACAGCTTGTTTCGCGTATGCTGTCAAGTGAAGCTCTTGTTGATTCGCATAACATTCGCTCGGGTGAGCTCAGCGATGAGGATTGGGACAAGCTTGCGCATGCGTCTGCCGATTTGTCGGAATGTGATATTTATATCGACGACACGACGGGCATTACAGCTACGGGAATGAAAGCCAAGCTGCGCCGTGTAAAGAACCTCGGGCTTGTAGTAATCGACTATCTGCAGCTCATGCAGAGCGACCGCAGAATCGATAACCGCGTTCAGGAGGTCGCAGATATTTCACGTAATCTCAAGATTCTTGCAAAGGAATTGCAGGTTCCGCTTATCTGCTGTGCACAGCTTTCGCGTAGCCCCGAATCCCGAACTGACAAAACACCGATGCTTTCAGACCTCAGAGATTCCGGTGCGATTGAGCAGGATGCTGACGTTGTAATGTTCCTGACGCGCGATTATTACAACACAGACCCCGAAAAACAAAATGTTGCCGATATCATAATCGCAAAGAACCGCCACGGCTCAACCGGAAAGGTAACTATGGGATGGTTCGGCCAATTCACAAAATTCACATCGCTCGCACCTGAAGAGGTCGCCGCACCGCCGGTATAAGGGCATAATTATGTCAGATGTTTTCACACGAAAATTAGATAAAGCTTTTGAGCAGATCACAGAGGAGCATTCAATGCTTGCAGGCGTTTGCGGTATTCTCGTCGGCTATTCGGGAGGAGCTGATTCATCAGCGCTTCTATATAAGCTTTCGAGATATTGCAAAGCTCACGGGATATATTTGCGGGCAATTCATATCAATCACGGCATAAGAGGCGATGAAGCAAGACGCGATGCACGCTTTTGCAAAGAAGAATGCGAGCGGCTTGAAATCGATTTTACTCTTGAGGAAGCGGATATCCCGACCCTTAGTGCTAAATCAGGCAGAGGGCTTGAGGAAGAAGCGAGAGCATACCGATATGATGCTTTTTTGCGGCAGATTAATGCTGACTCGCGAATAAACTGTGTTGCGACGGCACACAATGCTGACGACAATCTCGAAACGGTTTTATTTAATCTGACGCGAGGAAGCGGTATAAATGGAATGTGCGGTATTCCACCTGTGAGAATGCTCGGTAACGCGAAGCTTATAAGACCGCTTATTTCGCTTCAAAAGTCCGACATAGTCGGATATTGCGAAGAAAACGGCGTAAAATATATATTTGACAGCACAAATGATGATACCGCATATACGCGCAACTTTATAAGGCATGAGCTTCTGCCGCCAATGCGTCGGTTGAATCCATCGCTCGCATCTGCGATTTGTCGCGCGACGTCAAGCTTACGCGCCGACAGCGAATATCTTGACGGACTTGCCGATAAATTTGTCGAGGAGCATTCGATAAATGGCGCACTGAAAGCTGAGGATATCTGCAGCGCGCACCGCGCGGTCGCGACCCGCGCGATATCGAAGCTTTATTCAATGACGGCGAAAAATGCGGCACTTGAATATGTTCATATCGATGCGATACTTCGTCTTGCTATGTCAAGAAAAAACGGCGCAAAGCTCGATCTCCCAAATAATGTACGGGCAGTTTTCGAAGGCGGAATGCTGTTATTTACCGATGACGTCGAGGATGATACTACGGAGTTTTGCTATACGCTTCACGATGGGATAAATCGCTTTGACGATCTGAATTTTGCAGTTCTCATTGCGAGGGACTGTGAGTTGAACAGCAATTTTGAAAAAGATAACGAATACCTTAAAAATATTTACAAATTATCAATACACACAAAGGTAAATTCTGCTAAAATAAAAGGAGCGTTAAATGCTCGCTCACGTCATAATGGCGATGCCTATGTTTTCGGTAACATGACTCGAAAACTCAAAAAGCTGTATAACGATAAAAAGCTCAGCTCGTTTGAGCGCCAAAGGCTGCCGATCATTTGCGACGAGGTGGGAATCGTTTGGGTTCCCGGATTCGGCGTGGCTGACAGAGTGAGAAATATTTCAGAAGCGGAGCTTAATATAATATATTATTACAATTAAGATAGGTCAACAATAAAAACTATAATATTAACATGTTTTTACAGAGCAAATCCATTTTTACGAGGTAAGTAATGAAATCAAATTACAAGATTCTGATTTTCTATGTAGTGCTGATTGGAGTGATACTGATTTCAACAGCCGCACTTTTTGGCGGCCGTCCGGGAGAAGAGATCATTTACAGCGACATCGACAAGCTGTTCTACGAGCAGCAGGTTAAGGCTTTTGAAATCGACAGCTCAGATAGACTGACGATTCTTACACATGACAACAAAACTGTAACCTTCGCACTTCGCGATTTAAGACTGTTTATGGAGCAATTCGGAGATGTAATCGACGAGCAGTTCCGAAGCGGTGTTATTGAATCATACAATATCGCAGAGCCGGTAGAGGTTCCGTGGTGGATCAGTTTACTTCCGTATGCTATTGTAATAATCCTGTTTATTGTCTTTTGGTTCTTTGTTGTCAATCAAATGTCAGGCGGCGGCAAGGGCGGAAAAATCGGAAGCTTCGGAAAAGCCCGTGCAAAGCTCGGCTCTGATGAAAAGAAAAAGGTTCTTTTCAAGGATGTTGCCGGTGCTGACGAGGAAAAAGCAGAGCTTCAGGAGATCGTTGAATTTTTAAAGGATCCTGCAAAATTCTCAAGACTCGGAGCGCATATTCCTCACGGCGTGCTTCTCGTAGGCCCTCCCGGTACAGGTAAAACCCTTCTTGCGAAGGCTGTAGCAGGCGAGGCAGGCGTTCCCTTCTACTCTATCTCGGGTTCCGATTTCGTTGAAATGTATGTCGGTGTCGGAGCTTCACGCGTAAGAGATCTTTTTGATACTGCTAAGAAAAATCCTGCAAGCATAATCTTCATCGACGAAATTGACGCTGTCGGCCGTCATCGCGGAGCAGGTCTTGGCGGCGGTCATGACGAGCGTGAGCAGACACTCAATCAGTTGTTGGTTGAAATGGATGGCTTTGGCGGAAACGATGGTGTAATCGTTATGGCGGCTACAAACCGTCCTGACATCCTCGACCCGGCACTTCTTCGTCCGGGACGCTTCGACCGTCAAATAACCGTAAACTATCCGGATATTCGCGGGCGTGAGGACATTTTGATGGTTCACGCACAGGGCAAGCCGTTTGAGGAAAATGTTGATCTCCGCACGCTTGCAAAGACAACGGTTGGTTTTACGGGTGCAGATCTTGCAAATCTTTTGAATGAAGCTGCGCTTCTTGCTGCTCGTAAGGGCAAGAGCCTTATCGGAATGAATGACCTTGAGGAAGCTACGATAAAGGTGCTTGTCGGACCTCAGAAAAAATCCAAGGTTGTGAGCGAAAAAGAAAAGAAGCTCACCGCATATCACGAGGCGGGTCATGCTATTGTAACAAAGCTGCTTCAGCCTGATACTCCCGTGCATCAGATTTCTATTATTCCTGCAGGCAGAGCGGGCGGTTACACGCTCTCGTTGCCGCTTGAGGATAAATCCTATCAGTCGAAGCTTGGCATGGAGAATGAGATTGTATCGCTCCTTGGCGGTCGCGTAGCTGAAAAGCTGATTCTCGGCGATATCTCAACGGGTGCATCGAACGATATTCAGCGTGCAACCGGAATTGCAAGAAATATGGTTACCCGTTACGGTATGAGCGACACTCTCGGTCCGATCGTTTACGGCTCAGAGCACAACAGCGATGAGGTCTTCCTTGGCCGCGATTTCAACACATCGCGTAATTATTCCGAGGATACAGCAACTCAAATCGACAACGAAATCAAGCGCATCATCGGTACGGCATACGATACTGCAATGAAGCTTCTTTCCGAGAATATCGATAAGCTTCACTTCCTTGCGCAGTTCCTTGTAAAGAATGAGGTTATGGATGAGGAGCAGTTCAACGCAGCCATGGACGGTAATGCATCTATGGAAGAGCTTGAGGAAATGGCGGCTGAAAAGCGTCGTAAAAGTGATGAGGAAAATGTAAACAGAGCAAAGGCTGATGAAGAAGAAAAGCTTCGCCGTGAGGCTGAAGCCGCAAATCAAGCCGAGTCACCCAAGACGGATGAAGTCGAAAATGACGAGAACTCAAACGATGATTTTCCTCCTAAAATGAAGGATTAATCTTTATCGGCGAGGCGAAAGCCTCGCCGAAGCAATATTATTAAAAGGAAAGTGAAAAGTCTGAAAAACGGGTCGTTTTTCAGAACGGGAGCTTTGTGACTTTCGCGTCATCGACGCGAATTTCCTTGCGGAAACCGTCACAAGACCCCTGAACTGTCAGAAAGGAAAGTGAATATTATGAACAATGAAATCAAATCCGCACGGGCGTCCTTGACAGCCTCGACACTTGGAGGAGAGCTTATTTCCTACAAGCTTGACGGCAAGGAGTATGTTTGGGAGGGGATTCCCGAATACTGGGCAAGCCACGCGCCTGTCCTTTTCCCGACGGTCGGAGCTACAATCGACGGAAGCGTTAAATTCGAGGGCGTTTCATATCCGCTCCAAAAGCATGGCTTCGCTCGCAGGCAGGAATTCAAATTCGTTGGTGCGACTGAAAATTCGCTCGTATATGAGCTGACAGATAATGCTGAAACTAAAGAGCTTTATCCATATAGCTTCAAGCTTATCATTACACATACTCTTAACGATGATGGTTTTTCCACTACATTTAAGGTTGTAAATACAGATACTAAGACTATTCGCTTCTGCATAGGAGGTCATCCTGCGTTTCGTTGCCCGATGAACGAGGGCGAGCAGTTCTCCGATTACAAGCTTGTATTCGAAAAGACGGAAAATGAGGATGTTATCTATACGACAAACTACGGCGGAGGCTATATTGACGCTTCGCTCCCTGCAGTCGACAAGCTGAGGGGCACAAATGAGTGGGAGCTCAGGCATGAGGACTACGACGTTGATGTTCTGCTCACTAAGAAGCTTGAAAGCCGCAAGGTAAAGCTTGTTAACAAGAATACGGGCAAGGGAATAGAGTTCGATTTCAACGGCTTCAATGCGCTCGGAGTATGGACTCCGCCTCTCAAAAAGGCTCCGTTTGTATGCCTTGAGCCATGGAACGGTCTTCCTGCTCATCTTGATGAAACGGGCAACTTTGAGGACAAGCCCTATGTTATTGAGCTTGCGGTCGGAAATGAGTATTCGGTTGGCTACAAGGTTAAGGTTCTCGCATAAAATTAAATATAGCAAAGGGACTGCATCTGAATCCGTGAAAAATAGCAGTGAAATCAAAAGCCACCACATATTTGTGGTGGCTTTTTGATATGCAAAAACATGGAAGAGCGTCGCGTGAGGCGGGGTTACTGTAATTTGGATACCCATTTATTCCAACGTGGGTCAGCTTGTATTTCCGGCTTTACGATTGAATATTCCGGAACGCACCACCAAGGCCAATCTTCTGCAAGACTAATACACGACGTATGCGGGTATGAGTCATCATTTGCTTTCGCCTGAATAGCATCATATTGAACCAAGCGGATAAGAGGTGCAGTATAATATACCGTGTCTTTGGCACAGTATTCCTCAAAGCGTTTGAATTGCGAAAGAGAATTGTCCAATGCTTCAAATGCCTCATCCTTTTTGCCATCTAACCACAAGTACAAAGAAAGCAAAGTATAAATTCTTGCGATATATGAATGATGCATTCCACAGTTGCCGTCGGTACAGACGATATTAAAGATTTCGATAGCTCCGCGTAAGCTCTGAACCTTATCGGCAGGGGACATATTACTTTCATAAGCAGTTACACCGCTGACCATAAGCTCAGAACAAGCTCTAACCGTTTTCAGCAATGCCTCACCATAAGCCTCGGCGCGTTTCTTTCCGTCCACCGCATTGGCTTTGAGAAATTCTCTTGATCCGTAAATGTTGGGGGCGGTTTGAATGATTTCCAATGCGCGCTCGTGCTCTCCTGTGTTTAAGTATAGCTGAGTAAGTTCTCGTATTGCGCGATGGCGCAGTTCTCCGTCGTCCATGGTTTTTATCAGCTTCTCATAGAGTGATATTGCTTCTTTCCATTCTCCATATGTGCGATGAGTTTCAACATCCAAAATATCATATCCCTCTTCGTCGGATAAATGATATTCACCGTGTCGAACATATCCTGCGTTGTATAATACAGAAGCAAGACTCAGCATTATTCTTTCATTGCCCGGGAACTCAATCATTGCATCTCTTGCGAGCGCTATACACTCGTTTAAATTAATATCTACCCCGTTATTCTGAAAATTCATATGCTCAATTTTCTTCGCCAACTCGTCAATCTTTTTAGATCGCTCATTGTTGTATCCAAACAGCTCATCAATTGAAACACCAAAATAATTAGCGATTGACGGAATCATCTCCATATCAGGGTATCCTCCGTTTGCTTCCCATCGTGAAACCGCTTGAAGTCGGATCGTAGCCATGTCGTTCTGTGAGCCAAGGAGTTGTAGCTAAGTGTTGTCTTCCTAAGACCGCTTGGCCTCCGACTTCCAAACAGCTCATCAATTGAAACACCAAAATAATTAGCGATTGACGGAATCATCTCCATATCAGGGTATCCTCCGTTTGCTTCCCATCGTGAAACCGCTTG